>NZ_LSKQ01000197.1 GCF_001557115.1 Erythrobacter sp. CCH5-A1
CCTGGCGCACCTTCAGGTAAGTGGCATCGAGCCAGAGGTAGGGCCAGTCGCCTGCGAGCGGGCGCTTCAGGAAGGCATGGACGCGCTCGTCGATGTCCTTGCACAGCTTCGAGACCGAGGATTTGGAGATGCCGGTCATGCCCATCGCCTGCACCAGATCATCGACGCGCCGGGTGCTGACGCCGGCGATCCATGCCTCCTGGATCACCGCGACCAAGGCCTTCTCCACCGTCTTGCGCGGCTCCAGGAAGCCCGGGAAGTATGCGCCAGTTCGCAGCTTGGGGATCTTCAGGTTGAGCGTGCCGAGCCGGGTATCGAGGCTGCGGTCGCGGTAGCCGTTGCGCCAGGTCGTGCGCTCGCCGGAACGCTCGTGCCGGGCGGCGCCGACCAGGCCCTCAACATCGGCCTCCATGATGATCTGCAATACGCTTTCGGCAATGGTCCGCAGAAAATCTCCATCTCCGCTCTTCGCCAAAAGCTCGGCAAGCGGTAGCCTGTCTTCGGTCATCGGGATCAACTCCTTGGTTGGTGTGAAGCTTGGAAACTCCA
>NZ_LSKQ01000002.1 GCF_001557115.1 Erythrobacter sp. CCH5-A1
AGATGCGCCCGAAACGGAATCCTCAGCGATTCAGCCACTGTGGAAAACGCTCTAAAGATCCCGAATGGACGGCGCCGAAGACCGGATGGGATTGGCGCGACGACAATGTGCTGCTCGCCAGCGCATGGCTCGCAGAGCTTGTCCAGCGTCGAACCTGGCACCAGCGGCTTGAAGCGACCCGCGACCGCTTTCTTGCGGCGAAAGAGAGCTGGGCGCGTGGCAATCCCGTCCCATTCTATGATCCGGCGGATACTGCCGCTTGGTACGTTTTCCAGGCTAATGCTTACGCGGCGGATCGCCTGAACTGGGTGCCGGAAGAAGCGGTTCGCATGGTGCCGACCTTTACCCGGATTGGCGAGGAATTGACCACGCTGCTTTCGATTGGCGGCGCCGAAGACCGGGCCGCCCGGCTGATGAACGCCGATCGGAGCCAGCCCGATGGCGGACTGTTCGAGCTGCTGGTCGCGCTTGCATACCGACGGGACGGTTGGAATACAGTCTTTGTCCCTGAGCGACCCGGAGTCGCCAAGACCCACGACCTCAATGTTAGCAAGGGGCGGCAGCGCTGGGCTGTTGAGTGCAAGCGTATGGACCGTTCGAGTTACGATGCGCGGGAACGTACTCGCGGCCAGGTTCTGGCTCAGCCCGTCCATCGGCTTTCGCTAGAAGCCTATCGGTCAATCTACATGCAGGTCGCGTACGATGCCGAGCTAAGTGCGATCCCTGACGATTACCTTGCCCGGCATGCATCGGACTATCTGAACGGCGTTGGGCCGAATTATTGGCGCGATGGCCATGGCATAGGCACTATCCGCGAAATTGACTGGTCGCTGGCGCATCGCGTTCTTGCCAAGGACGAGGTTTACTACGGTTCGAGCAGAATGATAGAATTGCTTATCGGCCAGTATGACCACGACTTCGCGCATTCAATGGCCGGGAAGTGGCGACCGAGCCTCAGCCGTCCATTCTGGGCGGACATGGTCTATCACGCCAGTGTTATTGGGTGGCGTAATCAATCGCGGGAGGCGATCCGCCAGAAGGCGCGGCATTTCCGATCAACAGTGGCGAAAGCGGCCGCACAGCTTCCCAAGGATCGGCCCGGTGTTGTTCATGTCGGCGTTGAATCCTGGGCGGGTGGCACGGCTGACGGCGTCCGACATTTCCGCAACAAGCTTGAGATGCTCGACTTCGATCCGGGCGATACGCGCCTGCGATGGGTCTACGGCGAGTATGTTGCGCCTGAAGTCACAACACGGTCGGATGAGAGCTGGGCGATCGAGGAAACCTCGGCCTCCTATCGCGTAGGACGTCATGGAACACGCGAGCCGCTACCATATCACATGCTGCTGACTCCCGAGATCAAGATCAATCGCGGCGTCCACTGGGATCCGGCCAGCCAGTATCCGCTCGACCGATCATAGTCGGGAGCCCCGCCTCAGTCTCGCCGCTGACCGAACTGGGCACAGCGGACTACGCCGAGGGATCAGTCGGCAAGCGGCCTACTTGCTTAAGGACGTCCGAGACCTGGCGGCAATACTCGGGGTTGGCGGTCAGGAAATCTTGGATCGAATGCCGAAAGGGTGGCGGGCTGCCGTGGAGCGATCCGTTTTCGTGCAGCCAGTCAACGACCGGCAAGAAGCCGTGGAGTTCGTTGGCCGACTCGTATCGGCCGTTATCGACCGCACTTTCCATACTCAGCCTCGCCCAGACGACGTCACCATAGACCTGGTTTATCGTTGCTCGTGCATCGGCCGGGCAGGTCTTGCCGTCCCAGGTATAGTATCCATGCAGCCCCTTGAGCACGGTGTCGCCTACGCGTACGATGATCTCGAAATAGCCTAGCATTGTTTGCTTATGCGACTGAGCTTGGTGGATTGCATACGCCAGATGCTTTTTGTCGAAGGCGTGCAAATCGACGCTAACGTCGCTACCCGAAAGCCGCTCCAGATACGCGCGCGCCGCCTCATGCCAGACCGGCTCGAACGCGATGAACCCGAGGAAAGCGTCCGTTGCCATCTTCCACGACGTTGCAACGGCAGGCGTGACAGTCGCGCGGTAGCTGTGCCGGTTCGGTCGCTCGCTCCCCCCGAGCGGTGACACGGCCAAGGCCGCGCTCAGGATCCTGGCGTCATCGTTGATGAATTCGAGTTTCGGCCAGTCGCCGACCCGTTCAACGCGATGCAGCGCGTAGCGCTCCTGCAGCGCATGGAGCATTTCCGGGTTTCCGTGGGTCCAGCCGTTGGCAAATTCTGGAAGCTGATCGTGCGGGACGTCGCCAATCCAGCCCTTCGCATCTGCTTCGGGCTCCCAGCCGCGGGCCGCATAGGGGAAGTCCTCCCCGATCCGTTTGCCAATTATCGCCTCGATGCGATCGTGGACTCCGTCCGGCACGCGCCATACACAAATTATCATGGGATAGGGCGATCGTCCCGCTCCCAGCGGCTCCTTGGGTTCGAACAGCAGCAGGGCGAGCCGCACGAACTGCAATCGAGATGCGCGTGACCTGATAAAGGCGACGTAGCGCTCCCGCGGCTCGCTTGTGTCGAACCAAATCAAGTCCATGTCGGGACTGAGCTGCGGGAGGAATCGCAGCGTCTTGAGCGCAATCGGCCGCAGAACTACAGCACCGGCTTCTGACTTGGCCTGCAGCGCCGTGACATCGACGCTGGCCGAATACGCAAAATATGACAGCAGCAGGAGCAGTTCACTCCAATGGGTCGAGACGACGACGCAACGGATCATCTCTCTCGGGACCCTGTCTCGCTCCACGAGAAGGGTAACGTATTTGCTCAGCTCATTCAGTGTGCCGCGAGCGCTGTTGTCGCTGCGCTTAATCTCGACGCAAACGATGTGATCGAACGCATCGCGAGCAAGGATATCGATGCGTCCCCCAGATCCGTTGGCGTTGTCGAGCACGTACTCGGTTTTGAGATGCACAAGCCCAGGCTCAATGAGTTCCATCCGCTCGGCTAGATGGTCTCGAAACTCGTCTTCATTGGAAAAGAGGTTCAATACCGGCTTCGGTGCATTTTTATCCGGCGAGCTGTTCATGACTCGGTTGATAGCCGAGATCGATGTATCGAGGGAGAATGATCGACGTAAACGAGATGAGAGATTCCATTCTGGCGGCTTACGACCTGCCAAACGTCGATGAGCGCTATACCTTCTATTACGATGAGACAAACAACGTCCGAAAGCTGCATCTCACATCGGCCGGGATGAATATCCGCCGACCGGACTGTTTCGTGCTGGGCGGGATCGTTCATCGAGGTTCGCCGCGGCCGATCGCCCTCGCCGAGCTTCATGCAGCGCTGCGCCTCCAGCCATCGGTGAAAGAGATCAAGCTGAAGCATTTAGGCGCCGGCGGTTTCCTCGATCTGCTCGCCTCATCGAAGGTCGAGACGTTACTCGACTGGCTGACGGCGAAAAAGTTTCTGCTGCACTATCAAGTGATCGATCTGCTTTTGTCAACACCGGGATAAAAACGGGCCAGGCACCGGTTTAAAAAGGGGCCAGTT
>NZ_LSKQ01000020.1 GCF_001557115.1 Erythrobacter sp. CCH5-A1
GGCCCCGACCGCGCCTGCGCCGCCCGCCGGTCGCAGCGCGATGGAGCAGCTTACCCCGGCCCGCATTGCTGCCGCGAAGGCTTCGGCCGCGCCGGCCGCGCCGCCCCGGACAGCGAGCCGCGCGATCACCGCGCCTGCACCGCCGAAAGCCGCCGCCGCCGCACCCGGTGCCCGCGCGCCGTTCGCCGTTCCGGCGGCTGCCAAGCCCGCCCCGGTCCCGGCCCCGGCCCCTGTTGCCGCCGCCGTGGCCGTGCCCCGGCAACCGGCCGCGACGAGCGCTCCCGCTTCGGCCGGAGCACAGCGCATCGCCGATCTCGATTTCCGCTCCCGCCTCCTCACCCGGGTCGACGGGCGGGCCAAGGGTCAGGTCGATTTCCAGCAGACCCCGGCAGGCCTCAAGGTCCGGCTCGGCTCGGTCGCCGAAGTGCTGGCCGACCGCATCGCCCCGGCCGATCTGGCGCGGATCCGCAACTCGTCATCGGGCAATGCCTGGCTTTCGCTCGCCGAGCTTCAGGCGCAGGGCATCCCGATCAGCTACGATCCGGTCTATGACGAGTTCAACATCGGCCGCGATGACACTCGCCCCAAGGCTGCGCGCAAGGTGCACATGGACCAGATCAGCGCGCCCGAGCGGAGCGCGGGCGCCGCGACAATGGACCAGATCCGCCGTCGTTAACTAGCAGCGCAGCTCCCGCGCGTGATCTCGTAAGGCGCGCTGCCCTCTTCCTCGGCGACAAGCCTGACACACCACGCAGCGCCGGTCGAGGTGCGCATGGTCGAAAGCACGGCCTGCGTGCCGGGGGCGAGCCGGGTCGAGCCGTGGTGGCGCGAGGTCGATGTTCCGGTGACCTCGAGCGAATAGGTCACGCTGCGCGCGCGTTCCGACAGGCCGGTCAGGCGCACGTCGAGCACCCCGTCCCC
>NZ_LSKQ01000198.1 GCF_001557115.1 Erythrobacter sp. CCH5-A1
TGGTCTGGAAGGCGATCCCGTCGATGACGTCGATGATCTGGGTGATCTCGCGCGCCGACTGCTCGATCGCGCCCATCGCCGCGACCGCCTTGCCGACCACCGCGCCGCCCTCGGTTGCGCGCTGGTGGGTCTGGGCGATCGCTGAGCGCGCGGCGACGGCGTTGTCGGCCGACTGGCGGGTGAGAGCGACGGTCTGGCCGACCGAGGCGGCGGTCTCCTCGAGGCTCGCGGCCTGCTGCT
>NZ_LSKQ01000199.1 GCF_001557115.1 Erythrobacter sp. CCH5-A1
ACACCTCCACTATGGCACATCGATGCCGTCGGGGGGCGTCCACCCCATCACCCACGAGCCGCCGTGAGCCGGGCTGGTGAGCGATCCCGGAAGCCGCATGGCGGCTTTCACCGGCTGCTGGAAAATTCCCGCCTTTCTGGGATCGACCCCATTCCAGTCTTAGCCAGGCTGACGGTCGAACTTTCGCCTGAGTGTCAAACAACAGGTCTCGTACCGTCCACTCGGGAGAACGAGCGCGGTAGCTGGGCTCGAGCAATAAGCGGCATCGCGTTCAGTGCAAGGTGACGGATGCGCTGCCACATTGCCGCTAAGGTCAATGCGGCTCCTCCAGTGACCATCAGACTTATCGGAAACAGATCAAGACCAAGTAGAGACTGCATTGAACACATTACGAAAATAGTTCCAATCAAAGCCATGGTCAACCGGTCAAAACATATCGCATAGATCGCATAGGAAAGAAAAATGGCGAGCCCGATAACGCTCGCGGCAGGTGAAATCATCGTAAACTGCTCGGGGGACGTGGCTATTGTAGGACCCGGATGAGCAACCATCTCATAAAGCAGAAAGCATTGCCCGGCCATCGTTGCGCCGCCAATGGCGTGAAGCCAGAATGCGACATCTGACCTCGGGGTTTCGCGGTACACATCACTCATGTCGTGCCAGCATGCCAACACCAGCGCGAACAGTGCGAAAAGCGCAGGCCAGACTACGAAAGTCCAGGTTGAGGGTGCACCGACCAGCATGGTTGCAACCTCGCCACCCAGGATGAGGATCAACATCATGAATGTGGCGAACGCGAGTGGCAAGCGATAGACCATCCAGAACGCGCCAGCAGCAAGTGCCGCACCTCCGAAAACGATAACAGAATGCCGCGCTTCGAACGGATGGCCCGCAGCGACGCCAGTGTCTGACGAGGCAACAAATCCGAGCAACGTGTCCGCGATTCCGAATACAGTGCCAGCCAGAAGAACCAAAAGTGGTATGCCTTCGCCGCGTTGCTGGAAGTATGGGGAAACTGAGAATGCGACTGTCGCCACAAGCAAGCCGGCGCGAAACTCGATGACGCTTCGGGCTACTATCATCAGGCTTGTCAGGAGGATCAAAAGCCCCACGGCAGCGAGCACCGACCTTCCGTTGTAGGAATACCGTCTGTGGGATGCGGCGCCTTGGCCCAGTGGACGAGATGCCGCATCGTTCAGACGTGATCTGATGCGCAAGGCTGCGGCATCGGAGATACCGCTACTCTTGAGGGCCGCTTCCAGGTCGTGCTTTTCATAATGTCGGGACACTGCTGGCTCCTGATGCCGCTCAGCCAAGCTATGCCACTCAAGTATAAACTTTTTCTCAACCCAGCTAAACGCCTCAGGCGTCGCAAGCTCAGAATTGCCCACGATCAAATCGGGCTATGTGCTTCCTGCGATGGTGGCAGCTTCCCACCCGATTGTGTTGAAAAACTCGGCCTTGCAACGGCGCTAAAGTATTGATTCTATGTCTCCGCAGGCAGGCGGAGATGTCATGATGATGGGTGAACGGACGGTGGCGCAGGAGGCGCTGTTCTACAGCTTCAACCTGGAGCGGCATGTTCCGGCGGATCACCTGCTGCGCTCGATCGACCGGTTCGTTGATCTGTCGGGCATCCGCGAACATCTGCGCCCCTTCTACAGCTCGACCGGACGGCCCTCGGTTGATCCCGAGTTGATGATCCGGATGCTGATCATCGGCTACTGCATGGGCATCCGGTCCGAGCGGCGGCTGTGTGAAGAGGTGCACGTCAACCTCGCCTATCGTTGGTTCTGCCGCCTTGGGCTGGAAGGCGATGTGCCCGACCACTCGACCTTCTCGAAGAACCGGCACGGGCGCTTCCGTGACAGTGATCTGCTGCGCCAGCTGTTCGAGACGACCGTGGCGCGCTGCATTGCCGAGGGGCTGGTTGGCGGCGAGGGCTTCGCAGTCGATGGCAGCCTCGTGCGCGCCGATGTGAACCGCCAGCATGCCGTCGATAAGGCCGATGGACTGCCCGACCCAGCCACCAGCCATGCTGTTCGCGAGTATCTGGCCGTGCTCGACGATGCCGCCTTCGGTGGGGCCACTCCGGTGCCGCCCAAACAGTTGGCAGTGGCCGATCCGGCCGCGCGCTGGACTGCGGCAAGCCGCGAGCGCGCCTTCTTCGCCTATGCCACCAACTACCTCATCGATCTCCAGAACGCGGTGATCGTCGATGTCGAGGCGACCACCGCCATCCGTCAGGCCGAGGTGACCGCCCAGCGCCGCATGATCGACAGAACACAGGAGCGCTTTGGTCTGTGGCCTGAGCGGCTCGTGGGCGACACCGGTTATGGCGATGCGAAGAACCTGTCATGGCTGGTGGAGGAGCGCGGCATCGAGCCGCACATCCCTGTGGTCGACAAGTCTGCTCGCCGCGACGCTAGCTTCGAGCGCTCAGCCTTCACCTTCGATCATGACGACGACAGCTACATCTGCCCTGAAGGCAAGCGACTGCGCCAGAGCCAGAGGGTCTACAGCAATGCCCGTCAGTCGGTCGATGCCGACGGCATGCTGCGCTACCGCGCCAGCAAGCTCGACTGTGACGCCTGCGCTCTCAAGCCGCGCTGTTGCCCGACCCAGCCAGCACGCAAGATCCTGCGCTCAGTCCACGAGGGCGCCCGGGATCTCGCCCGCGATATCGCCACGACCGATGCGTATCTGGTCTCACGCCGCCAGCGAAAGAAGGTCGAGATGCTGTTCGCGCACCTCAAGCGCATCCTCAGGATGGATCGCCTGCGCCTGCGAGGTCCAAACGGCGCAAGAGACGAGTTCCTCCTCGCCGCCACCGCCCAAAACCTCCGCAAGATGGCCAAGCTGATCCCCATGCCAGCCACCCCAGCCCCCGCATAAGCGGGGCCCAAGCCTCAGTGACACGATCAGGATCGCGCCAGCGCCAGCCTCAGACGCGGGTTTTTCAACACAATCCACCCACGACCGGTCATGCGCCGGACCCATGAGCGATCCCGAAAGCGGCACGGCGGCTTGACCCCGGTCGCGAAAAATTCCTGACCTTCAGCAACCGACCCCATATCGGTCACTAAAGCGCTCGGATGTTGGGGCATGTCTCAGCTTATGGCGGTCCGATTGCGGTTCTGTGCGCGACAGAAGCCTGCTCGGCAGCGCGAAGGTCATCGGGGGTGTTCACATTCAGAAATGGGTCAATCGCATCCGGCGATGCCTGAAATTCTGCGACCCGTGCTTGGCAGCTTTCGGCCCAACCGAACACCGAACGTTTTCCCGAGGCCAAATAGTCATGAAGCGCGCCAAGATCATTGGCGGGCCACAAGGCGTTGACAGGGTGCGGCCGCCCAAGGGACGCGGCAATGGCCGGGGCGCCGGTTCGCAAAAGAGTGGCGACGAAGTCCATTGGCAGATGCGGCTGATCGACGGCCACCGTGACGACCTGATCAAGCCCGACATCTCTCGCCCAAGACATCGCCGCATACACTCCGGCGAGCGGACCTGCTTCGGGCCATTGATCGTCGGCGATGACCTTCAGACCAAATCGCGCGTACTGATCAAGATCGTTGGCGTTGATGATCATCGGCCCGGTCGTCTGAGCGCGGATCCGGTCGATGACATGTTCCAGCAACGGCTTGCCGTGCAGATCGGCGAAAGCCTTGTTGGCCCCGAACCTGCGCGAGGCTCCTCCGGCAAGAATGCAGACACCGACTTCAGAGATCCTGCCCACCCACCGACCCATGCACTTGCAACATGTCCTGTACCTTGGCGGCCAGCGTAGAACCAGATTCCTTGCCTTGGGCGACCGGGTGCACGGCTTGCATGGCCTTGCCGATCAGGATCATCGCCGGGCCATCGCCGAGAACGGTGCGGGCCGCCAGTGGCAACATGGCGAGGTCGGTGGCAAACTGTCGCTCATGAGGCAGGCTGACGTTCTCGATCAGGATGACGGGTGTGTCGGCGGCAAGGCCCGCATCGCGCAAGCCCCTGGCGATATGCGGGGCGGCATCCTTGCCCATATAGACCGCCAGTGTCGCTTCGGGATCGGCGAGCGCCTGCCAATCGAGATCGGGCACCGCGCCGCGCTGGGTGTGGGCAGTGACGAACACCAGCCGCCGGGCGAGCCCGCGCAAGGTTAGCGAGGCTACCAGCGAAGCGGCCGCTGCACTGGCGGTGGTGACACCGGCACAAACCTGAACTGTGACGCCGGCATCGCGGCAGGCTTCGATCTCCTCGGTCGCGCGGCCGAAGATTGACGGATCGCCCCCCTTCAACCGGACGACTCGCTGACCTGACAGGGCGGCCTTCACGACAGAAGCGCAGATCAGCGGCTGCGGGGCCGAATGCCTGCCCGCCCGCTTGCCGACGCTGATGCGTTCGACATCGGGCGGCACCAGTGCCAGCACCGCCTCGCTCACCAAGGCATCGTGGAAGACGATGTCAGCGGCCCTGATCAGACGTTCGGCCTTGCGGGTCAAAAGCTCTGGATCGCCCGGCCCTGCACCCACCAGCCAGACCGATCCTGCCGGAAAATCGGCGTGCATCGTCATTCTGCGGCCTCCTTCAGATCAAGCTGCGCGTCCGCGATCATCCGCGCGATGTGCGGGCGGCATGATCCGCAATTGGTGCCCGCACGAGTGGCATTGCCGATGCAAGCGACGGTCGCAGCGCCGCCCGCCATGGCGGCGGTGATTTCGCCTTCACCGACATCGTGACACACGCAGATGATGGCGCCGCGATCCGGCCCCGCCTCACGCGGGCGACCGGCAAGCATGGCAACAGGGTCTGCCACCGGCGCGCCGAGCTGGGCGGCGATCCATTCGCGCGGCGGCAGCGCTCCCTTGCGGGTGATGAACAGCGCGGCGGTGAGCATCCCGGCATCATCGCACACGGCAAAGCGCCGCATGCCCTTGGCGGCGTAGGCCACTTCGCTGCGGGTGCCTTGGGGGAGGAGGGCATCAGGGTCAGCCTCTTCGATGCCGCCGAGTTCATAGAGCCAGCCATGCTCCACCCGCGAGCGCACCCAGTAGTCGCAATCGGGGGTGGCAAGCGGCGCGCGCTCCACCAGGAAGCCGCGCCAGGCGAGGTCAGCGCGCGCGATGCGAGCCGGTGTATCCTTGAAGCCGGGCTGGCCCGAGAGCGGATCAGTGTCGGCGCTGGCGAGCCTGCCGGTGCGTCCGGTGTGCGGTGCGGCGGTCAGGTCGGTCCAGTGCATCGGCACAAACAGCCCGCCGCGCCCCTGCCCTGCGCTCAACGTGGCACGGTAGAGGCTGGTGCCCGCCGGGGTCGTGACCTTGCACAGATCGCCCTCGGCAATCCCGGCAGCGGCGGCATCGGCAGGGTTGATTTCGACCAGCGGCTCACGCCGGTGATGGGCGAGCTTCGCGCTGAGTCCGGTGCGGGTCATGGTGTGCCACTGATCGCGATACCGCCCGGTGTTGAGGCGGAGAGGAAAGGCGGCATCAGGCACGCGCGGCGCGGGCGGGGTGAGGGCGATCAGCCGGGGCTTGCCGGTGGGCGTCGGGTAGCCATCGGCCAGGGGATGCGCGCCGCCCCAGCGCAAGGGCTGCATGGCCTCATAGGCGGCGTCAGAGAGATCGGCCTGCGCGCTCAGATCAAGCTTGCGCCCGCGCGCGGCGGCGAGGGCGGTCATGGCGGCATATTCGCGGAACACGCTGGCTGCGTTCGGGTAATCGAAGGCCGCGCCGTGGCCCATCGCAGCGGCGACATCGGCGATGATCCGCCAGTCGGCGCGCGCTTCACCCGGCGCTTCGAACAATGCGCGCTGGCGGCTGATCACGCGTTCCGAATTGGTGACGGTGCCATCCTTCTCCCCCCAGCCCAGCGCGGGCAGGCGGATATGCGCGAAGCGCGCGGTGTCGGTATCCTCCAGCACATCGGAGACCACCACCGTCTCGCAACCGGCAAGCGCCTCGCGAACCCGGCCCGCATCGGGCATGGACACCGCCGGGTTGGTGGCCATGATCCAGATGAATTTGACCTCGCCCCGGTGCACGGCCTCGAACAGATCAACCGCCTTGAGGCCGGGCCCCTTGGCGAGCCGGTCAGTCTGCCAGAAAGCGCTGACCGCCGCGCGCTCCTCATCCGAAAAGCCCAGATGGCAGGCGAGCATATTGGCCAGCCCCCCGACCTCGCGCCCGCCCATGGCATTGGGCTGGCCGGTGATGCTGAACGGCCCCGCGCCGGGCCGGTTGATGTGCCCGGTGGCAAGGTGGAGGTTGATGATCGCATTGCCCTTGTCAGTCCCGCTGCGCGATTGGTTCGCGCCCTGGCTGAACAGGGTGATCATGCGATCAGAGGCAGCGACCATCGCCAGCAGATCGGCAATCAGCTGCGGGTCGATCCCGTGCTCGGCCGAGCGGTTGTCCCAGAAGCCATCGGGCACCTCGCAGCGCGCCTCCACGCCAGCGCGATCAACCGCAAGGCTGGCGAGCAGCGCATCGAACAGCGCGACATCGCCATCGGGGGCGATCGGGATGTGGAGATCGGCGCGCTCGGCGGTTTCGGTGCGGCGCGGGTCGATCACCACCAACCGGGTGCCATGCGCCTCACGCGCGCGCTCGATCCGCTGCCAGATGACCGGGTGGCACCATGCGGTGTTGGAGCCCACCAGCAGGATCAGATCGGCAGCATCGAGATCGTCATAGGTGCAGGGCACCACATCCTCGCCGAAGGCGCGGCTGTGCGCGGCCACCGCGCTCGCCATGCAAAGGCGCGAATTGGTGTCGATATTCCCCGAACCGATGAAGCCCTTCATCAGCTTGTTGGCGACGTAGTAATCCTCGGTCAAAAGCTGGCCCGAGACATAGAAGGCAACGCTGTCCGGCCCATGTTCGGCAATGCAGGCCTTGAGGCGCGCTGCGACTTCGGCAGTGGCATGGTCCCAGCTGACGCGCTGGTTGCCGATCATTGGGTGGAGCAGCCGCCCCTCCAGCGCGACTGTCTCGCCCAGATGCGTGCCCTTGGAACATAGAGCACCGCGATTGGCGGGGTGGTCGGTATCGCCCCGGATGGTCACGGCGCGCGGGCCGGTCACCTCGGCCGCGATCCCGCAGCCGACGCCGCAATAGGCACAGGTGGTCTTGATCGGAGCCACCGCCTTGCCCCTCAGGCCCCGGCCCGCGCCATGATCGCCGCCCGGTCGAGCCAGATCATCCCGTCTTCGACCTTGAGCGGGATGGTCGGCGTGCAGCCTTTGTCCCCGCCCAATGCCTCGCCCGATTGCAGCGAAATGCGCCAGTTGTGCAGCGGGCACGAGACGCTGTCGCCGTGGACGATGCCTTGCGACAGCGGGCCGCCCTTGTGCGGGCACTTGTTGACCAGCGCATAGAACGCCCCGCCGATGGTGTGGAAGATCGCGATTTCCTCCGCGCCCTCGACCGGCACGGTTCCCGCCATGCCCGGCTCAATCGCACCAACCGCGCACACGCTCACCCAGTCCGCGCTCATTCCGCCGGCTCCATCGCCTTAAGGATGCCGTCAGCGGGCGGCCCGGCGGTGATCCGCCCGACATGGCTGTGCAGGTCCGCCCTGTCGCCAGCCGCGCGCTGCGCCCAGGGGTCGTCCTGCATGAACTGCTGCGAATAGTGGAACCGCGCAGCGAGCGCCTTCACTGCCCCCGGATCATCGTAAAGCTGCGCCTTGATCCATTCGAGACCCTTGCGCTCCAACCACGGCGCGGTGCGTTCCAGATACCAGGCATCCTCGCGGTAAAGCTGGACGAAGGCGGCACAGTGTTCGAGCGCTTCTTCCTCCGTCGCGACCCGGGTGAGCAGATCGGTGGCGCGCACCTTGATCCCGCCATTGCCGCCGATGTGGAGTTCATAGCCGCTGTCGACGCAGACCACGCCGAAATCCTTGATCGTCGCCTCGGCGCAATTCCTCGGGCAGCCGCTCACTGCCATCTTGAACTTGTGCGGCATCCAGCTGCCCCAGCTCATCTGTTCGAGCTTGACCCCGAGCCCGGTCGAATCCTGCGTGCCGAACCGGCACCATTCGCTGCCGACGCAGGTCTTCACCGTGCGCAGGCTCTTGCCATAGGCGTGGCCCGAGACCATCCCGGCGGCGTTCAGGTCAGCCCAGACGGCGGGCAGATCTTCCTTTTTGATCCCGAAAATGTCGAGCCGCTGGCCGCCCGTGACCTTGACCATGCGCGCGTCGTATTTCTCGACCACGTCGGCAATCGCGCGCAGCTCGCGCGGATTGGTGATCCCGCCCCACATGCGCGGGACGACCGAATAGGTGCCATCCTTCTGGATGTTGGCGTGCATCCGCTCGTTGACGAAGCGGCTTTTCTGATCGTCGACATATTCGCCGGGCCACGCGCACAGCAGGTAGTAATTGAGCGCTGGGCGGCACTTGGAGCAGCCATCCGGGGTCGACCAGTGGAGTTCCTGCATGACCTGCGGGATCGACCGGAATCCGCGCTCCACGATCGCGGGGCGCACGTCATCGTGGCCGAAGCTGGTGCAGCCGCACAGCTTCTTGGCGCTTTCCTCGACCCCGTCGCCCAGCGTCAGCGCGAGCAGGCGTTCGACGAGGTCCGTGCACGATCCGCAGCTGGCTGACGCCTTGCACCCGGCGCGCACCGCATCGAGGCTCGCCGCGCCGCCGGTGATGCAGGCGACCACCTTGCCCTTGGACACGCCGTTGCAGCCGCAGATTTCTGCGTCGTCCGAAAGTGCTGCAACGGCGGCGTTAGGGTCCGCGAGCGCGCCCCCGGCGGCGAAGGCCTGCCCGAAGATCAGCGCCTCGCGGATGTCGGAGACGTCCTGCTGCTGCCGGAGCAGATCGAAATACCAGTTGCCGTCCTGCGTATCGCCATACAGCACCGCGCCGACGACGCGGTCGTCCTTCACCACCACGCGCTTGTAAATCCCACGCGCTGCATCGCGCAGGACAATGTCCTCGCATCCCTCGCCACCGCTGAAGTCGCCGGCGGAGAAGACATCGACGCCCGAGACCTTGAGCTTGGTCGAGGTGACCGAGCCTTCATAGCCCTTGGGGCTGGCGGCCAGCCCTGCGGCGAGCGCGCGGCACATCTCCCAGATCGGCGCGACAAGGCCGTAGCACGCCCCGCGATGCTGCACGCATTCGCCCACGGCAAGGATCGCCGGATCGCTGGTGACCATGTCGTCATCGACGATGATCCCGCGCTCGACCGCCAGCCCGCTGGCCTTGGCGAGAGTGCCGTTGGGCCGGATGCCGACCGCCATGACCACCAGATCGGCGGGGATTTCGGTGCCGTCCTTCAATCGGACGCCGCCCACGCGCCCGTCCTGTTCGATGATTTCGGCGGTGTCCGCACCGGTCAGGATCGTCATCCCCCGGCCTTCCAGCTCGGACTTGAGGAGATAGCCCGCCGCCTCGTCGAGCTGGCGTTCCATCAGGGTGGGCATCAGGTGAACGACCGTCACTGCCATGCCGCGCAAGCTGAGACCGTGCGCCGCTTCGAGCCCGAGCAATCCGCCGCCGATCACCACCGCCCTGCTGCTGGTCTCGGCCGCGGCGAGCATCGTCTCGACATCGTCAAGATCGCGGAAGGTGACGACGCCGGGCAGATCCTTGCCCGGCACCGGGATCACAAACGGATCAGACCCCGTGGCGATCAGCAGCCGATCATAGCTTTCGATCCGCCCGCCGCGCGAGACCACCTGCTGTGCGGCGCGATCAATATGCACCACCGGATCGCCGCTGACGAGAGTGATGCCATTGTCGGCATACCATTCGGCGGTGTTGATCACGATCTCATCGAAGCTCTTCTCTCCCGCCAGCACGGGGGAGAGCATGATGCGATTGTAATTGACCCTTGGCTCTGCCCCGAAGATCGTGATCGCCCAGCGGTCCGGTTCGAGCGCGAGGATTTCCTCCACCGCGCGGCACCCGGCCATGCCGTTGCCGATCACGACAAGCCGTTCCTTGGCGTCAGCGTGGCGGGGTGCCGGGATGCTGGTTTGCAGGTTCACTTGGGTTCTCCGTTGATGCGGGGCAGAGCGCCGGGCTCAGAAGCTGACTTCGGCCTGGAGGGTGAAGCGGGTGGTGTCGGGGCCGAAGCCTTGGGTCTGGTAGTTGCCGTATTTCGCCAGCAGGCCGACATCGCCGATCTTGAAGCTCACCACACCGTCGACTTCGGTGCCGTAATCCAGCCCGCCGAAGTCGCTGTCGAATTCGTGATAGGTCGCCTCTACGGTCAAGCCGCTGGGCAAGCCCTTGATCGCGAACTTCTTCGAAAGGCGGACGTTGCTGTCGCGCACGCCACCCGCCGGGGTGATGAGGAACAGGTCGGCATAGCCTTGGAAGGCGTGGGCCGTGGCGAGCGGGGTCTGGAACGCGGCGCGCCCGCCATCGCTGCCCAGCTCTTCATACTGGGCGCGCAAGGTGAAGCCCGCGTAGGCCACGCTGCCTTCGGCGAGGAAGTAATCCGCGCTGAAATTGACCGGGTTACGCCCGGTATCGCGCTCGTTGGCGTAGCCGCCCTTCAGGCCGATCTTGGCCTTGCCGGCCGGGATCGTCGCGGTGACGGTCGCGCCATAGGTCTGGCTCGAAAAGGCAAGGCGGGTGTCGTAATCATACTCGTAGCGGAAGGCGACGATGCGCACCGGATCGAACACGGCGGCGACCTTGGTTAACAGGAAATCGCCTTCGAATTCCTGGTTCGGGCTCTTCGATCCGAAGATCGTGCGCTGGCTGATGGCATAGGTCTGGTCGATCTCGACCGGGCCGAGCTTGCCGATCGCGCGCACTGCATCGAAGGTCTGCTCGTTCTGCCGCCAGATGACGTTGCCGATGAAGCGCGCGTTCTCGTGGATGATCCGCTGGCGGCCCACGGTGGCGGAGAAATCCTTGGCGGCATAGCCGATGCTGAGCCGGTTGAGCTCGGTCGTGTCGGGATCGGCGATGACGGGGAAGGGCTCCACCCCGTTGCCGGGGATGGTGTCGTTGAAATCATCCTCCAGTGCGCGGGTGAACTCGCCCTCGGCAATCAGCGAGAAGCCTTTTGCCTTCAGCTCCGCCCCCAGGCGGGTGTGGACCGTGATCGAGGTGGCGGTGTCCGGGAAGTTCGACTGGTCATTGGTTTCCAGCCGCAGCCGCGCATCGACAATCGGGTCCAGAGTAACATCCTCGCCGATCTTCTGCGGGGCAAGTGGCCCGGCCAGCGCGGGCGTGGAAGTGACGGCAAGGACAGCGGCACAGGCGAGAAATTTCGAACGCATCAAGACCCCCTTTGCGCCGCCGTTGAGCGGTCGCATCGTGCTAACGGGAAGCCGAGCATCGTTGCCCGAACAGTGGTGACCCATGCGGGCCGCCGGAGAGGCGTGGCTGACAGAGCGCGGCGCCATTGCCGCAACTCACCACGTGGAAGCGGTGGGCCCGGTCAGGCAGCTTTGGTCGCCGGGCCGTGGTCATATTCGGCAAGGAAATGCAGCACCTCCTGCCGGTATTGGTAGAACTGCGGGTGTTCGAGCAGCTCCTTGCGATTGCGCGGGCGAGGCAGGTCGACCGTCAGGATCTTGCCGATCGTGGCGCGCGGCCCGTTGGTCATCATCACCACCCGGTCAGCCAGCAGAATCGCCTCGTCCACGTCATGGGTCACCATGATCGCGGTCACCTTGGTGCGGTTCCAGGTTTCGACCAGCACGTCCTGCAAATCCCAGCGCGTAAGGCTGTCGAGCATCCCGAAGGGCTCATCAAGCAGCAGCAGCCGCGGTGAAAGCGCGAAGGCGCGCGCGATGCCAACCCGCTGGCGCATCCCGTTCGACATTTCGGCGGCCATCTTGTCCGTGGCATCGCCAAGGCCGACCCGGTCGAGATAGTAATCGATGATGTCGGCCCGCTCGGCCTTGGCGGCGTGGGGGTAAACCCGCTCCACCCCCAGCGCGACATTCTCGCGCGCGGTCAGCCAGGGCATCAGGCTGGGGGCCTGGAACACCACCGCCTTGTCGGGCCCTGCGGCGGTGATCTCGCGGTTGTCGAGCACGATCCCGCCGCCGCTGATCGCATTGAGGCCTGCCGCCATCGACAGCACAGTCGATTTGCCGCAGCCCGAATGGCCGATCAGCGAGATGAACTCGCCCCGGTCCATCAGCAGGTTGAAATCCTCGACCACCTTCAGCGGGCCCTTGGGGGTGGGGTAGACCTTGTCGAGCCGGAAAAACTCCAGATAGCGCTTGTCGACCGCACTGCGGGCCGCATCGCGATAGGCCTGCGGCGGGGGCGCAAGGTCGAGCGGGGTGACATTGGGCAGGGCAACCGTGCTTTCGCCCACGCTGCCGCTCTGCTCATTCAGCGCGCCGAGATAGTCGACGATCTCCTTGCGCAGCCGCTGGTAGGTGGCATCGGCGTTGACCCCTTCGCGGTCGCGCGGGCGCGCCACATCGACTTGCCAGATCTGACCGATCCGCGCGGCCGGTGCCGGAGTCAGCACCGCCACCCTGTCTGCCAGCAACAAGGCCTCGTCCACATCATTGGTGACAAGCAGGATGGTGCGGCCCTCCTCCTTGCGAATACGCTCGATCTCGTCCTGCAGTTTTGCGCGGGTGAGCGCGTCGAGCGCCGAGAGCGGCTCGTCCAGCAGCAGGATTTCGGGCTCCATCGCCAGTGCGCGCGCCACCGCGACCCGTTGACGCATCCCGCCCGAAAGCTGCGCGGGCTTGCGGTCCATTGCGTGGCCGAGCCCGACCAGCTCGACCTTCTGGCGCACCAGCGCGCGGCGTTCGGCCTTGCTGCGGGTCTTGTGGACCGCATCGACCGCGAGTGTCACGTTGCCTTCGACCGTAAGCCAAGGGAACAGCGAATAGGACTGGAAGACGAGGCCCCGTTCCCGGTCAGGCCCGTCAATCGGCTTGCCCCGCAAGGTCATGGTGCCGCCGTCCGGCTCCACCAGCCCGGCGAGCGCGCTGATCAGCGTGGTCTTGCCTGCCCCGGAAAAGCCGAGGATCGCCACGAACTCGCCCTCGGCCACATCAAGGTCGATGCCGCCCAGCACCTCGGTGACACCGCCGGTCTTGCCGACATAGGACTTGGTAAGGCCGCGCAGGGAAAGGAATGGAGTGTCGCTCATGCCCGCCTCCTCAGACCGTGCGGTTCTTGGAGACGAGGCCTTGCAGCGCCATCATCACCCGGTCGAGCAGGAAGCCGATCAGCCCGATCACGATCACCGCGAACATGATCCGCGCGAGGCTCTGCGAAGAACCGTTCTGGAACTCGTCCCACACGAACTTGCCAAGGCCCGGGTTCTGCGCGAGCATTTCCGCCGCGATCAGCACCATCCAGCCCACGCCCAGCGACAGGCGCATACCGGTGAAGATATAGGGCAGCGATGCCGGCAGAACGAGCTTGGTCAGCTTGTCGAACCAGCCCAGCCGCAGCACCTTGCCGACATTGAGCAGGTCCTTGTCGATCGAACTGGTGCCGACCGCCGTGTTGATCAGTGTCGGCCACAGCGAACACAGCATCACCACCAGCGCCGAGATCACAAACGCCTTGGGCAGCAGCGGATCGGCGCTGGTGATCATCGCCGAAATCACCATCGTGACAATCGGCAGCCAGGCGAGCGGGCTGACCGGTTTCATGATCTGCACCAGCGGGTTGATCGCCGCGTTGAACCGCTTGCTCAGCCCCGCCATCAACCCGATCGGCACCGCCAGCAGCGTTGCCAGCGCAAAGCCAAGGGCAACGGTCTTCAGCGAGGTCAGGATCTGGTCGAGGAAGGTCGGCGATCCCGAATATTCGAAATCGCTGATCGCCGCGACATTGCCCGATGCTCTTGCTGCGGCATTGCTGGCTTCCTGCTGGGCATAGAAGGCCGCTTCGGCATCGTTGGCTGCGGCATATTCGCCGTAGAGGCCCGCGCCTGCCTTGGCGACCTCGAACGGCCCGGGAAGCGTGCCGAGCGAGGTATCGACCTGCGGAGCGAGCAGCGCCCATGCGCCGAGGAACGCCAGAATCCCGATCACCGGCCACAGCAGGGCAAGTGCCTGCTCCTTGACCTTGGCCGCAAGCGGGTTGCCAGCGGGTGCCTTTTCCGCAGGCATTCCGGCAGCTTCGTCATCGGTCGGAGCGGTCATTGATGCCGCGCCGGTCTTGTCCGCGGGTTCTGAGGCATCGGACAGGGGTTGTGCATATGCGGTGGCCATGATGGGGATCCTCGAGAGGGAAGGATGTCGGGCAAAATCAGCCGCCGGTGACACCGGCTGCGGTGACCTTCTGGCCCTGCTTCAGGCCGATCGGGAACTTGGCGAGATAGGCATTGGGCTTGGAGCCATCGAAGGTGACGCCATCAATGAAGCCGCCCTGTTCGCCGCGAAAGCCGTTGGTTTCGGGGACGCTGTCCGCAGGGATCTTGCCATCGGCCACCAGTTTCTTGGCAGCGGCAAGGTAAAGGTCAGGGCGATAGACCGCCTTGGCGGTATCGAAATACCACTGGTCGTCCTTGTCGCTGGCGATCTGCCCCCAGCGGCGCATCTGAGTGAGATACCAGACCGCGTCCGAATAGAACGGGTAGCCCGCATACTTGTCGAAGAAGATGTTGAAGCCCTTGGCTTCGCGGGTATCGCCCGGCGCGAAGGTGAATACCCCGGTCATCGATGCCGCGATCACCGCTGCATCGGCGCCCACGTAGTTCGGGCGGCTGAGGATTTCGACCGCTTCCTTGCGGTTCTTGCCCCCGTCAGCATCAAGCCAAGCTTGCGCCTTGATGATCGCGCGCAACAGCGCAGCAGTGGTCGCGGGGTTCTTTTCGGCAAAGTCCTTGCGCAGACCCAGCACCTTCTCCGGGTTGTTGTTCCAGATTTCGTTATCGGTGATAATCGGCACGCCGATCTTCTTGGCGACCGCCGCCTGGTTCCACGGCTCGCCCACGCTGTAACCCTCGATCGTGCCCGCTTCGAGGGTTGCTGGCATCTGCGGCGGCGGGGTGACCGACAGCTTGACGTCCGCCCCGACCACGCCCTGCACATCACCTTCGGTGTAGTAGCCGGGGTTGAGGCCCCCGGCGGCGAGCCAGTAGCGGATTTCGTAATTGTGGGTGCTGACCGGGAAGACCATGCCCATGTTGAAGGGCTTGCCCTCGGCCTTAAACTTGGCGACGACCGGCTTGAGCACGCTGGCCGGGATCGGGTGGGTGGGCTTGCCGCCCGCATCCTTGGGCAGGCCCGGTTCGATCATGCCCCAGACCTTGTTCGACACCGTGATGGCATTGCCGTTGAGATCGAGGCTGAGCGGCGCGATCAGATCGGCCTTGGTCCCGTAACCAATGGTCGCGGCAATCGGCTGCCCGGCGAGCATGTGCGCCCCGTCCAACTGTCCCGCGATCACCCCATCGAGCAGCACCTTCCAGTTCGCCTGCGGCTCAAGCGTGACGTTGAGGCCTTCCTCGGCAAAGAAGCCTTTCTCCTTGGCGATGGCGAGCGGCGCCATGTCGGTGAGCTTGATGAAGCCGAGCTTGAGGTTGGGCTTCTCGATTGCGCCATCGACCGTTGCGGCCACGACATTCTCGCCCGAACCATCCGCCGATGCCCCGCATCCGGCGAGCGCCACACTGGCTAGGACCGCAGCGATCAGCCCGCGCCGGTCGAATGAGAAGTGCCCCTTGATGTGCCGGGTGGGTGTCATTGTCATTGGTCCTTTCGCCCCGAAATCGAACGCAAAAAAGCCGCCTCGTCGCATCCCCGGACAGGGACAAAACGGGCGGCGTCGTTGCCACAAATTTTTCGCATCACGCGAGGGAGAGTACGATTCCTACGTCGGAGCCGTGTCTCGCGTACGAATCGAATAACCCAAGTTGATGGAAATCGCAAACCCCCTTTTGCGCCGCAGCATCATTTTTGCGATGCAATATATTCCGGGAGGCGGTCGGGATCGAAACTGATGCCGTCGAAAAAGGTGTTGTTTTCCATAAGCATCGTGCCCGCGTGGGTGTGGGCTTCGAGCGCCTGCGACAGGCTCCCTTCGACCTTCGAGCTCGACGTCGGCAATTGTCCCGGCATGTCGCGCAGAGCGCTGCGATAAACATCCGGGCGGAACACCCGCGCGGCGGCGTTCGCCTGCCCGGCATCATATTCCAGCCCGTCCCAGCGCACCAGCTGGCTGTAGAGCCATTCCGATTGGCTGACCCATGGGAAATTCGCTGCTTCCCGGTGCTGGAACATGAAATCGGGATAGTGCCGCGCCGCCTCGCCCTGCTTAAGCACAAGCCGATCGGAGATCGCGCGAAGCAGCAGCGTGGCGGAGGCATCGCAATATTCTGGCCGGGCGAGGATCGCGGCATTGGTTTCCCAGTTGGCCGGATCGACAAAATGCTCGCCCGCCCGGTGCATGGCGCGGATCAGCCCTTCGACCGACGGGCGGATTTCCTCCAGCCGCTCGGTCCGCAGCGCCAGCACCTTCTCCACCCCGCGCCGCCAGATTTGCGCCGTGGCGAGCACGATTTGCCCCACGCCCTTGTCCACTGCGATCGAATTCCACGGCTCGCCCACGCACGACCCATCGATCTCGCCCGCCGCCAGCGCGTCGGCGCTGAAGGGCGGGGCGACGGTGACGATCTCGATATCGACATCGGGCCGGATGCCGCATCCGGCCAGCCAATACCGCAGCATGTAATTGTGGCTGGAATAGCGATGGACGACCCCGAAGCGCAGCCGCTCCCCCGCATCGCGCCGCCGGGCCGCAAGCGCCCTCAGCCGCCCACCAAGTTCGGTGGGATCGGACAGCGTGCCATCGCACCCAAGTTCCTGCGCAAGCCGGTTCGAGACCGTAATGGCATTGCCATTGAGCCCCAGCACAAACGGCGCGGCAATGCTTTGCGCCGGCCGGCCGCGGCCCAGCGTCGTGGCGATCGCCAAAGGAGCCAGCATGTGCGCCGCATCGCTGTGCCCGTAGAGCAGCCGGTCCAACACCGTCGCCCACGAAACATCGCGCACGAAGCTCAGCTCAAGGCCCTCTTCTGCGGCAAAGCCATGTTCCTGCGCCAGGATCGGTAGGCACGCATCGATCAGCGGCAGAAACCCGATTGTCAGCCGCTCGGTCATTGCCCGTCTCCCATCAGCTCATGCGCGGTCACGACGGCTTCAGCGATGTCGATGATGCGCCGGTTGGTCGACATCGCCTTCTTGCGCAGTTCGGCATAGGCCGCCGGCTCACCGATGTTCCTGGTTTTCATCAGGATGCGCTTCGCCTTGTCGATCGTATCGCGCTCGGCGAGCTTGCCTTGCGCTTCGGCCAATTCATGCTGAAGCCGCGCGAAGGCATGAAACCGCTGGATCGTCATCTTGAGCAGGGGCGCGATCCGGTGGGCCGACAGCCCGTCCACCACATAGGTCGATACGCCTGCGTCGATCGAAGCGGCAATCTGGTCGTCATCGCTGCGATCGACGAACATGGCGATCGGATGATCGAGCGCACGGCTGACGGCGAAGTATTCCTCAAGCACATCGCGAGAGGGGTTCCCGAGATCCATGAAGATGACATCGGGTGCGATCTCAGCGATGCGTGCGACCAGCCCGGTGCGCGAGGTGAGGGTGAAGATCTCGCATCCCTCGAGCGCGGACAGCCCTTCCTCGATAATCGAGGCCCGGGGGGCGCTTTCATCGACAATCGCAATCCGCATGGCGCTTGTGTGCAATGCAGCATGGAGTGATGGCAAGCCTTTAGTGCGGTAGAGGATTGCCTTGCCGCCTTTGGCGATCTTGCGGCCTGCCCCGATGCAACCGAGGCAGGCCTACAGGGCCGCAAATCCTTGCCCCCGGTTTCCGATACGCTTCCCCAGGATTTGGCGGATGCAAAGCTGCCATTCCGAATTCCACCCACACCCGGTCATTCAGGACGACAGGCAGCATGCCCGAAAGCTGCCGTAGACTATCGCTTCCGGCGCAATCTGCCCGCGACACCCTAGCAATGCGGCCTGCCTCTGACCGGCCCATGCTTTCACAAAAATTCGGTCAGCGCCCGCCTGGCGAAGCGCGTTCATGCCGCCAGCAGTAGCTCGATCCGCTCGACTTCCCGCGCGAACTCGAAGCGCAACTGGTCCCGCTCGTCCTCGGGCAACCAATTGGCCATCTGCGGGAAAACCACCTTGTGGTATTTGAACGTCTGCCTGTCCCACGGACATTCGGCCTGTGCGCTACGAGCCTCGGCCAGTATGTCGTGCAACTCACGGCGGACCTCATCGCGATCCGGCTCATACGACGGCGCAGGCACATCGTCGCCGAGGTCGAAGCCCAATTGGGCCGAGCCATCGAACAGATTGCCAGAATCTTCCGCCATTTACTTGTCCAAAGCCGTTGCGGGCACAGCGCGCCCTGTGCCACAGAATATGCACGGGAGGCATCGGGTGACGCAAGCCAAAACCATCGAAAAGGCTGTGGGGGAATTCGGCGCTGCGGCCAAGGCCAAGCTCGCGGGCGGGGACGGTCAGCCGGAGGATCAGCTTCGCGCGCCGCTCGAAACGCTGTTCGCCGATGTTGCGGCAATCCTGCATCCGGCAGTGCAGAACCTTGTACTGACCGGCGAAACATCGCTTGCGGAGATGCGGACCCGGCCGGATTATGCGGTCAAGGTCAAGAACGCCCTCGTTGGCTTCATCGAGGTGAAAGCCCCCGGCAAAGGGGCCGATCCGCGCAAGTGGAAGACCGGCCACGATAAGGAGCAATGGGACAAGCTCAAGGCGCTGCCCAACCTGCTTTACACCGATGGCGACAGCTTTTCGCTGTGGCGTGATGGGACGGTGGTAGGGCAGATCGTCCACCTCGAAGGCGGGATCGAACATGCGGGCGCGAAGCTTGCCGCACCGCCGAGTTTTCTGCCGCTGCTCAGCGATTTCCTCACCTGGAACCCCATTCCGCCCAGAAGCGCGACCGAACTGGCGCGCGTTTCCGCGCGGCTGTGCCGGTTCTTGCGTGATGAGGTTCTGGAACAGCTCGGCGCGTCGGAAAAGAACGCGAGGCTGACCGACCTCAAGGACGACTGGAAGGCGCTGCTCTTCCCCGATGCCGACGATGCCAAGTTCGCCGATGGCTATGCGCAGGCCGTCACCTTCGGTCTGCTCATGGCGAAGTCAAAAGACATGGCGCTGACCGGCGGGCTGGACCATGTCGCGCGCGAACTCGGCAAGGCCAACACGCTGATCGGCACCGCACTGCGGCTGCTGACCGAACAGGACCTCAACCTCGGCCCCGCGCTCGATACGCTGACCCGCGTGCTGGATGAGGTTTCGTGGGCCAAGGTGTCCAAGGGCGATCCCGAGGCCTGGCTCTATTTCTACGAGGATTTCCTCGAGGTCTACGACAACAAGCTCCGCAAGCTGACGGGCAGCTATTACTCCCCGCCCGAAGTCGTGCGCACCATGGTGCGATTGTGCGACGAGGCGCTCAAAAGCCCGCGCTTCGGCATCGCCGATGGCCTCGCTGGCAAGGACGTGCATATCGTCGATCCCGCGACCGGATCGGGCACCTTCCTGCTGGGCCTGATTGAGCGGATCAAGGCCACGATTGCCGCGCGCGATGGCGAGGGCAATGTTGCGGCATCGATGAACGAGATCGCGGGCCGCCTGGTCGGCTTCGAGCTGCAATTCGGTGCCTTCGCCGTGGCACAGCTACGGCTGCTGGCGGAAATGCTTGAGATTGGTGCACACGCCACCCCGCGCCTGTTCGTCACCGACACGTTGGGCGATCCGTTTGCCGATCTCGAAACCGGACAGGGCATCTACCGCGAGATATCGAAATCGCGGACCGAGGCGAACAAGGTCAAGCGGAGCGAACCCATCACCGTCGTCATCGGCAACCCGCCCTACAAGGAGAAGGCCAAAGGCAAGGGTGCGTGGGTCGAGAACGGCAGTCCTGCCAAGCAAAAGCGTGAGGATATTCCGCTCAATTCCTGGCAGCCGCCCAAGGAATGGAAAGTGGGCGCGCACGCGAAACATCTGCGCAACCTCTATGTCTATTTCTGGCGCTGGGCGGCGTGGAAGGTTTTCGAGCAGGGCGCAGGTGACCGCGATGATGATCTGCCCGGTCAGGAAGAGCTTTCCGGGATGGTCTGCTACATCACCGTGGCGGGCTTTTTGAACGGCGATGGGTTCCAGAAAATGCGCGCCGATCTGCGCAGCCAGTGTGACGATATCTGGGTGATCGATTGCACGCCCGAAGGCCATCAGCCGGATGTGCCGACGCGTATTTTTCAGGGCGTGCAGCACCCGGTCTGCATTGTGCTGGCAAGCCGCTCTCGCGAGCCCGGCAAGAACGCTGCGCGGGTGCGATACCGGGCGCTCGCCAAGGGTCGTCGTGAGCAGAAATTCGAGGAGCTGAAAACCATCACGCTGGCGGGCGGTGGGTGGAGTGATTGCCCCTCCGATCCGCGCGCGCCCTTCCTCCCGGAACTGCGAGAAGGGTGGGGCGCATTCGCCCCGCTCGATGCGGTAATTGGCGATTGCGGTTCGGGCGTAATGCCGGGGCGCACATGGATCATCGCCCCGGATGAAGTGTCGCTGAAGCAGCGCTGGAAGCGGCTCGTTGAAGAGCCGAAGGCGGATAAGCGCGCAATGCTTTTCCAGCCCCATATGCGCGACGGCAAACCCGGCGACAGGCATATCGGCAAGTCCGGAAAGGCGCTTTGGTGGCCTCAGCGCGAGGTGCTCACTGCTGTCGAAGATGCACCAAAGCAGGTTGACCACGAGGACCAGAAACTACGGCTTTTGGCGCGTCGCGCTCTCGCTGGGGAGGCTCCGGTTCGATACGGTTTCCGGTCGTTCGACCGGCAGTATATCCTGCCCGATGCGCGGGTTATCAATCAGCCGAATCCGGGCCTCTGGGACAACTACAGCGAGCAGCAGATTCTCCTGACTGCTCCGATGGATCGCACACCCAAGAATGGGCCGGGTTTGTCGGCTGTTGCTGCAATCCCCGATCTGCACCACTACGCTGGACGAGGCGGTCGCGTTTTCGCCCTCTGGAGGAACGCCGCCGCGACCGAATCCAACATCTCCCCCGCCGTCATCGCGCTGCTTTCCAAGGCATTCGGCGCGCCGGTCGATCCGGTTGATATCTTCGCCTATGTCGCGGCGCTGCTTGCCCATCCGGCCTACACCGCCAGCTTCGCCGAAGACCTTGTCCGCCCCGGTCTGCGCGTGCCGCTGACTGCCGATGCGGCGCTGTTCGCTGAAGCCGCAAAGCTGGGCCGCGAGGTGATCCGGCTGCACACCTTCGGGGAACGCTTCGCCACCGAAGATCCACCCCGTCCCCCACGAGTTGGCGAAGGCGGCCCGACCCAGCCCAAGGACGGCGCAATCCCCTCCACGCCCGAGGGTTTTCCCGACACGCTCGAATACGATGCCGCTAAGCGCCGACTGCTCGTCGGCACCGGCTTCATCGACAATGTTCCGCCCGCCGTCTGGGCCTATGAAGTGTCGGGCAAGCAGGTGCTGCGCCAGTGGTTCAGCTACCGCCGCAAGAACCGCGAACGCCCCCTGATCGGCGACAAGCGCCCCCCTTCTCCGCTGGGCGATATCCAGCCCGATCGGTGGCTGCCCGAATACACCAGCGAGCTCATCAACGTGCTCAATGTCCTGGCGCTGCTGGTCGAGCTGGAACCAAAGCAGGCGGACCTTCTGAAGCGTGTCTGCGATGGCCCCCTGATCCCCGCCAGCAAGCTGACGGCGTGAACCCGCCCGTCATGGCTGACTGCGTGTGTTCGGGTCCCGAATCCGGAGGCGAAATCCAGCTCCCGATGCGCGGTAGGGACTTCGCGAAATCAATGCGGCGAGCATACCTGCCAGTGATGGCTATTTGGTCCCCATTCCGGAACAAACCGAGATTCCGGCCACGGCATCACAGCAATCTCACGGCCGCATGGCCCCGCTTTTCCCCACTGGAAGCGCGAAAAATCATGCACTTCCAAAAGCCGCTACAATTTCAGGATCACGGCCAAAGTCCCTCTTGACGAAAGCACACCCTATGCGAGGTCGGCGAGGATCTCAATATAGGCAAGGAAGCGGTACGGCGCATCGAGATGAAGGCGCTGCGGCGCTTGCGGTGGTACGCCTGCCGGGCTTTCCCCGAACGGGCTGCACGGGCAGGGTTCGAGAGCAAGCATGGACCTGTACCGCGAACGCCTATTGCAGCGCCAGCAGCCGAGACAACGCCGCCAGTCCGTAGAAAGAGCCTGGAAAGGCAGGTTCGGATTGACCGCAAGTGTGAACCTTCACCGCAAGTCCCGGCGCTCGCTTCCGGCACCATTCTTACCGCGCTCTGCAGCGCCTATGTGGCGGCGATCGGGATCAACACGACCATTGTCTATCAGGTGGCGGCGAAGCTTGGTGCAGCGGGGGCATTGCTGCTCTGCTGCGGAGGGGGTTGCCTCGCGCTTGGCCTCGCACTTGCGTTGCTGACCACGCTAGGCGACTACCCGGTCAATCCCGAACGCATCAAACGAGGCGGCGGCCTCATCTATATCTTCCTCGTCGCGTTGGTTGGTGTGACCGGCCTGAGCGATCCGGTTCAGACCTTCCTGCACGGCCTGGTAGTGGCAACGCCGCCCCGTTTCCAGAACGGGACGCCAGAGATAGTTCGCTGGTTCTCTGGCCTCATCCTGCTGTTCTGCCCCTTCTACTTGTGGAGTTACCACCAGCGGGAGCATAGACTCCGCCGGTTGCAGCGGTGACATCGAAATCCGAGGACAGCATACAATCTGAAAAATGGCGGGACGTGGATGCTTTCCTTGCTATTGGGGGTTTTCTTGATTCCACGCTAGGAGCGCATGGTTTCCGATCGGGGTGCGGATCAACAATTTCACCAAATTGGATGATTAAGCTAAAATTGATGAACCAAAATCGCCGCCTTTCAACCAACACGATCGTCGGCACCATCGAGCATGGTCCTCGCGGCCCGATTCTGCGTGACGATGACGGTGTGCGCTGGCGGCTCGGATTTGCTGACGGTCAAGTTCCCGATGGCCTCACGGGGCGGGTCAATGTGCGTGGACGCATCGTCGAGATCGACCGGATCGATGTCGACTATCTGGTAGCTGAAACATAACTTCCATGCTGCGACCAAATGGACGATGTTCGATTGGGCCAGCAGCCTGTATTTCGAACTGTCTGTCTCATTGAACTATGGACAACTACGCAGGTCTCACCATTCCCGACACATTATTCTGGCAATTTACATGTTGAGGCGTTGACAGAAAGTCCCGTCTCAACAAAGACTTGTGTGAACAGGGGATTTCGGGGCACGGCCATGGCGATTGAGCGGCTTCCGATCAGCCGGAACGCGCTGGAAATCATCATCAGCGATGCAAGGGACTTGCTCGATACGCTTGAAGCCGCCGGTCTGGAACAGGCGGCAACAATCATGGCGAGCGTCTTGGACCAGCTTGTGTGTGACAGAACGGGACTGTCCGGAACGTCTGGCTTCATGTTCAAGGCGGTTGATCCACCGGCAAGCTAGGCGCGGCTAGGACAGTGGCGCACCAAACGCGATCGTCCGGCCATCGGCTGCGGGCTCGCGCGTTCCCTGCCCGAAAGTGCGGCCATTGATCGCGATCGTCTGGTCCATTCGATGGATATTGGCGACCGGAGGCGCGTCGCGCGCCGCGAGACTGTCGATCGCGGCGAGAACCGCCTCGCGCGAGGAATAAACGTCCTCGCGCATCAGCAGCCGAGCCATCGATGAAGAGCGTTCGGCAATCGCTGCGGCAATCTTGCGGTGAGTGCGCGCCGAATGTTCGCCGTCTTCGCCATGCTGTGACCAGACGATCAGCCGGTGGAGCGCATTGGGCAGGACGAGGCAGATCATCTCCGCAAGCCGCGGTATCCTCGCCATTTTCCTGACCTCAAGATGGAACGCGAGATTTGAAAGCGTGACGCGCTCGAGATCGTCGGGATCGGTCGCGGATACATCCCCCGCATTACCCACCACGCTTTGGAGCCAGGAAATCTGCGCCTCGCTCGCGCGTTCGGCGGCGCGGGCCGCTGCGATCGCCTCGAGCGAGGCGCGCATGTCATATAGGTCTATGATTTCGGCTCTTGTCCAGGTCCGTACCGTGAATTCACCGCGTCCGCGCCGGGACAGGTAACCTTCCGCGACAAGCGCGCCGAGCGCGTCGGCGGCCATGACGGGGCGGCAGTCGTATACCTTGCACACCTGGTCCTTGCTGATAATTTGACCAGGCAGGTAGTGGGCAGCAAGCACCCCGAACCTCAGTTCGAGGAAAATCCTTTCGACAAGAGATTGCGCCTTCGCCAATCGATCGTCCCCAAGGGGAAAGCAGTCCCGCCCCGTTGCATGTTGGCTCCATAGCACAAACCCTTTAGAATTTTCCAATCAGGATGGTTCGGACTATCCGAAGGATGCGGTGTCGGAGGGCGGACAAGAGGTGACAAGGTCAAAGCCAAGGCCACTTGGAAGGATTACTTGCCCTGCACCGCGCGTCTTTGCCGTGCTGCGCGAGCCCCGCAAACGGCGCAGATTCGACCAGGCAAACCAGATACCCGGTCTTGACGATTTGCAGGAGACGGGTGCGCTTTCGCTCGCTGAGGAACTTCTCGAGCTTGGCCTTCTGGCCAGGGATCATGGCCGTTACACGATCATCGACTGGACGATTGATCGCATTGTCGAACATCTGGCGCTCGCCGGGGCAATCCATGCGATGGCGGCGGCAGAGGCCGCATTGCGTGCCAATACTAGCGACTTCAGCCATCTCGCCGCGATCCACGCGGCACTGCGCGGCCTCGATGCCGATGAGCCTGCGAACCTGCTCTGCGGCGCATATCTCGACTACCAGTTCCACCTCGAACTGGTCCGCCTTGGCGGCAATCAGACGGCCTGGGCGAGCTATGCCAAGGCCATCCCGCCCGCTGTGTGGATCGCCGGCGCCAATTACTTCGAGCTCGACGAGGCGCGCAGTTCGCTCGCTGAGCACGAGAGGCTCATCGACTACATGAAGGCGGGCGACACCGTGCGCGCGCGCGATGCGGCGGCGTTCCACCTCGAGGAAGCCGCGTCCCAGATCCGGCGAACTGGAGAAGCGCGGATCGAGAGCTATCCTGATTTGCCCGTTACCTAGCAGCGTCCAATTGAACTTCTGACACGTCAGACTGCCACTTTTGGTCTCAAGTTTACCCGATCGACTGACTTTATGTGCCGCGCAAGCAGTATAGCTGCTTCCTCGAGTTTTCCGGATGCATAGGCTTCGAAGATGTGCCAGTGATCGAAGTTGTAGCGCGGCTTCCACTCCTGGCCCGCCGCAGAGGCGAACACATGGCGCGAATAGGCCAGGTTCAGCTCGGTGATCGTGGCAATCAGGCGGGGCATGGCGCAGGGCCGGGCCAGCGCAATGTGAAAGTCGCGGTTGGCCGATTCGGAATCGAACAGGTTTTCTGCCGCGTCACCCCGCTTCAGGATTTCGCGCAGGTCCTTGAGGTGGGCGGCGGACGGAGCGCGGGCAATGCTGCGCACGGCCAGCGGTTCCAGCGCCCCGCGCATCGAGGCGATTTCGCGCTCGCCTGCCGCGTCGATCAACGTGGCGCGCACTCCGCGACGGGGCAGGGCCTCGACCAGTTTGATCGCCTCCAGCTTGCGGAACGCCTCGCGCACGGTCCCCTGGCTGACCCCGAATTCATAGGCCAGTCCATCCTGGCGCAGGCGCTCGCCGCCCGGGATCTCGCCGGCCAAGATGCGCGCGGCCAGCGCGTCCGCAATCCGGCTAACCAGTCCTTCGCTGTCGATCTGGGTCGTTGGAGTCGGCATTATCGATAATCGGTCCTGATTCCGGGTGCCATGCGGACGTGCATCGCCATACACGCCGAGCGAGCGGTCGGCCATGACCGTTTTTATCGATAAAATGGAGCAGGACATGACCGCCACCCAACAGACAGTTCCCCGGACTGACCAGCCCCGTACCGACTGGACCCGCGCGGAGGTGACGGCGCTGTTCGACCTGCCGTTCGACGAACTGATGTTCCGCGCGCAGAGCACCCACCGTGCCTGGCACCGTGCGGGTGAGGTGCAGATGTGCACGCTGCTGTCGATCAAGACCGGCGGCTGCCCCGAGGATTGCGGCTATTGCAGCCAGTCGGCCGGGGCCGAAACCGGGGTCAAGGCCGAGAAGCTGATGGATATCGATGCCGTGCTGGTTTCGGCCGCCGAGGCGCGCGCGGCCGGATCGCAGCGGTTCTGCATGGGCGCCGCGTGGCGCAACCCCAAGGACCGCGACATGCCCGCGCTGGAAGCCATGATCGAGGGCGTGCGCGCGATGGGCATGGAAACCTGCATGACCCTGGGCATGCTGAACGGCGATCAGGCCCGCCGCCTCAAGGCAGCCGGGCTCGATTACTACAACCACAACATCGACACCTCGCCCGAGAACTACGGCAACGTCATCACCACCCGCACCTTCCAGGACCGGCTCGACACGCTGGAGGAAGTGCGCGCGGCGGGCATTTCGGTGTGCTGCGGCGGGATCGTGGGCATGGGCGAAACGCGCGAGGACCGGATCGGCTTCATCCACGCGCTGGCGACCCTGCCGCGCCACCCGGAAAGCGTCCCGGTCAACGCGCTGATCCCTATTCCCGGCACGGTGCTGGGCGACATGCTGGCAGGAACGCCGCTGGCGCGAATCGACGAGATCGAGTTTGTCCGCACCGTCGCCGTCGCCCGGATCACCATGCCGCAGAGCATGGTGCGGCTTTCGGCGGGGCGCGAATCGATGTCGGATGCGGGGCAGGCGCTGGCTTTCCTGGCCGGGGCGAACTCGATCTTCACCGGTGACAAGCTGCTGACCACCGCCAACGCCGGGGACAGCCGCGATGCGGCGCTGTTCGCGCGGCTGGGCATCGTGCCGCTGGCAGGCGAAGAACCGATGCGCGCGGACGAAGTACTGGTGGCTGCGGAGTGAACGGGGGGGGCTTTGCAGCCCACGCCGCCGATCTGGATCGGCTGGGGGCGGCATCGCGGCGGCGCAGGCTCAGCCCGCAGACCGGCACGGACTTTGCCTCGAACGACTACCTCGGCCTCGCCCGCTCGCCCCTGCTGGCCGATGCCGCGCACGCGGCGCTGGAGCGCGGGGTGCCGATCGGCTCGAGCGGATCGCGCCTGCTGCGCGGCAACGACCCCGAGCACGAGGCGCTGGAGGCCGAGGCCGCCGCGTTCTTTGACTGCGAGCGGGCGCTATGGTTCTCCAGCGGGTTCGCTGCCAACGAGGCGCTGTTCTCAACCCTGCCGCAGCGCGGCGATCTGGTCGTCCACGACGAACTGATCCACGCCAGCGCCCACGAAGGGATGCGCATTGGCCGGGCCGAATGCGTTGCCGTGGCCCACAACTGCGCCGATGCCTGCGAAGCGGCAATCCGGCGCTGGCGCGCGGGCGGCGGCACGGGGCAGGTGTGGATCGCGGCGGAAAGCCTCTACTCGATGGATGGCGACACGGCCCCGCTCGGCGATCTGGCCGCCATCGCCGATCGCTATGACGGCATCCTGCTGATCGACGAGGCCCATGCCACCGGCGTATTCGGGCCGGACGGGCGCGGCCTTGCCGCCCACCTTGACGGGCGCGGCAATGTCATCACCCTGCGCACCTGCGGCAAGGCGCTGGGCTGCGAGGGCGCACTGGTCTGCGGCCCGGCGGCGGCAATCGACTTTCTGGTCAACCGTGGGCGCGGCTTCATCTTCTCGACGGCGCCTTCGCCGCTGATCGCCGCGATCAACCGCGCCGCGCTGAACCTGCTGACCGCCGCGCCGCACTTGCGCGATGGGCTGTGGGAGCGGATCCGGCTGGCTGAGCGGGTCTTTGCCCCGCTGGGCGCGACTGTCACCGGATCGCAGATTCTGCCGCTGATCGTGGGCGACGATGCGCGGACGATGCAGCTGGCAGCCCAAGTGCAGGCCGCCGGGTTCGACGTGCGCGGAATCCGCCCGCCGACGGTGCCCGTCGGCACATCGCGCCTGCGCATCACGATCACCAACAACGCCAGCCTTGAGCAAATCGAGGCGCTGGGCGCACTGCTGGCGGAGCTGCAATGCGCGGCTATGTCGTAACCGGCACCGATACGGACGCGGGCAAGACCGTGTTCGCCGCTGCCCTCGCGGGCCACCTTGGCGCGGCTTACTGGAAGCCGGTGCAGGCCGGAACCGACGGCGGCACTGACAGCCAGCGCGTGGCTGCGCTGTCCGACGGGCGGGCCCGGATCTTGCCCGAGGCCCACGTTCTCGCAACGCCCTGTTCACCGCACGAGGCTGCGCGGATCGACGGCGTTGCCATCGCGGCGGACCAGCTCGCACTGCCCTTGGTCGATGGGCCGCTGGTGGTCGAAGGGGCGGGCGGAGTGCTGGTGCCCTTTGCCGACGATCTGCTGGCGGCCGATCTGTTCGCGCGCTGGGGCCTACCGGTGATCCTGGTGGCGCGGACCGCGCTCGGCACGATCAACCACAGCCTGCTTTCGCTCGAGGCCCTGCGCGCGCGCGGCATCGCGGTGCACGGCGTGGCGTTCTGCGGCGAGGCCAATCCCGCCAGCGAAGCGGCGATCGAGCGGCTGGGCGCCGTGCGCCACCTCGGCCGCCTGCCGTGGCTCGATCCGCTTGATCCAGAGGGCCTGTCCGCCGCCTTCGCCGCCCATATCCGCACGGAGCTCCTATGAAATCGCCGGTCTGGCACCCATTCCACCAGCACGGGCTGGGCGAGGACATTCCGCTGGTCACCCACGCCGAGGGTGCGACCCTGTTCACCGCCGACGGGCGCAGGGTGATCGACGCGATTTCCAGCTGGTGGGTCACCACCCACGGCCATTGCCATCCCCGGCTGATGGCCGCGATCCGCGCGCAGAGCGAGCGGCTCGACCAGCTGATCTTCGCGGGCTGGACCCACCAGCCTGCCGAAGACCTCGCCCGCGAACTGGTGCGGATCATGCCGCGCCCGCTGGACCATGTGTTCTTTTCCGATTCCGGTTCGACCAGCGTCGAAGTCGCGCTGAAGATGGCGCTGGGCTATTTCGCGCATCGGGACGAGGATCGCCACCGCATCCTGGTGCTGGAGCACTCCTATCACGGCGATACCATCGGCGGGATGTCGGTCGGCGCGCGCGGGGTGTTCAACAAGCCCTATGCGCCGCTGCTGTTCGATGTGGAGACAATCCCCTTTCCCGCCGAGGGCCGCGAGCAGGCCGCACTGGACGCGCTGGAGCAGGCCTGCTCGCGCGGCGATGCGGCGGCCTTTATCGTCGAGCCGCTGCTGCTCGGCGCGGGGGGAATGCTGATCTATTCGCCCCGCGTGCTGACCGAAATGCGGCGCATCTGCGCGGCCCACGGCGTGCTGTTCATCGCCGACGAGGTGATGACCGCCTGGGGCCGCACCGGCACGCTGTTCGCCTCAGAGCAGGCCGGGATCGTGCCCGATATCCTGTGCCTGTCGAAGGGGCTGACCGGCGGGTCGCTGCCCCTTGCGGTGACCATGGCGACGCCGGAAATCTATGCGGCGCACTATTCGACCGACCGGTCGAAGCAGTTCTTCCATTCCTCCAGCTACACCGCCAACCCGATCGCCTGCGCGGCGGCCAATGCCAATCTGGCGATCTGGCGCGAGGAGCCGGTGCTGGACCGGATCGCGGACCTGACCCGGCGGCAGACCGCTGGTCTTGCTCGCCTTGCCGAGCACCCACGCCTGGCCAATACGCGCCAACTTGGCAGCGTGATCGCGCTCGATGTGGTGGTGGAAGATGGCGGCTATATGTCCGAACTCGCCCCGCGTCTGAAGGCGGACTTCACGGCCCGAAATGTCCTGCTGCGGCCCCTGGGCAACACGGTCTATGTCATGCCGCCCTATTGCATCGACGATGCGGATCTTGGCGCCGTCCACAACGCGATCATTGAGGTGGTGGATCTACTCTGAAGCTGTTTGGATCGAAGGCCTCCTTGCTTCTGAAGGCAAGGAGGCGGTTCCTTGGGCGGGTCAGCAGAAAGTGGAGATGGCTAGGCTAGTGAGGGGGCTCAGAAACATGGGCCATGATTGAAAAGACAGTACGTTCGGGGTAATCATGGCCAGGGCGAGGAGACCCTCGATGGACCATGATCACTACGGACTGGATGGGAGGCCGATTTATCCTCGGCCCGGCCACTTTGACCACGTAACGGGCCTGCAACTCCCGACTTTCAGGGGCAAATCTGGCGGCTTTGGCCGTGGTCCAACTATCTTCCTCGTGATCCTGATGATTGTTGCAGGATCTGGACTTGCTTTTGCATCGCGTCTGTTTGGCTAACATCTAGCTCCGGCGTTTCGCAACATGGAGGTGATCCCGTGCGGGATCATCAGGGAACCGCTCGAAGTCGACAGCATAGGCGCTTCCCAAACGACTTTTGACCTTTTCCGCCCACTGCTCGCCCTGCTCGTTCGAGATGTTGTTGCCGCGAAAATCGAGCGCGCGATCGTCGTAATGGGCCGACCCGGCCTTGTGCTGGGCGCTGTCGTTGCCCGACGTCACTACCGGAGTGGGCAGGCCAAGCGCGCGTGCTTCCTCGGCGACAACGCCCATCGCCGGAACCAGCGCGCCATCCATATGGCCGAGGCGCGCGCCGGGCTTGACCTTCATACCAAGATCCTTGGCGAGGGCTGCCCCATCGACCGGTCCATCGGGGACAGCCATGAGCGTGCCACCTTCGAGCAGCGAGGGCACAAGCGCCGGGGCAACCGTCCCCGACGGCAGGCGCGGCGGCCCCGGCATGCCGAGATCCCCGTTCGAGCCAAGCGCCCCTGACCCCGCAATTCCCGCGATGTCGCTGAATTCGTTGATGCGATGAGCGCGCAGATCGCCCATCAGATCGTCCATGATAAAGGCAATAGCCTGATCGCGGCGAGAGACGTCGCGGTAGTCGAGCCGCGGGTTGGACAGGTCTGGCAGGTGCCATTCGGGGTGCTCACGCTGGAGCGTCTCGTAACGGTCCTGGATGAGGTTCGACATGTCGCTCGAAATCTGGAAGCCATGGCTCTCCGCGTAGCTGGCCTCGGACATCATCCGGCTGCCGATCTCGCGGTAGCGCGCGGCAGCAGCCCGCCGCTCCTCAGCTTCCGAGGTGCGCCAGTCGGTTCCATCGGTGCTGGTCCGTGAGCGTGAATGATCGGTGTAATCGGAGTTCTGGTTGTAAGTGCCTGACGACTCGATGTCGCCGCTCGAGCCGCTGACAACCACGCGGTTGCTAGTCTCGTCCGATTTGTCGGTCCCCCGGGTGGTCTGGTTCGTTGCCGATCGCTCGGTTCCGGCGTTTGCACCGTCGCCGCTTTCTCGACGACCTGAGAAGCCTCCTGACAGAGACGCCGAGACTCCGCTGCCCGCTTCGGACTCGAGTGGCGTTCCTACCGTTCCGCTGCCGGTAAGCGAAAGGCTTGTGCCGAACGTGCGCCGATCGAAGTTGTTCGACGAGCGATTATTCCCCTCCCGCAAGATCAGGTCGTTGTTGGTAACCTCGCGGGTCGAACTGCCCGAGGCGCCTTCGACAACCACGTTGCCGCCGACATTGTGGGTGTCCGAGGCCCGCGAGCCGTTCTCGCGGCGCGAGCCCGATACGTCGCTGGTCGCGGTGACCGCGCTGCCGAACCGGCCCTTCGAACTGGTCCAGCTGGTCGAGGTGCCGTTTTCGATCTTGTCGGCCTCGTTCATATACCACTGTCCCTGCGAGCGCAGGTCCGAGGCGTAGCCTCGCGTCATGGTCGGCTTGAACGGCAACTGCGAGATCGCGGCATTGGTGTCGATCACCGTATGGCCCGAGCCATATTCGTTGAACATGCGGCCATCGGCTTCGCGGAAGCCCGAGTGCGCGCTGCCCGCGAGCAGGTTCGGCGCCGTGTTCCACTGCGACATCTGCCGGTTGTCGGCATTGAGATTGCCGTAGCTGACGTCGCCATAAGCATAGTTTCCGGTGGTGCGCTCGAGCGCGGCCGCATCCGAACCCGCCTGGACTGGCGCCAGCATCGAGCCAAGGTTGTTTGCGACCGACATGGTGCCGCGCATCACCATCAGGGCAAGCACCGGCACCGACATCATCAGGAACCCCGCCATGGTGGCGACGTCCTGGTTGACCGCATCGATCCCTGCCCAGTTGGCGAGGTTCACGCTCCCGGCGGCGAGCGCATTGGTCTGGCTTGCAAGCCGGTCCATGATGAACGAGTGGATGAGGACGTAGATCGGTCCCCAGGCTGACAGATAGAAGAAGCCCGAGAAGTAGCCCTTGAGCGTCGCGATCCCGGTGCGCGGGAAGAGCAGCAGCGGAAAGACGATCGGGAACAGCGCGTAGAACACCACGGTCAGCACGACGCCGAGCACCGGAATCCAGATCAGCCCCTGCTCAGCCGCGGTCGTCATCGCGTTGCGGGTCTGGGTGTCCGCGCGCTGCAGCGCGAAGGAATCCGCGTCCGCGTTTCCAAAATCGAGCTGCGCAGCCTCGAAGGCATCGACCATGCTCTTCTGCTTGAAGAACTGGTTCCGGGTCATCGCCGTGCCGGTCAGGAGTTGCGAGACCACCGGCACGTCGGCGGCGAGCTTGGCTCCGGCGGCGGCCTGGGTGAGCTTGGGATACATGGTGTGGGCAAAGGGCAATGCGTAGGCATTGATTTGCGCATCCCACTGGTTGTTGATCAGCGCCCAGGCCTCAGCGCAGGTCTTGCCCTCGATATCGACGGTGCCCGCGCCGGTGTCGGTCAGGTACTTCATCCCCCGGTTGGTCGCGGCATTGACCCCGAGCTCGGCCCAGAGATCGGGCGCTTCGCTTAACAGCTTGAGGCTCTTCGTGCCGAGCAGGATATCGTAATAGGCGCATTGCTTGAGGTAGCCGTCGACGTTCGCCTTGAAGACCGGATCGCGGATCTCGAAGCCGCGGACCTTGTCCCACATCCGCGCGCCGTAGACGAAGCCGCCGGTCGAGTAATTGAGCGCCGCGGGCATGACAAAGACCGTCTCGGCGGTGCGGGTCAGGTAGTCACTGACCTGGCTGGTGAACGAGGCCATTGCGGCAAGGCCGATCGGCACGTTGTCGACCGTCGCGGGGGCCAGCCCCGGGTTGACGCGGTCGGTAACCTTCACGGTCACGGTCGGGACCATCAGCACGAGATAGATGAGCGTCGACTGGATGAACCAGCGAAACCAGGCCCGCCAGTCGAGATCCATGGCGGTGACGAGCAGCGCGTAGATCAACCCCATTACCATGCAGACGCGGATCAGCGCCTTGAACCCGCCCGAGCCGGTCCAGGCGGCGATCGCGTTGAAGGTGTTGACGAGGTAGTCGCCGCCCCCGACCGTGAAGACCTCGAGCATGAGGGGTGCCTTCCTTCGTCGCGGTCTACTGGACCTGCTGGTTGAGGGTGCGCGAGAAGCGCAATGCTGCCGACATCTGCGGGGAGAGCTGCGTGCGCAGGGTCTTCTCCAGCATCTGCGTGCGCTGGATCAGCGCGAAGGTCTGGTCGAAGCGCTGCGAGGTGCGCGCTGCGATCCCGAGGAAGTTGCGCCGGGTTTCGTAAAGCCCCTCGCGCCACTCGCGTAAGCTATCCGCGTCCGCCCCGTTGAAGGGGTGACTACACGAAAGTGACGTATCTGCACGGAAAGGGCGAACGGATAGGGGTCAGTTCTGGCTGAGGGCGGAATGACACCCTAAGCGGCGGAGTCCTTGGGCCAAAGGTACTCACCAGTGAGAAGGATGTGGGCCCACCCGAGCGGCGAGATATGGGCGAGAAGATGGTCGGGGGTATCGAGCCCTTCGCGGCGGCGAGCTTCGACGGCATGGCCGAGATGCAGGGTGTTCCAGTAGACGATGATGGCGGTCAGTAGGTTGAGGCCAGCGATCCGGTAATGCTGACCCTCCGTCGTGCGGTCGCGGATTTCGCCCTGACGGCCAATGCGCAGGGCATTTTTCAACGCATGATGTGCCTCACCTTTGTTGAGGCCCACCTGTGCACGGCGCTGCATACCGGCGTCGAGAATCCATTCGACGATGAATAGCGTCCGCTCGATCCGGCCCACCTCGCGCAGCGCGGCTGCAAGATCGTTCTGGCGCGGATAGGCGGCGAGCTTGCGCAAGATGCTGCTCGGCGCGACCTGCCCCGCGCTCATGGTGGCGGCGCAGCGGAACAGGTCGGGCCAGTTGGAAACGATCAGCGCCTCACGAACCTTGCCGCCCACCAGCGGGCGCAGCTCGCTCGGCGTGGTGGCAGGGTCGAATACGTACAGTCGTTTGGATGGGAGGTCGCGGATGCGCAGCACAAGGCGGTAGCCGAGCATGGCGCTGATCCCGAACAGATGATCGGTGAACCCGCCAGTGTCGGCGTATTGCTCTTCGATCCGTCGCCCTGCCTCATTCATCGTCAGCCCGTCGAGCAGGTAAGGTGCTTCGCTGACTGTGGCTGGAATAGTCCGCGATGCAAACGGCGCGAAGCGGTCGTTGACGTGAGTATAGGCCTTGATTCCGGGATCGTTGCCGTAGCGGGCGTTGATCGTGTTCATCGCCTCGCCCTGCCGTGCTGCGGGGAAGAACTGGCCATCGGCCGATGCGGCTCTACCCATACCCCACACCTGGGCCATCGGCAGCGCCCCTTGCGCCGCGACCACGTTGGCCAGCGCCTGGTCGATCGCCTCGCTTTCGACGTGCCAGCGCGCGAGACGGGAGAGTTGCCAATAGTCGTGGGTGTTGGAAGCCTCTGCCATCTTACGCAGGCCCAAATTCAGGCCCTCGGCGAGCAGGACGTTGAGCAGACCAATTCGGTCGCCGCACGGCACGCCGGTGCGCAGATGCGTGAAGGCATCGGTGAAACCCAGCGCGGTATCGACTTCGAGCAGCAGATCGGTGATGCGGACGGGCGGCAGGCGGCGATACAGATCGAGCATCAGATCCTCGATCCCATCCGGCGCGTCGGCGGTGAGGCGATCAATGCGCAGCGTGCCGTCTTCGATGCTGCCTTTCGGAATTGTACCGCTGCGCGCGGCGCGACCGAGCCGGGCAAGGCCATCGGCGAGACGCACCTTGCGGTCAGCCAGCCAGACATGCGGGTCGGACGGGACCGCTAGCTTCGCGGCATGCGCGACCGCCATCGGCACGAGGACGTGGCGCAGGTCACCATACCGATGCGAGCGGTCGAACCAGATGTCGCCCGAGCGCAGCGCGTCGCGCAGGTGGAACATGACCGCGACTTCCCGGAGGCGGGCATCATCATCGCCCTTCGCCCGCAACTGTCGCCGCCATTTGGAATGCGGGCGCAAGAAATCGTCGGCCGCCGGAACTGCGCCCCTGGTAGCGATGGCGGTAGCCGCGTCCAGCAAAGGCCGTGCAACCGCCGCAGCTTTGAGGTCGAGGCATCGCAGCATGCGCGGGGCATACCGACGGAAGCGGTGATACCCCTGATCAACATAGGCCAGCGGATCGTCGCCCAAGGTGTCCGTCAACGTCTTGGCCGTAGCGACGAGACTGGTGAGCCGTTCCCATCCCGCCCCGCGCGCGACCGCATCTTCCAGCGACGCGCCGTCGCCATGCGCTTCGAGCAATGATTGACCGAGTGCAGTGAAGCCGTTCAAAGTCGCAGTGGTAGCGCCTCTGGTTTCTACGACCCGCGCGTCATGCAGTTGCTTCGCGTCGCGCCAGGTGCGGCCAACGATCCGGTCATGTGTTTCGATCACCGCATCCGCCGTCGCAGTGGCCCATTCAATGACGCAAACCGCCATGATAGCGCGGCGCCGATCGGCGCCGAGATCGCGCAGGCCATCGGCGAAGTAGCGCTCGCCCTGCCGGCGTAGCCGGGCGACGCGATGCGGTGGAACACCGGCAAGTAAACCATCATTGAGGTTCATCGCGCGCAGGAACTCGAGCCGGTCGAGCAGCCGGTTCGCCGCGGCGGAGTTGTTGCCCGGCTCAATCCGGCGCAGCCAGATGAAGCGGCTGATCGCCCCCGGCAGCATCTCGGTAGTCAGTCGGTCGAGCCCATCACAGGCGACGGGATCGAGACGGGCTGCGATCCGCTTCTCGATCTGGCGTTCGGCGGCGACGAGCGCGTCCGCGCACAACCGCTCGATTGTCGTGATCGCTGGCAGGATGGTCATGGTTTCACGGCAGCGGGCAATGAAGCGCCGGGCAAGGTCGTCGTTTGAGCGTGCCTGCTCGGCTTCGGCGAGAAGCCAATCCCGGAACGCCCTGGCATGCGGTCCCTGTCCGGGGAACATCCTGTATCCGTAGATGCGGCGCAGCGCCTCCATGTGCTGGTGCCGGGTTTGGCGTCGAACGGCATAGGACGCGAGCGTGTCGCCAGCGATGCCAAGCTGGGCACCTAGAAAGGCGGACACGGCGTGGGGGATCAGTTCGCCGGGAGCAAGCGTCCGACCTGGATATCGCAGCGCACACAACTGCAGGGCGAACCCGATGCGGTTCTCCGGTCGGCGCCGCCGGTCGATATGGATCAGGTCATCGGCTGCCAGAATATAATGCCGCAGCAGCGCCGCTTCGTCAGTCGGCAGGTCGAGTAGGGCCGAACGCTGTCGGGCGCTGAGGATATGGCGTCTCGGCATGCACGGCTTGTCCCTATTGAACAGAAGTCTGTTTTGGACAACACTGACCCCACGCAGATCAAGGCTTTTCGAGGCCTAATTCCAGAAGGGTTCAATTGGGACAGCGCGCCGCCATCTACGCCAGGGTCTCGACAGCCGACCAGTCGTGCGAGCGGCAGCTTCGCGACCTCGCCGGTTTTGCCGAGCGTGGCGGCTATGAGGTGGTCGAGGTCTTTCGAGAAACCGCCTCGGGGATGAAGGCCAACCGATCGGCACGTGCCGAAGTGATGAAGCTGGCCCAGGCGCGCCACATTGATGCGATCCTTGTCACCGAACTCAGTCGTTGGGGGCGCTCGACGCAGGACCTGCTCGATACGCTCAACCGGCTGTCGGGCTGGCGCGTGTCGGTGGTCGCGATGAGCGGCATGACCTTCGAGGTCGATACGCCGCACGGTCGTATGATGGCGACGATGCTCGCAGGCATTGCGCAGTTCGAGCGCGACATGCTCAGCGAGCGGGTTCGCTCCGGCCTCGCCGCGGCACGGGCGCGGGGTCGGAAACTCGGGCGGCAGACCGGCGTCCGCCCGAAGTCGGATCGGCTTGCCCCCAAGGTGCTAGCCCTTGTTGCCGAGGGGCGCAGCTATCGCTGGATAGCCCGGGACCTCGGCCTCAGCAAGAATACTGTCGCCGCAATCGTCGGACGCTCCAGGGCGGACATGGATCACAAGGTCGAGGTGGCGGCATGAGCGTCGCGCCGGATGTCGGACGAAAGCACAGGATGAAGACCGCCGCGCTTGGATGCATTACGTACCTGGCGATTGCAGGCTTCGTCTTCGGTAGCTTGCTGAAGCCAGTATTCCTCGCGACGATCTGGTCAGATAGACTGGGCGCGCCTCACTGGCTCTGGATCGTATCCGCTTGCTTCGCGGTCGGAGCGACCAGCTTTTTGATACCGGCTCGGTTTTCGATCGTTCGAGGCCCCATTTTTGTAGCGGTGGCGCTGGCGGGCTCTCTACTCTCAGTCGGAGCTTATGCGGATAATCTGAGATTGAAGGCGTTGAACGAGTTCGGGGGACTGTAAGGAATTTTGTGCTTGGCCGTTATTTGTTAGGCCAATGGGAAGCG
>NZ_LSKQ01000200.1 GCF_001557115.1 Erythrobacter sp. CCH5-A1
CCGAACGGCTGATGCCGCGCACCCTGAGCGTTGACAGCGGACATCAGAGCGGTGTCCCGAGCCCACCTTGCGCGGTTGATCTGAAGCGCCGAGTTTCCGCGCCCAGTTAAAGGGTGAGGCGCTGCTCCTATGATAATCTCTGGTGATGATCCTGTGAGCAAGGGTGCTCGGCGGTTCGAGGTATTCACTGGCGCTGGCAAGCGCCGCGACTGGTCCGACGCAGAGAAGGCGTCGATTGTGGCGCGGTGCTGGCCTGGAGGCGAGAGGGTCAGTGCCGTGGCGCGCAGGCACGCATTGGACCCTTCCCAGATATACGGATGGCGCAAGGAGCTGGCGAGGCGGTGCAAGGATCACGGTTTGGCCGTTCCGGTTGCTCTGGAACAGCAAAGCCCTGCGTTCGTGCCGGCGGTTATCGCGCCTGACGATGCGCCGGAGCCTGACCCTCGCCGTTCACGTCGCCGTCGTCGTGCCGAGCCCGCACCGATCGAGCTGGAGATCGGCGGTGCGCTGATCAGGATTGGCCACGGCGCTGATGCGGATATGATCTCCGCCGTCATTACTGCTCTTCGAGGGTCGCGATGATCGGCCCGGCACCCG
>NZ_LSKQ01000201.1 GCF_001557115.1 Erythrobacter sp. CCH5-A1
GGGTCTCCTCTGAAAGCAGTTACCACGGCCGAGCACAAAATTTTAAACAGTCTCCAAGCCGCGCGACTAAAGCTTGAGCCGCGTTCTCAAACGGTACTTTGCTTCGTCAGGCATCTGAAACCATGTCAGCAACAGCAGTACGCTGCAGCAGCAGCTCGCACCAATAAAGGCGCCGAGCCAATCCTCGACCCACAAGGAGATGACGAATGATCCGATCACCACTGCCGCCGGGCCTACCAAGCGCCAGAGCACGAACCTGTCCAGGAACCTCGCCTTATGGAACAGTGCAAAACAGTCGATGATGATGCGCGCCGTCGAAGCAAGGGCGACGCCGTAAAGGCCAAGCCAGATACCAAAGGCGTACAGCATTACCAGATAAGCAGGCAGTTCAATAACATGAAGTACCGCGGTGTAACGTGAATTGCCGCGTGCCTGGACCAAGGCATAGGGCACGTTTGCCAGCGCGTTGAACCATATCCCGATCAAAGCGATCTGCCCCACCGGCACGGATCGCTGATCCAAATCCTCGCCAATCCAAAGCGTCAGCAATGGCGCTGCAAAAAGCATCAGGCCAATCACGACGAATGCAAAAGACTGACCGACGAGGATCACCGAGACCTTGCCCAGAGTGGTTGATTCATCGTCGCTTTGCGCAGCAAGTCTTGGAAACAGGGCTTGCACAAACGCCATCGGGAACATCACCGTGCGTGCGACAATTTGGGTGGGCACGGAATATGCGACCACGGCCACAGACCCGAGAACACCACCAATAACGAAGCGATCGGCCGTGGTCATCAACGGGCCGACAATAGCGGTTACCATTATCCAGCTACCGTACGAAAACAGCCGTTGCAGCTGTGGGACGCTTGGATTGACGGGTTGGTCTCGCAGGAACACAAAAGCCATGCTCATCAGCATTGGTACCAGACCAATCACGCGTCCGGCGATTGACGCAGCCAGCAACCACTCAAAATGTTTTGAATAGAACAGCGCCACCAGCAGCGGGAGTACTTGCGACAATATGTTTCCCACCAATGTCCCGAGCGACACTAGCCCAAACCGTTGAACTCCGACCAGCGCACCAGACGAAACACCGGTGAACATGATCACCGGAACACACAGGGCAAACAGCCAGGCTGCCTCCAACACTTCGGCCTTGAGGTCGGAACTGACTTCGAAAAAAGACTGGAAAAACACATTGGCCGCCACGAACACTAGCGCTCCCCCGACAAAGGAGATCGCGGTCGCGCCGACCAGCGCCGACCATACGACGCTGGCGCGCTCGCTGTCGCTGGCTTCGGGCATCGAAGACAGGCGCTGGGTGATTGAGCGACCGAGCCCGAAATCTGCCTGACCGAAGTATCCCAATAGTACCAGAGCAAGCAGGAGTGCGCCGTAGCGCTCCGTCCCGACGATCGACATGTAGAACGGAATGGTAAGGATGCTGACGGCAACCCCGATGAGCGCCGGGGCGAGGTTGAGCAACGAGTTCCTCGCAAGTGCCATTATCGCGCCTGCTCACGTGCGGAGGCACCGGTCGAAGCTTGCCCTTTCCAAGCGGGAAACCAGCAGATGCAATCAACCCCGGATTGGCAAATGACCACGTCAGCTCATCCAAATTGGCCCGTGCCAAACTGGCAGCGAGCGGCTATTGGCGCGGCAAGACGATTCACGCAACCGGGAAAGGCAGATCAAACCGGTTTGCCTCTCCTCCGCTGCCATGGCCAGTCAGGGATTGATATGCAAAGCCACGTGTTCCCGGATTGCCATCCTGACGAAGACCAGAACGAAGACATCGAGATCTGCTCACATTGCCTTTATTGCGGCAGTGCCGAGAGTTTTGATGCCACTTTGCTTGTCAGGGACGAGTTCTTCGGTGCAGACAGCGGCACCTTTGAAATACAGCGCTGTGCCTCGTGTGAATCGCTTTGGCTGAAGAACCGGCCTGTCGGCAGCCGACTGCTCAGCGCCTATGCGAACTATTACACCCACACACCCGAAGATGCTGATGGCGGCGCGGTGTCGAGAGCGCGCACGTGGATCAAGTCATCCTATTTGCGCAGCCAGCTTGTCCGTCCCGCAGGCCTGATCGACCGGCTGGTGGCGCGTGCTGTCGCATTGGTCGGCTACGATACATCCGGCCTCGACAAGAGTATGCGCTTCGTCCCAGCGCCGCCTGCGACAATCCTCGACTATGGCTGCGGCAACGGCCATTTCCTGCTGCGCCTTCAGGCGCTCGACTACGAGTTGCACGGAGCCGAGTATGATCCGCATCTCCTCGGAAAGCTGTCGCAGGCAGGGATCGCTATCCATGATGTCGCAACGCTTACGGATGATCGCTGGGATCGTGCTTTTGATCACATCACCCTATCACACGTGCTCGAACACGTGCCTGACCCGATCGCGCTCCTGCACCGCCTGAAGGGCTGGCTCAAGCCGGGAGGAGGACTCTATATCGATTTGCCCAATGCCGATGCGACCGGGCTGACGATTTTCGGGCCATACTGGCGCGGGCTGGAAGCCCCGCGGCATTTTTCGCTACCGACCCGCAACGCGTTGGTACGCGCCGTAGAGAGCGCCGGCCTCGTTGTCGAACGCCAGCATATCGATCAGGCCGCGCGGCCCTGGCTATGGGACCAATCGCTCAAGGTGATTGCCGAAGATGCACGTCCCGCCTTTTTACAGGCGATGTCCGATGCACCGCCCGAAACCGAAACCAACGCCGAACAGCTCACCTTCCTGGTTCGCCGCCCTGCCTGATTATGGGCGCCAACAAAGGTGCCCGCTAGAAGCTTTGCCTGGACCGCGGCCAGACGACCGATAAACGCGCCGGGATCAGCCAGGCAGACCCGCTGTTCTGAACGGGTACTCGCGTCGCGCGGTACAAATGTCGAGCGATGCGGTCGCCCAGAGGCGTCACCATTGCCAGTGCCCGGGTCTCGACAATGTGCCACGATAGCACCGCCAGCAGCAGCGTGACCGGAAGTGCCAGCATGATATTGGCGAAAGGGCTCATGCCGGGCATGACCCAGGCGAGACCTTGCTGCACCGGGAAGGCGTAAATGTAGACGCCGTAGGAATAGTCACCGAGCCGGTTATACATGAGCGCGCGGCCCTTCGGGATGTAGCCTGCCCACAAGGAGAGATACACCAGCGCGGCGACGACAAAGCTCGCCATCAAGGTGGTTCCGGCAAGCAAGGGCACCGGAATCCACAGCAAGAGCATGATCCCGGCCGAGAGGGGAATGCGATCACGCCAGACATAGGCGCATGCACCGATCATGAAAGGGAAGGACAAAAGCGCGAAGAACTCGAGGCGAATGACGACACCAGGCGGCGCCGGGACACCGAGCTGCCCGATCAATGGTCCGGCGAAATGAAAAACAGTCGCGGCTGCCATCGCCGCCAGCATCGCCGAAGGTTTCCTGATTACCCCCATGGCGCCAAGGGCAACAACGCCAGCGTAACATGCAACTTCGTAGAACAGCGTCCAGATGCTGCCGTTGATCACGGTGCCATATATGTTGCTTTCGAACACGCCCGGCAGTGGGCCCTGCATGTACACGAGCGAGAGGTTCACCGGCACGTAGGTCCACACGTCCGGGCTGCTCACATATGCCGACAGGCCGAGCTCCGAAACGAAAGCCCCCGCGATCACGGTCAGCACGAGCGCCACCAGCAGCGCCGGGAATAGCCGCAGAACGCGGGCCACAACGAAGTGGAGGAGGCTGCGCTGCCGATCGAACGAACGGGCGATCAGCAAGCCCGATATCCCGAAGAAGATCGCCACCGAATAATGGCCAAGTGTCTGGCCGGTCTGCGATTTCAGCGGCTCGGCCGCTTCTGCACCTGTGATTGGCCAGGCATGGCTCACCAGCACCGCGATGGCGGCCAGCATCCGGATGGCATTGAGATTGTTGTCCCGCCCTGCCAGCACGTCTGCGAGAAAAACGGGCCGAACCGGGCGAGAATTCGCGGCGCAAAAGCAGGCCTGCGCATCCTGTGCCAAGCTTGGCGCGTCCAGACCTCCCATGCCTTAGTGCTCCCTGGATTTTGAGACCAATGCTTATCGCCTTGTCCGAAGAAGCGGTCTCGACATCCCATCAATTCTTGAGCGCAACATGTTGTCCAAGCCCAACCCACGACTCAGGTCTCATCATCCCATCACAACCTGATGCGCGGAATGAAGATCTTGCGAACCGGGACGCAGCCCGCCCCATTTGTTCATGAGTGGACTGATATTCTGGACCTTAAAAAGCACATTGCTCAAGGAGTCGAAGGCATAGGAGCGACCAATGAAAAAGATGTTAAGATGCCGCGTATTAAAGACTGCGGATCCATCTTGCCCACGCGCTTCAAATGATCCGTGGCAACCCTAATGAAGCACGGTCAGCCAAGGACAACCTTCCGAAAAACAATAATTACCTGTTCGAAGAAAGGATGGGCTGCCACCAACTCTCATTATCAAGATACCAGCGCAGCGTGTGACGCAGTCCTTCGTCGAAGCCGCGCGCAGGCGCATAGCCGAGTTCGCCGCGGGCCTTGGTCTCGTCGATTGCATAGCGGCGGTCATGCCCGGCGCGGTCGGTGACAAAGGTCTTGAGGCTGCTCGTCGCCTCACCCCTGGCCGCGGGCGCATCGGGGTAGCGCGCGGCAAGTCCGTCGATCTCGGCAAAGGCGCGGTCGACTTCGGCGCAGATCGTGTCGATCACGGTCATGTTGGGCAGTTCGGCCCCACCCCCGATATTGTAGGTCTCGCCCGGTTGGCCGCGCATCAGGCAGGCCTCGATGCCGCGGCAATGATCCTCGACATGCAGCCAGTCACGCACGTTCATCCCGTCGCCGTAGATCGGAAGGCTGCGGCCGTGCAGGGCATTGAGCAGGAACAGCGGGATGAGCTTTTCGGGATATTGATAGGGCCCGTAATTGTTCGAGCAATTGCTGGTCGTCACCTCCAGCCCGAAGGTGTGGTGATAGGCGCGCACCAGATGGTCGGAAGCGGCCTTGCTCGCCGAATAGGGCGAATTGGGGGCGTAGGGCGTCGTCTCGCTGAAAGCCGGATCGGCAGGGCCGAGCGAGCCGAACACCTCGTCGGTCGAGATGTGGTGGAAGCGGTGCGGCTGGCCGCTGCCCGCCAGCCATACGGTGCGCGCAGCCTTCAGGAGGCTGTTGGTGCCGAGGATGTTGGTGTCGATGAACGCGTCCGGCCCGGTGATCGAGCGGTCGACATGGCTCTCGGCCGCGAAGTGCACCAGCGTGTCGATGGCATGATCGCGCAAAAGGCTTTCCACCAGCGCGGTATCGCGGATGTCGCCTTCGACCAGTTCGGCCGCCGTGCCCTCAATTGTCGAACGGTTGCCCGCGTAGGTCAGGGCGTCGAGCACGATCACCCGGTCAGCGGGATGCTGCGCGTTCCAGTAATGCACGAAGTTGCCGCCGATGAAGCCGGCCCCTCCGGTGACGAGCAGATTAGCCAAGCTTCGCTTCCTCTTTCAGCATCAGGCGCAGGTTTTCCCGCCACGGGACGGGCGCATCGCCGATAAGCGCGCGCGTCGCGCTGCAATCGAGCAGCGAGAAGGCCGGGCGCCGGGCGGGGGTGGGATATTCTGCGGTGGTGATCGGGTGGATCACCGGAATGCGCGGGATGAGGCCCAGCGCATGGGCTTCCTCGGCGATGGCAACGGCAAAGTCGTGCCAGGTGGCGACGCCGTCATCGCAGTGATGGAAGGTGCCGCTCGCGCCCTTCTCGACGAGCGCCCATAGCGTGCGCGCCAGGCCCGTCGCCCAGGTCGGGGCGCCGGTCTGATCGGCGACGACCCGAAGCTCGTCGCGCTCTTTCATCAGGCGGATCATGGTGCGCACGAAATTTGCCCCGCCCGCCTCGTAGACCCAGGCGGTGCGCACCAGCAGGTCAGCGGCGCGCAAGCAGTCCTCGCCTTCAGCCTTGGTGCGGCCATAGGCAGACTGAGGGTTGCGCTGTGCATCGGGGGCATAGGGTGCGCGCGCGGTGCCGTCGAAGACATAGTCGGTCGAGACATGGACCACTTTGCCCCCGGTCCCGGCCATCGCCGCGACCATCGCCGCGACCGCGCCCGCATTGATCGCGCGCGCGGTATCCTCGTCGCTTTCCGCCTTGTCGACCGCGGTGTAGGCGGCGGCGTTGAGTATCAGATCGGGCGCCTCGACCACGAGCCGCGCGGTCAGCATCGGCACGTCGGTAAGGTCGCAGTCGTCAACGTCGATCGCGCTGATGTCGGCCCAGCCGGGCGCGGTGCGCTGCAAGGCCCCGCCCAGCTGGCCGTTTGCGCCGGTGATCAGCACTCTCATGCAAACACCGGCACATCGGCAAGGCTCAGCCCGCGCGCGTCCTTTTCGGAGATGATCGGGTCCAGGCCCGCGACCGGCCATTCGATCCCCACGGCGGGATCATTCCATGCCAAGGTATGCTCCGACTGCGGCGCGTAGGGCGCGGTGCATTTGTAGAGGAAATCGGTGTCGTCCTCGAGCGTCAGGAAGCCGTGAGCGAAACCTTCCGGCACCCACAACATCCGCTTGTTCTTCGCCGAAAGCTCCACCCCGACCCACTTGCCGAAGGTCGGCGAGCCAGCGCGCAGATCGACCGCGACATCGAACACGGCGCCATTCGTCACCCGGACCAGCTTACCCTGAGGTCCCGGGTTCTGGAAGTGCAAGCCCCGCAGCACCCCCTTTTGCGAGCGACTGTGGTTGTCCTGCACGAAGGTGAGGTCAAGCCCCGCCGCAGCAAAGCCGCCCGCGTTCCATGTCTCCATGAAGAACCCGCGGGTGTCCCCAAACACCCGGGGTTCAAGGACCAGCACATCGGGCAGCGCAGTTTCGATCACATTCACGGCAGCACCGGGCTTTCCAGCAGCTTGAGCAGATACTCGCCATAGCCTGACTTCCTCAGTGGCTCGGCGATTTCGCGCAGGCGATCGGCGGTGATGAAGCCCTGCCGCCACGCGATTTCCTCGGGGCAGCAAATCTTGAGCCCCTGTCGCTCCTCGGTGATGCGCACATAGGTCGCCGCATCGAGCAGCGAGGCGTGGGTGCCGGTGTCGAGCCAGGCAAAGCCGCGGCCCATAATCTCCACCGCCATGGCCCCTTCCTCGAGATAGAGGCGGTTCAAGTCGGTGATTTCCAGCTCCCCGCGCGCCGAAGGCTTCAGGTCGCGGGCACGGTCGGCGACGGTCTCGTCGTAGAAATAGAGGCCGGTGACCGCGTAATTCGATTTCGGAACCTTGGGTTTCTCCTCGATCGAGATCGCCTTGCCGGCAGCGTCGAATTCGACCACGCCAAACGCCTGCGGATCGCTGACCCGGTAGGCAAAGACCGTCGCCCCGGTGCCGCGGTCGGTCGCGCTCTGCAACAGCTGGGGCAGGCCGTGGCCGTAAAAGATGTTGTCGCCCAGGATCAACGCGCTCGGCCCGCCTTTGACGAAGTCGGCGCCGATATGGAAGGCCTGCGCAAGCCCTTCGGGCCGGGGCTGGACTTCATAGGACAGCGATACGCCGAAATCCGACCCGTCACCCAGCACGCGTTTGAACTGCGCGGCGTCTTCGGGGGTGGTGATGATCAGGATGTCCCGGATCCCGGCGAGCATCAGCGTGCTCAGCGGATAGTAGACCATCGGCTTGTCGAAGATCGGCATGAGTTGTTTGGATACGCCGCGGGTCAGCGGATAGAGACGCGTCCCCGATCCGCCGGCCAGAATGATGCCACGCCTGTTGGTGTCTACTGTCATAGAGCCTGACGGCTACCCCCGATTCATGAAAGCGCAGCGACCGCGCGCTGCATCGCAGCGTAATAGGGGAAGGTCAACCTCGCCCGCGGCGTGAGAATTGTTGCTGCGCGCCAGCCGATGCAGCCGTCCGGACGCATGCCTCGAACCGATCGGTTGTGGTCGGGCGGCTGGGGTCGGCGGCATCGCTGCCCCTTGCGCGGAGGCGCGATTTTCGGCACGGATGTCTGCGGCTAGGGACCCATTTCGTCCATGCTGGCGACGCCTGCCGGACCCGCTCAGTGACCGCGCGTCGGTTCATCGGCACCGCGCCACGAACGGTCGCCTCGAGACGTTTCATTTACCAAATCGGGCTAATGAGTGGTTGCCAAAGATGCTGCATTGCACTAGGTACTCGTCCGAGGGATTTCCAAGAGGGCTTCAAGATGACCAAGACCGTGACCCGCATGATCGCTTCGATGGCCGCCTTTGGCCTCGTTGCCACGCCGATCGTGGCTCAGGCCAACACCCGTGCCGGTGACAGCGCTGTGACCTACAGCACCACCGAGGCGGGCCCGGGCCTTGGCCGCGAAGCCGAGGGTGAAGGTGCTTTCGCGATCGCCTCCGTCCTTGGGGTCTTGGTGGTTCTCACGCCCATCGTCATTGGCGCGCTCATTGCGTCGGGTGTCATTCAGGACGACGATGGCAATTGCATCTCGCCTGGCGCTTGCGACTAATTCTGACGCGAGAGCACGGATAAGGTAATCAGACGCCCGGTACGTAGTGCCGGGCGTTGTTGCGTCGTGGCGTCACTGCTCATGTGACCCATAGCCTATAACCCGACCTGATTTGCGCAAGGCCATCGCTTGACCAGTCACGCCGCAGACCGGCTTCCCTTCATGCTGCTGGCAGCCCTCCTGCTGGTAGCTTTCGCGCTGGGCGGCGGTGGCATCGGCGCGCCGCTTGCCAATTTGGCGGTCCAGCTGACGGCACTTGCCGTGATGGCGTTCCGGCGCGGCGGATGCGCGCAGTTCTGGCGCGAATCACCGCTCGTGCTGCGCGCGCTGGTGGTGCTTTCGCTGGCCTTGCCGATTCTCCAGACCGTGCCCCTGCCCGAATCGATGTGGTCCGCGTTGCCCGCCCGGGCAATGGTTGCACAATCGCTCAAGATCATCGGCGAGAGCGGCTGGATGTCCTTCAGTCTCTTCCCGCAGCGCACCCTGCTCGCCGTGACCGCACTTGTCACGCCGCTGGCGGTGCTTTGCGCCGGCTGGTCGATTCCGCGCGACCGACTGATCGACCTCGGCTGGCTGATCGTCGGGTGCGGACTGGTCACCATCCTGCTCGGCGCCATCCAGCTAAGTGGCCCGGCCGGAACCGCCAAGTTTCACGGGGACTTCCACGGCAGCAATGTGCTGGTCGGCACCTTCGCCAACCGGAACTCCACCGGCCTGTTCCTGACCTTTGCGCTGGGCCTTGCCGCGCTGTTGCCCGCGCCCAGACCGCATCCTGCCATTCTGCCGGCGAGGCTGGCGAGCTGTGTTTTGCTGCTGCTGGGGGTTGCCCTCACCCAATCGCGCACCGCGCTGGTTCTGGCGATCCTGCCGGTGCTGCTCGGCACCGTCCGCGCGCTCGGCGCGTGGCTGCGCGCGAGGGGCGGCCACCGCTCGGGCCGGCAGATGGCGTTGATCGGACTCGGTGCGCTAGCGCTGGTCGGGATCGGCGGCGGAGCGCTGGTCGTCGCCGCGCCCGGCCGGATCGGCACGACGCTCGAGCGGTTCGAGAGCCGGGACGATGCGCGCCGCTACGTTTGGGAAGATGCCGCCTACAGCGCGAGCAAATACTGGCCGCTGGGTGCCGGGGTGGGCACCTTCGACGAGCTCTACCAGATCGACGAATCGCTCGAAAATCTGACCCTGCGCCGCCCCGGCCGGGCGCATAACGACTATATCGAGGTGGCCATCGAATCCGGCGTGGCCGGGCTGGTGCTGATAGCGGGGTGGGCACTGCTGATCGCTTGGTTGAGCTGGTGCGCGCGGCGCTCGCAACTGCGCTGGGCTGCCTGGAGCGGGAGCGCCTACCTGCTTGCGAACGCCTTGCAGTCGGTCACCGACTACCCCTTGCGCAACCAGACGATGCTGGCCCTTGCCGCTTTTGCGCTGCTGCTGCTCGCGCGCATCGCCACCGAGCGCCGGAGGCCTGAGGCATGATCGGGCGGATCGCCTGGTTCGTCGGGCTCGCCGGGATCGGCTTGCTGACCGCTGCTTTGCAGCTCGACCTGTCGGCGGCACGGGCACCGCAGATCGCCCCGCTGGTGCCCGAGCCGCTGCGCGCCTATGCGCAGCAGCGGATCGTCGAGGACGCCATCCTCGGCAAAAAGAAGGCGGCTGTGGCCGAGGCGCAGAAGCTGGTGCGTCGCCGCCCGATGCCGGCAGAGAACCTGTCCCTGCTCGCCGGAGCACAGGCGGTGGCGGGCAACCAGCAGGCCGCGCTGGGCACCATCCAGGTCGCAGGCCGCCGCGGCTGGCGCGAGCCGGCGGCGCAGGAGGCCATGCTGCGCCTCGCGCTCGCCGCCGGAGACCGCCCCGAAGCCGCGCGCCGTTACATTGCGCTGTTCGTGCGCTCGAAGAAGGCCGGCCCGCTGCTTACCGAACTCGGTCCGGCGGTGTTCGACGGCCCCGACAGCTCGGGCCGCGACACCATGACCGCGATCGTCGTCGGAGCCAAGCGCTGGCATAACGGCTTTCTGGAGCGCGGCTCACAGGTGATGCCGCCTTCTGCCTTTGCCGCCATCGCCGCTGACAGCATCGCGCGCGGCGCTCGATTTGATTGCCAAAATCTCGAGACCAGCATCCGGACCTTGCTCCGGCGCGACGCTGCCGCCGGGGAGAGACTTCGCGCAGCCGCGCAAAAGCGTTGCCCCGGGGCTGCGCGGTAGGGCCCCTTCCCGCCGCTCACAACGTCCGGATGATGCCCGAAAAGTCGGTCGCGGCATTCTCGGCAGCGAAAGCCTCGTAGATCGCGCGGGCGTGTTCGCCCAGTTCGACCCTGGCCCCCGCACCCGCCGCCGCTTCCATCGCGAGCTTCAGGTCCTTCAGCATCAGCCCGGCGGCGAAACCGCCCTGATAGCCGTTGTCCGCCGGGGTGACGGGGCCGACGCCGGGGACGGGGCAATAGGACGTCATTGACCAGCACTGGCCGCTCGAAACGCTCGAGATATCGTAGAAGGTCTGCGGATCGAGCCCGAGCTTGTCGGCCATGGCAAAGGCTTCGCAGGTCCCGATCATGTGGATCGCGAGCAGCATGTTGTTGCAGATCTTGGCCGCCTGCCCGTTGCCGGCCGCGCCCGCATGGATCACCGCCTTGCCCATCGCTTCGAGGATTGGGTGCGCGCGGGCGAAGGCTTCGTCGCTGCCGCCGACCATGAATGTCAGAGTGCCGCCCGCCGCCGCCGCGATCCCGCCGCTGACCGGGGCGTCGACCATCTGGTAGCCGTGCGCCTCGGTGACCAAGATCACCTCACGCGCGGTGGCGACGTCGATGGTCGAGCAGTCGAGCAGGATCGCGCCTTCGGGGGCATGGCCGATGACGTCGTCCCAATAGACCTGTTTGACGATGGCGCCATTGGGCAGCATCGAGACGACCGCCTCGGCGCCTGTGCAGGCTTCCCTGGCGGTGGCGAAGGTCTGGCACCCCGCCCCGCGCGCCGCCGCGAGCGCGGTGTCGCTGAGATCGAAGGCGCGGACTTCGTGGCCTGCCTTCACAAGGTTCGCGGCCATCCCGCCGCCCATGTTGCCGAGGCCGATAAAGGCGATTTTCATTGTTCTCCCCTCCCGCTTGCGGGAGGGGAGAACAATGAAAATCGCCTTTATCG
>NZ_LSKQ01000202.1 GCF_001557115.1 Erythrobacter sp. CCH5-A1
GGGGGCGGCGGCGGCGCGGCCACGACGGGTTCGGGAGCGGGCGGCGGCGCGGCAGGCGCGGCCTCGCCCGGCTTGCCGAGCACGCGGCGGCGCTTCACCTCGACCACCACCTTGTTGGTGCGGCCGTGGCTGAAGGTCTGCTTGACCTCGCCCGCATCCACCGACCGCTTGAGGCCGAGGGGTTTGCGGGTGCGCTGGTTGTCGTTGTCGTCGCTCATTATCGCTCGTCAGTCCTTCACGTATTCTTCGATATGCGCCGCCCTGCCCTCCGGCCGGTCGGCGTCGCCGGATGCATCCCGGCCCTTTGAGTTCGTCGCGTTCGTCCCGTCGTTCCCGGCATAATGCACCAGCCGGGAGACCGCCTGGAGCACGCGCTCTGCGGCGCGCATGTCGCCGGGATGGCCGGCGACCCCGAGGTGGACCACGTTGTCGCGGCCCAATGCCACAGACAGCGCGGTGCGGTCCAGTGGCAAGACCGTGCCGCGCTGGCCCGATCCTTCGGCATCATTGCCGACCCGCCAGGCCTGATCGAGCTTGCGGCGACCGTCCTCGCTGGAATCGGAAGCGTGCAGCAGCACGGCGATCCGGCCGCTCCTCGCCTGTTCCTCGATCCGGGCCGAGCCCATTACGATGTTGCCCGAGCGCAGTTCGAGGCCCAGCCGGTCGCCGAGATGACGCGCCAGCGCCGCCTCGACCTTCTCGGGAAGATCGTCGGGAATGGAGAGAGGCGCACCCTTGAAGGCGCGCATCAGCGCCTTCTTGAGGTGGCCATCGGCCAGCGCCTGTTCAAGCTCTGCCCGGCTAACCCCGATCCACGCACCCCGCCCGGGGGCCTTGGCCGCGGCATCGGGCAGCACCAGCCCGTCAGGCGATATCGCCAGACGCACGAGTCCATCCCGCGCCGAGGTCTCCCCGGTGAGGATACAGCGCCGCTCGCTTCCGGCCTTGGCGGGAAGCGACGGCTCAGCGATGTCGGACGTCAGGCGCTCATTGGGTGGAGTCCGCATGGGCGGCCTCCTCGGAAGGTTCGTCTTCGAACCAGTGTGCGCGCGCGGCCATGATGATCTCGTTGCCCTGCTCTTCCGACAGGCCATACTCGCCGAGCACCCCGCCCTTGTCGGTCTCGCGCTGCGGACGACGCTGCGGCGGGCCATCGGCAGTGTTACGGCGGCGCGGCGCTTCGCGCTTCTTGGCGATCAGCTCGTCGGTGGCGAGATCGGCGAGATCGTCGAGCGTCTTGATCCCCGCCTTGCCGAGCGTGACCAGCATCGCTTCGGTGAGGTGCGGGATTTCGGCGAGGGCATCTTCCACGCCCAAGCCGCGGCGCACTTCGCGGTGCGCGGCTTCCTGACGCTCGAGCGCTTCCAGAGCGCGGCTCTGAAGTTCCTCGGCCAGTTCCTCGTCGAAGCCTTCGATGCTCGCGAGTTCCGCGAGGTCCACGTAAGCCACTTCCTCAAGCTCCGCGAAGCCTTCGGCGACCAGCAGCTGCGAGAGGGTTTCGTCGACGTCGAGCTCTTCCTCGAACATCTTGGAACGCTCGGCGAATTCCTTGGAGCGCTTCTCGGAAGCCTCTTCCTCGGTCATGATGTCGATCTGGTGGCCGGTGAGCTGGCTCGCCAGACGCACGTTCTGGCCGCGGCGGCCGATCGCGAGGCTGAGCTGGTCATCGGGCACCACCACTTCGATGCGGCCGTCATCCTCGTCGAGCACGACGCGGCTGACCGTGGCGGGCTGGAGCGCGTTCACCACGAAGGTCGCGGTGTCTTCGGACCAGGGGATGATGTCGATCTTCTCGCCCTGGAGTTCCTGCACCACCGCCTGCACGCGGCTGCCCTTCATGCCGACGCAGGCGCCGACCGGGTCGATGCTGGAATCGCGGCTGATCACGCCGATCTTGGCGCGGCTGCCCGGGTCGCGGGCGGCGGCCTTGATCTCGATGATGTTGTCGTAGATTTCGGGCACTTCCTGCGCGAACAGCTTCTTCATGAAGTCGGGGTGCGCGCGGCTGAGGAAGATCTGCGGCCCGCGGTTGTTGCGCTCGACCTTGGTTATGAGCGCGCGCACCCGCTCGCCCACGCGGGCGGCTTCGCGCGGGATCTGCTGATCGCGGCGGATCACGCCCTCGGCACGGCCGAGGTTGACGATCACGTGGCCGAATTCGACCGACTTGATCACCCCGGTGATGACTTCGCCCTGACGGTCCTTGAATTCCTCGAACTGGCGCTCGCGCTCGGCATCACGGACCTTCTGGAAGATCACCTGCTTGGCGGACTGCGCGTCGATGCGGCCGAGATCCACCGGGGGCAGCGGGTCGACGATGAAGTCCCCCACCTTGGCGCCCGGCTGGAGCTTCTCGGCCTGCTTCAGATCGACCTGCTTGAAGTAGTCTTCGACCACGTCGACCACCTCGACCACGCGCCACAGCGTCAGATCGCCGGTCAGCGGATCGAGCTTGGCGCGAATGTCGTTTTCCGCGCCATACCGGTTGCGCGCGGATTTCTGGATCGCCTCTTCCATCGCCTCGATGACGATCGCCTTGTCGATCATCTTTTCCGAGGCAACCGCGTTGGCGATCGCAAGGAGTTCGGCCTTGTTGGCGGAAATGGCACTCATCAGTCGTCTGCCTTCTCTGTATCTTCTTCGATGAGTTCTTCGGCCCCGCTGGTGTCCAGCGGGCGGGTGGCGGCGATCAGCGCGTCGGTGAGGACGAGCTTGGCCGTGTGGATTTCTGCGCGCGGCAGGCGAACCTCGCCAGCCTTCACTTCTTTCACGAGGACCATACCATCCTCGAGCCCGCCCAGCACGCCCTTGTTGACGCGCTGGCCGGCATAGCCCTTGTCCATGACGATGCGGACCTCGTGCCCGGCCCAGTTGGCGAAATCCTTGTCGCGGGTCAGGGGGCGGTCGATGCCCGGGCTGGACACTTCGAGATGATAGGCGCCTTCGATCAGTTCTTCGCCTGCCTCTTCGGCCGCGTCGATCACGTCCGACACACGGCGCGAGAGGGCGGCGCATTGATCGATCACCAGCTGCCCGGTGGCCGGGTCCTCGGCCATGATCTGCAAGGCCATGCCGCCGTCGCCTGCCTCGGAGGGCAGAAACGCCACGCGCACCAGTTCGAACCCGAGCGCGGTTGCCTCGGGTTCGATCAGCTGGGTCAGGCGGGCGATATCGGCCATGGATTCTTTCGTAGCAGGCTATTGCGGCATCGGGACGCCAACGCGGTTTCGGGCCGGCCCCGCAAGGCGCCAGCATCCAAACCTTGTTGTGACAATGTCGGGATTGGCTGCGCATGTAGGCGGCTTTGCCCGCTTTGGCAAGCATCAAGCGCGCCCTGACGCGACTGGCCTCAGCGCTCGCCCGTGACCCAGCGGCGCACCTGATCCCGCAGCGACTGCCTCTCGCGCTGCTCGAAAACCTCGGCAAAGCTGCGGATCGCGAGCACCTCGGCCTCGCTCATCGGCTCGTCGAAGGCGACCGCGTTGATCCCCCCGTCTCCGAGGCGCTCACTGCGCACCACCATGCCGAACAGTTCGAACCGGCCGATCTCGATATAGCCCGATTGGCGGAAAGGCGCCGGACTCGCCAGTGCAATCCGCGCGCCGCTGCGGGATATGTCGAGCAGGATGCAGCCTTGCGTCGCCGTGACCGAGATGAAGCGCGCCGGGATCGCCAGGCGCAGACGGGGCGCAGCCCGGCGGCCGATTGCCGCAGCAGCCACTGCCGCACCGTCCTGCGCCTGAGTGATGTCATGATCGGCCGCCATCATCCGGCACGATTAACATCGGCACTGTGAAGGTCCGGTCGGCGGACACCCGGGGGTAGTACGTAGGCGCGGCTACAGCCACGGGCCGCGCGCCTTCAGATCGCGCGATCGTCGCTGGTGTCTCCGGTCGCCCATTTGCGCGCGGTCTCGATCAGCGCGCGCCGCTCGCGCTCCTCGAAATTCTCGTGGTATCGCCGCGTCTCCAGCACGACGGCGTCGGTGAGCGGCTCGTCGAACAAAAGCGCGTTGAGGCCGAATTCGCTGCGGGCGACGATCACGAAGTGGTTGATGATCCCGCAGCGCAGGATCGCGCCTTCGCCTTCGCGTACCGCGTCGAGGATGGCGACCTGCGCCCCGGTACGCGAGAGGTTGAGGAGGATGCAGGTATGCGCCTTTTCGACCGAGATCAGCTGCGCGGGCAGGCTGAGCCTGAGGCGCGGGGCCGAGCGGCGACCGACCGGAAAGCCCGGTCCATCGGTCGGCTGAGGCTTAGGGTCCACCATCCCTTGCTCCCCCCGCGGCAGATCGGGCGCCGGGTGGCTGCCCCTGTCGGGGGCGCGCGAATCGGCTCCAGATCCCGGTGCGACCACCGTTAGTTTACCCGAAGCGGGCGCCGGAGACAAAGGCTGCGGGAGCGTGGCGGAGATATCGGGGCGCATGTCAGATCGCGCTCCGGCAGGGCGCGGCAGGTTGGCCCGCGTCGCCACGCAGATTACCGAAATCCCACAGGAAATATTCGGACAGGTTCAGCACGGTCCCGTTTCGCCCCAGATCGGAGCTTGGCAATAATCGAAAAGACTTTCAAATCCGTTAGAGCCGCGTCAGTCCTGCCCCTCCATCAGCGCGTGCTTGCGGATGCAATGGCGCAGCTGATCGTAGGTCAGCCCGAGCGCGCGGGCGGTCTGGCGCTGGTTCCAGCGGTGCTTGCCCAGCGCATGCGCCAGGATCGCGCGCTCGTGCGCGTCGACGGCGGCGCGCAGGTCCTCGATGGAATCGAAGCTGGCGCTCGCAGGTGAAGTGGCGGCGTGGCCCGCCGGCCCGTTCGGCGTGCCGGACGCGGCGCCGGCGGCGCGACGATGCTCGGGCGGTCGCGGGCGCCACGGGCTGTCAAAGGGATCGAACTGGACATGCGCGATCGGCATGTCGTCATTGGCCCAGCGATAAACAGCGCGTTCCACCACGTTGCGCAGCTCGCGCACATTGCCGGGCCAGGGGTGATCCTCGAGCGCTTCTTTCACGTGGGGGGCAAAGCCCGGCCATCGCTCCCAGTCGAGCTCGGCGGCCATGCGGCGGCCGAAATACTCGGCGAGCACGCCGATATCGCCCTCGCGCACGCGCAGCGGGGGGAGCGTGATGACCTCGAAGCTGAGGCGATCGAGCAGGTCGGCGCGGAATTCGCCCGAGGCCGCGAGCGCGGGGAGATCGTCGTTGGTGGCCGCGACGATCCGCACGTCGACCCGGATCGGGCGCGAGGCGCCAATGCGGGTGACCTCGCCATATTCGACCGCGCGAAGCAGCCGCTCCTGCGCGCCCATGCTGAGCGTGCCGAGCTCGTCGAGGAACAGCGTGCCCCGGTCGGCCTCCTCGAAGCGGCCCGCGCGGGCCTTCGTGGCGCCGGTGAAGGCCCCGGCCTCGTGGCCGAAAAGCTCGGCCTCGATCAGCGTTTCGGGGAGCGCGGCGCAGTTCATGGTGACAAGCGGCTCGTCCCAGCGGCTCGACAGGCGGTGAAGGCGTTCGGCGATCAGTTCTTTACCCGTGCCGCGCTCGCCGATGACAAGCACGGGGCGGTTCATGGCCGCGGCGCGCGAGGCGCGCTCGACCGCGTCGAGGAAGGCCCCGGATTGGCCGATGAACTGGCTCTCGAGCTTCATGTCCAAACTATAGTGAAATTCCCCAATGCTTGGCAATAGAGGCCAACACCTTGTCCGCCCCACGCGCGAAAAACCGCGGAATTCCGCCATTCACGCGGTTTGGCACAGCCTATGCAAAATACCGGGCAACACCACGGACACCAATGGGGAGGCCCACAATGATCGACCGCAACGCCAGCCAGGCCAGCTTCTGGAACACCAAACTCGGCCACGCCGCGATGGCCAGCATTGCCGCGATGGTGCTGATGATCGCGCTGTCCTCGCAGCTTCAGCCGGGCGCGGCCCACGCCGCACCGCTCGCCCATCCCGCGAGCGAAGCCGGCGCCGTGATCGAGATCGCCTGAAGTGGCCGATCCCTTTGACCCCCTCGGGCCGGAGCGCCCCTCGCAGGATGTCCCCCCTGCCGACGCCGATCGCATCGCGGTACCCACCCGCAATGTCGATCTTGGCGATGCTCCGGCCCAACCCTCGCGCCTGCTGTCGGCCGGGAACCCCCTGTCGCGGCTCGACGAGGAAATCGAAGCCTTGCGCCGCAACCCCGGCAAGGGCCAATCTCGCGCCCGCACCGACGAGCGGCAAGACCCGCGAGTCGCCCCGCTGGACCGCGTCAATTCGTTTCTCGATGGAGTAGCCTTCATGGGCATTTTCAGCCGTACCCGTGACATCATTGCCGCCAATTTCAACGACATGCTCGACAAGGCGGACGATCCTTCGAAGATGATCCGCATGATCATCCTCGAAATGGAGGAAACCCTGGTCGAAGTCCGTGCCAGCGCGGCGCGCACCATCGCCGACCAGAAGGAGATGCATCGTCACTGCGTGAAGCTCGAAAGGCTCCAGGCCGACTGGGGCGAGAAGGCGCAGCTCGCGCTCAGCAAGGACCGCGAGGATCTTGCCCGTGCCGCCCTCGTCGAGAAGAAGAAGGCCGGCGACATGGCCGACCAGCTGAAGGCCGAAATCGCCGTGCTCGACGACGCGCTGCGCGCCTACGAGGAAGACATCGCCAAGCTGCAGCACCGCCTGCGCGAAGCCCGCAGCCGCCAGACCGCGATCGCCGCGCGTCTCGAATCTGCCGAAAACCGCGTCAAGCTGCGCACGCTGATGAGCACCGAGCGCACCGACGAGGCGCTGGCGCGCTTCGACCAGCTCGAACGCCGGGTCGATTACGCCGAAGGCCGCGCCGATGCGCTGCAGATCGCGGAAGGCAAGACTCCGTCGCTCGCCGATGAAATCGCCGCGCTCGCCGGGTCGGACGCGATCGACGACGAACTCGCCGCCATGAAGAAGGCGCTCGGCAAGACCGACGAAAAGGGGGAATAAGTCATGGATATCGAAGGCGTCATGGCCATCGCCGCCATCTTCATCGGCCTGCCGTGGATGGTGCTGCACTACATGACCAAGTGGAAGACCGCGCCCACCATCACCGCCGATGACGAGGTGCTGCTGGAGGAGCTCTACAACCTCGCCAAGCGGTTGGACGAGCGGATGGACACTGTGGAGCGCCTCGTCGCCAGCGACGATCCGAGCTTCACCCCCGCCCGCCGCCTGATCGCCGATCATGAAAAGGACAACGAGCAGCTGCGCGAACTCGAAAAGCTGATGCTCGAAAAGAAGGGAACCCGCTCGTGAACAGCCCGCGCACCACGCTTTATCGCGACAAGCACAATGGCAAGATCATGGGCGTCTGCGCCGGGATCGCCGACTACACCGGGGTGAATGTCTTCTGGGTTCGCCTGGTGGCTCTGGTCCTCGCCTTCAGCATGGGCTGGCCGATCTTCGCCTACTTCGTCGCCGGTTTCCTGCTGAACAAGAAGCCGCCCTACCTCTACCGCGACGAGAACGAGCAGAAGTACTGGCAGGGCGTGCGCCAGAGCCCGCGCCGCACCGCGCGCGAGATCAAGGCGAGCTTCCGCGACATCGACCGCCGCCTGGCCGCAGTCGAAGCCCATTACGTCAGCAGCAACCCGCGCCTGACCGCCGAGATCGAGCGGCTGCGCTGAACCTTCGAACCCAAAAAACAGGGGACACGTACAATGGAAGGCATGATGGCCCTTTCGATCCCGATCTTCGCTCTGTTGATCCCGATCGTTGCCCTTTGGACCAAGCACCAGCAGAAGATGGCCGAGATGCAGGTCGGCGCCACCGCCGAGCAGACCGCAGAGAAGGCCGCGCAATATGTCGGCCAGATCCAGCGGCTCGAGGATCGGGTGCGCGTGCTCGAACGCATCGTCACCGACCGCGGCTACGACATCGCCACTCAGATCGAAGCCCTGCGCGACCAGCGCCGGGTGGATGAAGAGGGCGCGGGCGTGCCGCCCGGTCTCGAGAAGAAGGAGCGCGTGTGATGGAACCTGGTAGTGCGATGTTCATCCTGCTGATCGTGACGGTTTGCACGGCCGGCTGGCTCGTCAACAACTGGATCCGCGCCAAGCACGGCTACCCGCTTGAGGACGAGTGGGGCGGCAAGACTGCAAAGCCCGATCAGGCCGAGGCCCGGCGCCTCGCGGCCGAGAACAAGGCGCTGCACGACAAGCTCGACGCGATGCAGGACCGCATGATCGTGCTCGAGAAGATCGTCACCGACCGCGGCTATTCGCTCAGCGCCGAGATCGAGGCCCTGCGCGAGACGCCGGCCCTGGGCAAGGAGCGCGTGTGATGGAGGAGTTCAGCGCTGTGCTGCCCTATATCGGGTGGGTCATTGCCGGGGCCTTCACCCTCGGCGCGCTCGGGATCGCCGCTTCGTTCCAGACGACGCGGATGAAGATCAAGAACGGCTACCCGCTCGAAGGCATGTGGGGTCAGTCATTGAAGCCGGGTTCCGACAAGCACACGGCCGAGCGGGTGGTTCTGCTCACCCAGGAGAACGCCCAGCTGCGCGCCGAGCTCGGCAGCATCAAGGACCGGCTCGCCAATGTCGAGCGGATCGTGACTGACGGCGGCTACCACCTCGGTGCTGAGATCGACGCGCTGCGGGAACGTGCTCTGGAAGGGCTCAAGGACAAGGGGGAAGCATGATGGGCGAGATGGTGGTCATCGCGATGACGATTGTCGCAATCGTGCTGATTGCCGGCATGAGCATCAACGGCATCGTCGACAAGGTGATGCAGGGCAAGCGGCTGCGCTACGAGGCCAAGGCTGGCCAGACCGGCCCCGAGGTGCGCGAGATCGCCGAGCGCCAGCAGATGATCGAGGATCGCCTGCGCGTGCTCGAGCGCATCGCCACCGACCGCGGCACCCTGCTCGCCGACGAGATCGAGGCGCTCAGGATTGCAAAGGAGAGCGTGTGATGGACGACGAACTCATGCTTCTTGCCCTGATCTTCATGGTGGTGATCGTGCCCGTGGTGCTCGGCGTAGGCAGCGACATCTACAAGCGCAGGCTTGCCTACCGCGAGAAGGAACTGGAACTGATGGCCGACCGCTCGGCCCAGAAGGCGGCGGAATATGCCGCCAAGGTCGAGCGGCTGGAATCGCGGATGCAGGTGCTCGAACGCATCGCCACCGACCGCGGCCAGCAGCTGGCGATGGAGATCGAAGACCTGCGGATCGGCGCGGACATGCGCACCGACAAGGAACGGATGCAGTAATGAGCAGCTGGGCGATCGTTGCCCTGGTGGGCATCCTCATCTGGGGCGTCGTGCAGGTCGCGCGGGCCCGTGCCGGGATCGTCACCGACGAGGACGGCAACCAGAAGTTCGCCGCGTCCGACAACGCGGGAAGCCGGGCCGAACTGGAGGCCACGCGGCGCGAGCTCGAGACCCTACGCGAACGGGTCAAGGTGCTCGAACGCATCGCGACCGACGCCAACACCGGCGATGCGCGCGAACAGGCGCGGATCGCTGCCGAAATCGAAGCGCTGCGGGGCCTGCCTGCGGCCCGAACGGAAGGAACGGACCAATGACGAGCGTTCTTCTCGATCCCACCGTGGTGCTGACCGCGGGGTTTCTCGTCGGCGTTATCGTGCTTGCCGGGGCGGCCTTGCGCGCCTGGCAGGGATGGCTGGAGCTCAAGCGCTCGGAGCTCGAGCGTGTGCCTGCAGGCCGCAGCAGCGGCGAAGAGGGCTCGGGGCTCGGCACCGCGCGGATCGAGCTTGCCGACCTCAAGGAGCGCATCCGCAAGCTCGAAGCGATCGCCAGCGGGGTCGAACTGTGAGCGGCCCGCGCTCCACCGCCGCCCAGGCCGGCATCGGGCTTGGCAGCGCAATCGCGGTGGCGATCAGCTGGAGCCTTCACAAGTCGATCATCTGGGCCGCGATCCACGGCTTCCTCAGCTGGTTCTACGTGATCTACTACGCCCTGACCCGGCCGGGCGGCATCGGCGGGTAAACGCCCCCTTTGCTTTTCGCGCGGGGCCTCGGTAACGGGTCCCCATGCGCACCCTTTCCGACATTCTCGAAGAGTACGAATTCCTCGAAGGCGACGAGCGTTACGGCCTGCTGATCGAGCTGGGCCGCAGCCTCGAGCCCATGCCCGAGGCGCTGAAGACCGATGCGACGCTGGTGCGCGGCTGTTCGGCGGCAGTGTGGGTCTATCCGGCGGGCACGGATGCGGCGCGCCTTCATTTCCTTGCCGACAGCAATGCCGCGATCACCAAGGGCATCGTCGCGCTCGTGATCGCCACGGTGCAGGACAAGCCCGCCGCCGAGGTCGCAAGCATGGACGTGATGGGTGCTCTTGCGCCCTTCGATCTGAAAAACCAGCTGTCGAGCAACCGCACCCAAGGAGTGCCGAACATGATCGCGCTGGTGAAGGAACACGCCGCACGGCTGGCGGCTGGATAGTCCCTCTGGCGCGCAGGGTCAGATAGCGTAATCTCCGCTCGGGCAAGATAAGCGCTGGGCGAGTCGCCCTGTTGGGGAGATCCGCCATGCTCGCGAACGCCAAGCCCGTCTGCTTCGTGCTCACCGCCGATCTGGCCAAGGCACGCGGGTTCTACACCGAGACCCTGGGGCTGACCGAAATCGGCGAGGATCCTTTCGCGGTCAGCTATGATCTGGCGGGCACCACGCTGCGGCTGACGACGATCGAAAACCACAAGCCGGGCCCCCACACGGTGCTCGGCTGGCAGGTTGACGATATGGAGGCTGCGATCGATGCGCTGACCGCCAATGGCGTAACCTTCGCGATCTACGAGGGCTACGGGCAGGACGCGCGCGGCGTGTGGACGCACCCCGCAACGGGCGCGAAAGTCGCGTGGTTCCTCGATCCCGAAGGCAACAACCTTAGTTTGACGCAGGCGCCCTAGAGGTTACGCCCCACCGTCTCGAATTCCCCGGCCCCGGCACTGTCGCGCACCACGGCGAGTCCCGCTTCCTTCTGTGCCTTGAGTTCGGCTTTCAGCTTCGCGGGGTCGCGCGCGAAGACAAAGCCGAAGCTGACCCCGCCCTCCTTGCCGATGGTCGCGTGGTGGAGCTTGTGTGCCTGCACCAGACGCTTGGCGTAGCCCTTGCGCGGCACCCACTTCCAGTAGCGCTGGTGCACCAGCCCGTCGTGAACGAGCGTGTAGATCACCCCGTAGAGTGTGATTCCCACCGCGAACCACCACAGCCAGTCCCAGTAGAGCGAGCCGTAGATATACATCGCGGCGTTGATCGTGCCGAACACCACGGCGAACAGGTCGTTCTTCTCCAGCACGTTGTCGTGCGGCTCGTGATGGTCGCGGTGCCAGCCCCAGCCCCAGCCGTGCATGATGTACTTGTGCGCATACCATGCGAACAGTTCCATCCCGATCAGCGAGGACATGACGGTGAGGAACACTTCAAGCCAGCTCATGCGGGCACCTTTTCGGTCATTGCAACGCGGCCCACTCCGGCCCGGCGCGCGTCCGGGAGCGCCCACCACGGCACGTCGGGTCGACGATGATGTTCGAGATGATAGCCGAAATGGAAGCAGGTGGCGAGGCTGGCAAACGTGCTGAAATCTTCCGAGCGGGCGTTGTGATGGTCGGCAAAGCCATTGGCAGGCTCGCCTGCAATGTGCCGATGGGTGCGGAAGGTGCCGAAGTAGAACAGCTGCACCGAGGATGCGAGCGCCGGCAGCCCGTACAGCAGCACGATATGCACCATCGGAATCCCCAGCACGAGCCAGTAGATGCCGACCACCGTGTGGACGAACAGGATCGAGCGCCAGCCGAAATAGCGGCGGAAGAACGTCGCATACCAGCGCAGGAAATCGGCCGGATTTTGCTCGTCGAAATCGGGGTCGCCGGCGTGGCCTGCCAGCTTGTGGTGCGTGTGGTGCGCATCGCGCAGGTGCCCAAAGGCAAAGCCGGCATACAGCGCCAGCAGCACGGTGCCGATCGCGGCGTTGAGCCTCGGATTGCCCGGCACCAGCGTCCCGTGCATCGCATCGTGACAGACGATGAACACACCGACCGAAAGCCAGCACTGCACGGCGGCCATGCCGAGGGCGAAGGGCCAGTTGCTCCATGTCAGCTCGAACACGAACATCGCATAGGCGTGGATCGCCATCCAGCTCCCCGCAATCGCCACCGCCAGCGCAAGGCCGACGGCGCGCTGGAAGCCGTGCGAGGGCAAGGTGAAATGCGGGTTCATCAGCCGAAGGATACGCGCGGGGCTTGCATGAAGATGCGTATAGAGCGCGCACGCCAAACGGCAATTGCGTTTGCTGGCGCAGGCCATGCGCCGCACGGTGCCTCGCCTGCGACCGGGCCGCGCGCGCCTGATGAAGGTTAGGGCCGCAGCCTCGCCGGAGCGCTTTGCTTTGCCCCTTCACCCGACCGGAGCCCCCGCGCGATGAAACTGAAGCCGCTCGACCATCAGACCATCGTCATCACGGGCGGCTCCTCCGGCATCGGTCTCGCCGCCGCCCGCCTTGCCGCAGAGCGCGGCGCCAACGTCGTGATCTTCGCCCGCAATGAGCAAGGCCTCGAAGCCGCCGCCGCGCCGATCCGCGCCCAAGGCTGGCGCTGCGACACGATCGTCGCCGACGTCGGCAGCCGCGAGGATGTCGCCGCCGCGATCGAAGAGGTCATCGCCCGCCACGGCGGCTTCGACACCTTCGTCAGCAATGCCGGGGTGGGCGCCTATGCCCTGCTCGAGGAGATCTCCGACGCCGACCACCGCCAGCTGTTCCAGACCAATTACTGGGGCACCGTCCACTGCGCGACCGAGGCGCTGCCGCATCTGAAAGCCAATGGCGGCGCGCTGATCGTGACCGGCTCGATCGCCTCGGACATGCCCTCCCCGGTGCTGTCGGCCTATGCGGCGAGCAAGCACGCGGTGAAGGGCTTTGTCGATTCGCTGCGGCTCGAACTGATGCACGAAAAGGCGCCGGTCAGCGTCAGCCTGATCCAGCCCTCGGGCATCAACACGCCCTTCGTCGACAAGGCACTGAACCGGATGGAGGCGCGGGCGATGATTCCGCCGCCGATCTATTCGCCCGATCTGGTCGCCGAGGCGATCCTGCATGCGGCCGCGCACCCGACGCGCGACCTGATCGTGGGCGGCGGCGGACGGGCGATGACGCTGCTCGCACGGACATTCCCCCATCTGGCCGACCGCGCTTTTCAATACGCCTTCTTCAGCACCGCGATTGATCCGGACCAGCCGGCGCAGAACAGCGGCACGCGGGGTTTCCGCACCGGAGGCGGCGAAGGCCGGGTCTACGGACCGCTGCCGATGCGCCGGACAAGCCTTTACACCTTCGCGCGCATCAATCCCTTCGGCGCGCTCGCGGCGGCGTTACTTGCGGCGGGCGCTGCAGGCGCGGTGCGCGCGGCGTTCCGGCGGCGTTAGCCCTAGACCTTGTTCGCTTTTGGTTGAACCAAAAGCGCGGTCTAGGTTTTTGGTTTGCCGTGATTTCCGAGCCGTGAAATGTTCCATTTCACTCGAAATCACTCTAGCCGCGCAGCAGACCCGCAACCGCGTCCCAACCCGGCGCGAGATGATCGGCACCCGCCGCCCGCAGCCGCGCATCGTGGCCGGGCTGGATATGCGCGCCTGCGAGCAAGCCGACCACCTCCATCCCCGCCGCCTTGGCCGCCTTGACCCCCGACGGGCTGTCCTCGATCACGAGACACGCTTCGGGCGCGACCCCGAGCCGCTCGGCGGCGAGCAAGTAGATGTCGGGGGCGGGCTTGCCGAGCGTGACAAGCTCGGCGCTGAACACGTGGGGGCCGAAAGCCTCGGCAAGGCCCAGCACCTCGAGGCACAGCGCCAAGCGCTCCGGGCTGCTGGAGGACGCGATCCCCCGCGGCAGACTGCCCAGCATCGCGATGAAGGCTCCCGCCCCCGGCACCTCGGCCAGATCGCGGCGGAAGCGCGCCATCATCGTGTCGGACAGTTGCGCGCTCCAATCCGGCGGCACCGCGCGGCCCAGCGCCGCCTCGATCCGCGCGATCATCTCGTCCCAGCGCGTGCCGATATAGCGGGCATAGCTCTGCTCGAGGCTGGTCGGCAGGCCGAGCCGGGTGAGCTCCTCGGCCAGCACCAGATTGGCAAGCATTTCGCTGTCGGCGATCACGCCGTCGAAGTCGAAGATGACGGCAGCGTGGTGCAAGGCTGACGCTGCCCTATTCGCCCTTGGGGAAGAAGAACTCACGCAAATGCTCGCCGATGCGCGCGGGGCGCAGGGTTTCGGCATCGATGCAGCACCACGAGGATTGCACCTCGGCGAGCACGTCCTCGCCGCGCTTGATCAGCGTCGAATAGAACGCGCGTGCGCCATTGAAGCGTTCGAGCACGGTCTGCGCGATCACGTCATCCTCGAGGAAGGCGGGCTTGCGGTAGGTGATCTCGTGCTTCAACGCGACCCAGGCCTTGGTCGCCACATCCTCGGCCGGCGCGATCCCGCGCCAATGGGCCAGCACCGCGTCCTGCACCCAGTTGAGATAGCGGGCGTTGTTGACATGACCCATGAAGTCGATGTCGGCCGCCACGACCTTGATCGGGTGGAGAAAGGCGGGCGAAAGGGGCGCGATTGCTGACATGAATGTAAACTAGCGCAAGAATTTTACAATTTCCACCACAGCGTGACCGGAAATCGCCGCAATCTTGCCACGGCTCGGCAATCGTGACTATTGGGCCGCTCTCCCAGCCCCCAAGTGATGGACCAGAGCCATGGCCAGCCGCCCCCGCACCCTCTATGAAAAGATCTGGGACGCGCATGTCGTCGAGACGCGCGATGACGGGACGGCGCTGGTCTATATCGACCGGCATCTGGTGCACGAAGTCACCAGCCCGCAGGCCTTCGAGGCGCTGAAGCTGGCGGGCCGACCGGTGCGCCGGCCCGAACTTACCCTCGCCGTGCCCGATCACAACCTGCCGACAACGGCGCGGGTGGATGCGGCGGGCAAGCCGGTCCCCATCAGCGATCCGGAAAGCGCCGCCCAGCTTGCGGCACTCGAAGTGAACGCGCCAGCCTTCGGCATCCGCTATATCCCCGCGACCGCGAAGGAGCAGGGGATCGTCCATGTGGTGGGGCCGGAGCAGGGATTCTCGCTGCCCGGCACCACCATCGTCTGCGGGGATTCGCACACCGCTTGCCACGGGGGCCTTGGGGCGCTTGCCTTCGGAATAGGCACCAGCGAGGTGGAACACGTATTGGCCACCCAGACGCTGCTGCTCCAGCAGTCAAAGCCGATGGAAGTGCGCGTGGAGGGCGACCTCGGCCCCGGCGTTAGCGCGAAGGATCTGATCCTTCACATCATCGGCCAGATCGGCGCGGCGGGCGGATCCGGCTACGTGATCGAATATCGCGGCAAGGTGTTCGAGCGCATGACCATCGAGGAGCGCCTCACCGTCTGCAACATGAGCATCGAGGCCGGCGCCCGCGCGGGCCTGATCGCCCCGGACGACACGACCTTTGCCTATCTCAAGGGCCGCCCGATGGCGCCCAAGGGTGCAGAGTGGGACGCAGCGGTCGCCTATTGGCGCACGCTCCACACAGATGAGGGCTCGGCGTTCGCCAAGTCGGTCACCATCAACGCCGCCGATGTCGAACCCAGCGTCACTTGGGGCACCTCGCCCGAAGACGTCGTGCCCATCGGCGGGCGCGTGCCCTCGCCGCAGGACTTCGCCGAGGAGTCCAAGCGCGTCGCGGCGCAGAAGAGCCTCGACTACATGGGCCTCGTCCCCGGCACCCCGATGACGCAAGTTCCCATCGAGAACGTCTTCATCGGCTCTTGCACCAACAGCCGGATCGAGGACCTGCGCGCCGCCGCCGCGGTGCTCAAGGGCCGCCGCAAGGCCGAAAACGTGCGCTGGGCGATCGTCGTCCCCGGCTCCGGCCTCGTGAAGGCGCAGGCCGAGGAAGAGGGTCTCGACCGGATCTTCACCGAAGCCGGCTTCGAATGGCGCGAACCGGGCTGTTCGGCGTGCCTCGGCATGAACCCCGACAAGGTCCCGCCGGGCGAACGCTGCGCCTCAACGTCGAACCGCAATTTCGTCGGGCGGCAGGGGCCGGGCGCGCGCACGCATCTGGTTTCGCCTGCCATGGCGGCGGCTGCGGCGGTGACCGGGCGGCTTGCCGACGTGCGCGAACTTGTTTGACGAGAACGCCTTGAAACCCTTGCCCGCGAGGCGCATGGAAACACGATGACCGACAAGCCCAAGAACAACACCGCCCGCAACGCCGCGATCGCTGCTGCGGGTGCCATCGGATCGGCGGCCGTGGCCGCAGCGCTGCTCTACGCCGGCAAGCGCAAGAAGAAGCCCGCCAACGAGCCGACTCAGCCCGGCCCGATCCCCTCGGGCGAGCCGCCCCAGACCGACTGACAGGAACGCCATGCAGCCCCTCAACCGCGTCGAAGGCCGCGCCATTCCGCTTGGCCTCAAGAATGTCGACACCGACATCATCATCCCCGCCAAGTGGCTCAAGACCGTCAGCCGCGAGGGTATGGGCGCGGGCGCGTTCGAATCGCTGCGCGCAGAGCCCGGCAATGTCTTCGACGACCCAGCCTACAAGGGTGCGCCGATCCTGATCGCGGGAGACAATTACGGCTGCGGATCGAGCCGCGAGCACGCCGCCTGGGCGATGCTCGATCTCGGCATCCGGGTGGTGATCGCGCCGAGCTTTTCCGACATCCATTCGGGCAATGCGGTCAAGAACGGGATCCTCCCGCTGGTGCTGCCGCAGGAGGCGGTCGATCGGCTGCTCGAGGTTGCGCGCGAGGGGCTCGAGATCACCGTCGATCTCGAAGCGCAGACCGTCACCACCCCCTATCAGGACCGCTTCACCTTCGCGATCGACCCGTTCCGCAAGCACTGCCTGCTGAACGGGCTCGACGAGGTCGGGCTGACGATGGCGCGCGGGGAGGCAATCGGCGGGTTCGAGGCGCAGCGCACCGCTGCCCAGCCGTGGCTGATGCGCGGCACCGCATCCGCATAGAATTACCATACTGGGAGAGGACACAATGAAAGCCATTCGCACCCACCAGACCGGCGGGCCGGAAACCCTGACGCTCGACGAGGTCGAAACCCCGACCCCCGGCAAGGGCGAGGTGCTGGTCGCGGTCAAGGCCTGCGCGATCAACTATCCCGACGGCCTCATTATCCGCGACATGTACCAGTTCAAGCCACAGCGCCCCTTCTCGCCCGGCGGCGAGATTTCCGGCGTGATCGAGGCGGTCGGCGAAGGCGTCGAAGGCTACGCCGTGGGTGATCGGGTGCTCGCCGGGATCGGCAATGGGGGCCTTGCCGAAAAGGTCGTCGTGCCCGCTGGCCGGATGTTCAAGGTTCCCGACGGCGTGCCGTTCGAGAAGGCCGCCTCGCTGCTGATGACCTACGGCACCACTATCCACGGGTTGAAGGACCGCGGCCATATCAAGGCAGGCGACACCGTGCTGATCCTCGGCGCGGCTGGCGGCGTGGGGCTTTCGGCCATCGAACTCGCCAAGGCTTTTGGCGCGCGCGTCGTTGCTGCCGTCTCCTCCGAAGCGAAGGGCGAGGTCGCCCGCAAGGCCGGAGCGGACGAGGTGGTGATCTACCCTCGCGAGGCGATGGACAAGGATGCCTCCAAGGCGCTCGCCGACGCCTTCAAGAAGGCATGCGGGCCCGAGGGCGCCAACATCGTCTACGATATCGTCGGCGGGCAATATTCCGAGCCCGCGTTGCGCGCCATCGCGTGGGAGGGCCGCTTCCTCGTGGTCGGCTTCCCCGCAGGGATCGCCAAGATGCCGCTCAACCTCACCCTGCTGAAGTCCTGCGACATCTGCGGTGTGTTCTGGGGCGCCTTCACCGCGCGCGACCCCAAGGGCTTCCACGCGCAGGTGATGGAACTGTTCGACCTGATGGCGGCGGGCAAGATCGATCCGCTGGTGAGCGAAACCTTCCCCCTCGCCCGCGCCGGCGAGGCCATCGCCAAGCTCGAAGCGCGCGAGGCGGTCGGCAAGCTCGTGGTGACGATGGATTAGTATCCGCACCGGGCGGGATCGCGCTTGAAGGCGCGGCCCGCCCGCTTTATCGCTGCCCGCGGATCGTCACCCAAGGGACAACATGAACATGACCGACTTCAGGGACCGCGAACGCGCCGAGGAAGCCCATTTCGCGCTCGAGGAAGAAACCGCCTTCCGCATCCTCGCCCGTCGCAACCGCCTGCTGGGCGAATGGGCCGCCGGGCTGATGAGCCTCACCCCCGAAGAGACCGATTCCTACCGCAAGGCGGTGGTGCAGGCCGAGTTCGAGGAAGCGGGTGACGAGGACGTGGTGCGCAAGCTGCTGGGCGACCTCACCGCCGCGCAGATCGACATCACCGAGGCCGACATCCGCAGCCGTCTCGCCGAATTGGCGATCGAGGCGCGCCGCCAGCTGCTCGGCGAGGTGTAATTCCATGCCGATGACCGCGCGCGAGATCACCGAGGCGATCACCGCCGCCCTGCCCGGCGCATTGGTCGAACTACGCGATCTTGCGGGCGACGACGACCACTGGGCGGCGACCGTCACCGCCCCCCAATTTGCCGGCCTCAGCCGCGTGGCGCAGCACAAGCTGGTCTACAATGCGCTGGGCGGCAGGATGGGCGGGGTGCTGCACGCCTTGCAAGTCACCACCGTGGTTCCCAAGTAGCTTCGCAACAGACAACACCTGCCAAGGCCGCAAATCCCATGTCCGACGTCAACGCCCGCATTTCCGATCTCGTCACCAGCAACGACGTGGTGCTGTTCATGAAGGGCACGCCGCTCTTCCCGCAATGCGGCTTTTCCAGCCGTGCAGTCGCGATCCTCGATCATTGCGGCGTCGCCTATGAAGGCGTCGACGTGCTGCAGGACATGGAGATCCGCCAGGGCATCAAGAGCTTCTCCGACTGGCCGACGATCCCCCAGCTTTATGTGAAGGGCGAATTCGTCGGCGGCAGCGACATCATGATGGAGATGTTCGAGGCGGGCGAGTTGCAGGCGATGCTCGACGAGCAGGGCGTCGCGAAGGTTTGATTTTTGCGTTCCGCACCCGCCTCCGCGGGTTCGGTACTCGCTAGACGCGCAGCAAGCTGCGCCCGCTTCGAGCGCGCGTTCGCGCTTGCGGTCGCTACGCGACCGACATCAGCGCAGCCCTCGATTGTGGCGATGTGTCGGTCCGCAGGGCCGCAAGGTCGACTGGCCGCCCGCAGGCGCACGTAGCGCAGCGAAGGAACAGCGCCGAGGATGCACCCGCGCAAGGCGGGTGCGGACAACAAAAAAGCGCTCCGCAGGACCAGTGCGGAGCGCTTTTTCATTTTCGGGGAGGCGCAACCCGGAGACCAGGATGGGCGCGCCTCGCGTCGAAGACCATTGGGACCGCCTCGTGTAATGCACACCCCGTGCCAAACTGGAAAAATCGCGTAAATCCGACATTTTGGCAGTCCCGTTATCTCGAGCTTAACCGCGAGTTGTAAAGCCGTCCGACACCCCTTCCCCGGCGCCCCGAGCGCGAGGGCAACCAATTCGTGGTGCGCGGCAGGATTGCGCCTTGGCTCTTGGCAAGCACGTGCCGTGCGGCCATCCTTTGCCGCGATGACCACCGAATCCGCCCCCGATCCAGGCCGCGAAGGCATTCCTGCCGCCACCATCATCATCTTCCGCAACGCCCCTGACAACGGCGCGCCCGAAGTGCTGATGACGGTGCGCTCGCGCAACATGACCTTTGCGGGCGGGATGGCGGTCTTTCCGGGCGGGCGGGTCGATCCGGCCGACTACGAACTTGGCGAAAGGGTTGCCGCCGCGCACGGCCTTACGCCCGATGAGGCCGCGCACCAGATCGCCGCAGTGCGCGAGACGCTGGAAGAAACCGGCCTCGCGCTCGGCCTGTCGGGCGAGATCAGCGCAGCCAGCGCCGGTGCCGCGCGCAAGATGCTGGCGGAGTGCGGCGCGCTGGCGCCGGTGCTCGAAGCCTTCGGCTGGCAGCTCGACCTTGCCCAGATCACGCCCTTCGCCCGCTGGTTTCCCAAGAACGAGGCGATCGCACGGGTCTATGACACGCGCTTCTATCTGGCGAATCTCGGCACGGGCGCGGTCGAGGTGTCGATCGACCACACCGAGAACACGCACCTGTTCTGGACCACCGCGCAAGGCGCGCTCGATGCCGCCGCGCGGGGCGAGATCAAGCTGATCTTCCCCACCCGCCGCAATCTCGAGCGCCTTGCCCTGTTCGCGAGCTTCGCCGAGGCCAAGGCGCAGGCCGAAGCGATCCCGGTACGCACGATCATGCCGCAGGTGGTCGAGCAAGACGGCAAGCCGTGGCTGACGATCCTGGCAGATGCGGGCTACCCGGTGACCGGCGAATTGCTCGAGACCGTGGCGCGCGGATAATCGATGGCGCCCCAAGGGCGAATCGTTTCCGGCAGGCATGGTATCGCTACCATTGCTTGTTGTGCCGACGCTTTCTTCCTATAATTTGGGCAGAACAAATGTAATTTTCAGCTATTTACTGCAAAATCCAACATTCGGCATGCGCCCGCCTTCGCCATCGGATTGACTTCCGCACGCAGATTTTACAACATTCATGTTAGCGTTAGCAAAAGCGCTGGGCATGGCGGGCTGAGCCGCTACGGGAGAGGGACATGATGGGCCACCGGGCCTCAACACGCGCTTGCCTTGCGGCGGGCCTGCTCGCTGCGGCGAGCCTTGCAACCGTGGCACTTGCCGAGACACCGGCTGCCCCGCCTCCCGGCACCGCGCATCCCGAGCTATGGCCAGCCTACACCTACCCCGTGCCGGTTCGGGCCGATCACGAAAAGATGATCGCCGACCTGATCGCGCGCATGACGATCGAGGAGAAGGTCGGCCAGCTCGTCCAGGCGGATCTGTGCTGCGTCACGCCGGAAGACGTCAGGAAATACAAGCTCGGCTCGATCCTGGTCGGGGGCAATTCCGGCCCGAACGGCAATGATCTGTCGCCCGCGCCCGATTGGCTCAAGGCGGCCGACGACTTCTACCTTGCCTCGGTGGACCGTTCGGACGGGGGCGTCGGCGTGCCCGTCATCTGGGGCACGGACGCGGTGCACGGCCACTCGAACATCATCGGCGCGACGCTCTTCCCCCACAATATCGGCCTTGGCGCGATGCGCGATCCGGCGCTGATCGAGAAGATCGGCGCGGTAACTGCGAAAGAAATCCGCGTCACCGGGCAGGAATGGACCTTCGCGCCCACCGTCGCGGTGCCGCAGGATTTCCGGTGGGGGCGCGCCTATGAAGGCTATTCCTCCAACCCCGATCTGGTCGCCTCCTATGTCGGCGCGATGGTGCGCGGGCTGCAAGGGCCGCCGACCGGAGACAACCTGCTCGCCGGGCCCTACGTGATCGCCTCGACCAAACACTTCCTCGCCGATGGCGGGACCGACAGCGGCGTCGATCAGGGCGACAGCTCGGTCAGCGAAGAGCAGCTTCGCGATATCCACGGCAAGCCCTATGGCCCGGCGATCGCCGAGGGCGTAGCGACCGTGATGGTCAGCTTCTCGAGCTGGCAGGGCGTCAAGATGACCGGCAACCATTCGCTGGTGACCGGCGTGCTCAAGGACCGGATGGATTTCGGCGGTTTCGTCGTGTCAGACTGGAACGCCCACGGCCAGGTCGCGGGATGCACCAACGAGGCCTGCCCGCAGGCGCTGATGGCGGGGGTCGACATGTACATGGCGCCCGACACGTGGAAGCCGATCTGGAACGACCTCCTCGCCCGCGCGAAATCGGGAGCGATCCCGATGGCCCGCATCGACGAGGGTGTCGCGCGGATCCTGCGGGTCAAGGCGCGGCTCGGGCTGTTCACGGCGGGCAAGCCCTCCGATCGCCCCTGGTCCGGCCAATACGAGCTCCTCGGCGCGCCCGAGCACCGTGCGGTGGCGCGCGAAGCGGTGCGCAAGTCGCTGGTGCTGCTCAAGAACCAGGGCGTGTTGCCGCTCGCGCCCGGCAAGCGGCTGCTGGTGGCGGGTGACGGGGCCGACGATATCGCACGCCAGTCCGGTGGGTGGACGCTGAGCTGGCAAGGGACGGGCCTCAACAACAGCCAGTTCCCCGGCGCGACTTCCATCTGGGGCGGGCTGAAAGCGGCGGTCGAGGCGGGCGGCGGCAGCGCAGTGCTCTCCCCCGACGGCAGCTTTACCGACAAGCCCGATGCCGCCGTGGTGGTGTTCGGCGAGACCCCCTATGCCGAGTTCCAGGGCGACCGCGCGGCGCTGCTGCTCGATCCCGAGCTGACCGGTCCCTTTGCGACGATGAAGAAGCTCAAGGCGCAAGGCATTCCGGTGGTGGCGGTGATGATCACCGGGCGGCCGCTCTATGTGAACCCGGCATTGAACGCCGCCGATGCTTTCGTGGTCGCGTGGCTGCCGGGCAGCGAGGGCGGCGGGGTTGCCGATGTGCTGGTGGGTGACAGCTCCGGCAAGCCGCGCTTCGATTTCGCCGGCAAGCTCCCCGCCGACTGGCCGCGCGCCGCGCAGATCGCCGACGGGGTTCTGTTCCCGTTCGGCTACGGGCTGGACTACAAGTCGCCTGCCGCCGCCTACACCGCCCTGCCCGAGCTCGATGCCGCGGCAAGCGGCGCGGACGCGCGGGTGTGGTTCAATGCCGGGACCCCGGCGGCGCGCTGGTCGCTGTGGGTGGCCGGCACGGGTGACGAGGTCGAGACCCGCGTCACCACCCTCCCCGCCGAGGCGCTGGGCGGCCGCGCGCGGGTGACGGCGGAGAACTTCAAGGTCCAGGAAGGCGCGCGCCGCTTCGCCATCACCGGCGGCACGGCGAGCGTGCAGCTCGGCAAGTTCGAGACCATCGACGTCAGCCGCGAGACCAATGGCGATGTCATGGTGCTGGTCACGCTCAGGGTGTGGGACGCCCCCGACGCCGCGCGCATCGGCGTGCGCGGGCCCGGCACCGATGGCTTCGCCGCCGTCAGCCTGCCCGAGACGCCCGGATATGTCCGCTACGGCATCCCCCTGAAGTGCCTGCGCGGAAAGGGCGCGGATGTGGCGAAGCTCGACCGGCCCTTCGTGCTCGAGACACAAGGAAAAGCCGATTACGCCATTGCCGAAGTGCGGCTGGGCTCAGACGCCGAGCAGGTATTGCCGTGCCGCTGAAAGGCGGCAAAGCCAGTGACTGAACGGCCGCAAGAGCCGCTTGTTTTCCGGAGAGAGAGATGACCCTCAAGGCTTTCGTTTCGCTGCTGCCGCTGGCGGCGCTGACCCTTGCCCCGATGGCGGCTGCCCCGGTTGCGGCAGCCCCCGCCGTCACTCCGCCGCTGCCGGTTGGCACCTGCATCAACCTCGGCAACACGCTTGAGCCCGAAACCGAAGGCGCATGGGGCGGCGTGCCGGTGCGGCAGGAGGATCTGCAGCGCATCGCGGATGCGGGCTTCACCACGATCCGCCTGCCGGTGCGCTGGCACAACAAGTCCTCCGACAAGCCGCCCTACACCGTCGATCCCAAGTGGATGGCGCGGGTCAAGCAGATCGTCGACTGGGCGATCGCGGCAAAGCTCAATGTGATCCTGAACAGCCACCACTTCGATCCGATCCACGATGATCCGCTGAAGGTTGCCGCCTGGCACGGCGGGGTGTGGAAGCAGATTGCCGATACCTTCAAGGGCTACCCCGATGACACCTTGTGGTTCGAGCTCGAGAACGAGCCGCACAAGAACTTCAACCACACCAATCTCTTGCAGACCCTCGCCCCGGCGCTGGCCGAGGTGCGGAAGCTCCACCCCACTCGTGCGGTGATCATCGGAGGGGAGAACTGGAGCGGCATCAAGTCGCTGGAAACCCTGCCGCTGCCCGATGATCCGAACATCCACCCGACGTTCCACTACTACGATCCGTTCCAGTACACCCATCAGGGCGCGGAGTGGACCAAGCCGGACATGCCGCCCGTCGGCCGCGACTTCCCTCTGCCGCAGGATACCGCGCAGCTCGCCAAGGATGTCGCCGCGATCAAGGCCTATGTCGCCCGCACCGGCAAGACCCCTTTCATGGGCGAGGTCGGGGCTTACGACAAATTCATCCCGCTCGCCGACCGGGTGAAGTATCACCGCACCATCTACGAGGCCTTCAAGCCGACCGGCATCGGGATGTGCATGTGGGCCTACACCAATACCTTTCCTTTCTTCGATCACGACAAGGGCGAATGGCTGCCGGGCCTGCGCGGCGCGATCGGGTTGAAGGACAACACCGACGCCCCGCCCGCTCCGGCCGGCGCCGCCGCGCCTGCGCCCGCATCCTCGCGCAGTGCCAACCTCCCGCCCGAACTTGCCGCCTTCGACGCGCAGGTGCCGGGCGATCTCATCAACGATCCCACGCGCATCGACTGGGCGAGCTACGGCCCGGAACTCGAGGCGGGCGCGCGGCAGGCGGCTGACATCCCGGGCGGCGGCGCGGCGCGGGTGTTCACTGTCAAGTCGAAGGGCGCCTTCCCCTACACCTCGGCCGCGACCATCCCACTGCTCGATGCCATCGCCAGCGGCGAGCAGGTGACAGTCGGCTTCTACGCCCGCACCGTCAGCTCCGAGCGGTCGGACGGCAAGGGTATCGTCGGCGTACGCTTCCAGGAAAACGCCGCGCCCTATGACGGTTTCGGCGACACCAATGTGCTGATCGGCAAGGACTGGGAATGGTTCGAAGTCACCGCCAAGGCCGACAAGCGCATCCGCAAGGCCGACGCGATCGTCACCTTGCAATTGGCGGGCGCCAAGCAGGTCATCGAGGTCGGCCAGATGATCGTCGTCAAGAACGCCGCCACGATCCAGACCACGCAGACCGCCTCCACGGCGCCGGCGCTCAAGGATGCGGCCGGAATCGAGATGCCCGACGCGATCCGCAGCCTCGGCCGGCTGGTCAACGATCCCGCCAACCGTGCCTGGGCCAATGGCGGCGCGGGCGGCACCTGGCAGGGGCTCGACGTGCCCGAAATCTGGCTCCAGAAGGCGACCCGCTTCACGAGCCCCAAGGTCGGCGAGAACCGCTGGGATCTGGTCACCGGCATTCCGATCCTGCCCGATGTCAAGGAAGGCGACAGCTTCGTCGCGGTGGTGATTGCGCGCACGATCAGCGCCCAGACCGACGACGGCAAGGGGCTGGTTTACGCCCGTCTCCAGAGCGGCACGCCGCCCTATGAAGGCTTCGGCGACAAGGCCTTCAAGCTGGGCGATCGCTGGCAGATGATCCAGCTGCCCTTCACCGCCACCCGCGGCTTCGGCGCGGGGGATGCGAATGTGACGCTGCATTTCGCGGGCGCCGCGCAGACCATCGAGGTGGGGCCGGTCTACGTCTTCAAGACCAACTAGGTCTGTGGGGTCGCCCGGCCTTGTCAGGGGCCGGGCGAGTAGGCGTAGGGGCCGACCACCAACCCGGTGAACAGCCCGGCATGGACCGAGGCGAGCGGTTCGACATCGATCGGGCCGCCCACCTGCCGCCACGTCGTCACGCCGTCCTCACGGACAAACACCGCCGCTGTGCCGCCATCGAGCGACAGCTTGAGCTCGACAGGTCCAGTGTACGCGAGCGGTACAGAGGCGACTTCCTTGCCTCCCGACCAGTCGCTTGGCCCGGTGCGCAGGCGGACCACTATCCGCCCCTGCTCCTTGCCCGCGGCAAGGAAGTGGTTCTCGTCCATGAAGGCTAGCAGGCCGGCAAAATCCCCGCGCCGCTCGGGCGTGAATGAGAGCTTGGTGGAGAAGGACGCCTTGTGGTGGCGCAGCCGCCGGCCGGTGAAGGCGGGCCGCGCCATGCTGCCGGGTGCGGCGGGGCCAGCGATGACGTCGAGCGCCCCGTCCCTGACCGCCCACTGCTCCGCCGCGCCCGGTGTGCGCAGCGCGAGCCATTCGTTCGAAAGCGGCCCGAGAAACTCCTCGCGCCAATTGTCCCACGCCGCCCCGCTCGACGCGGGGAGCCTCGGCGCTGGCGGCGTCAGCGGCACCGGCGCGCCCTTCTCCAAGAAACGCGGCCAGCCATCCTTCCACGTCACCGGCAGCAGGAAGGTCTCGCGCCCCAGCAGCGTCGATTGCCCGGCGAAGGGCCGCGTGGCGAGGAACACGCCCCACCAGCTGCCATCCTCGAGCTGGACGATGTCCGCATGGCCGGTCGCCTCGATCCGGTCGGGTCGGCCTGCGGGCAGATCGCGCTGGGTGAGGATCGGGTTATACGGCCCGGGTTCGTAGGGCCCGGTGAGCGTGCGCGAGCGATAGATGGTCTGCGAATGCTGGTCCGCTGTCCCCCCTTCGGCAGTGAGGAGGTAATACCACTCGCCCACCTTGTAGATGTGCGGCCCCTCGGCCCAGATCGGCTTCTTCGCCGGGTCGACACCCTTGTCGCGCAGCAACACGCGCTTGGGCAGCATTTTCATGGCGACCGGGTCGAACTGCTGGAGCCACAGCGCGCGGTGGCCTTCATATTCCGCAGGGCCCGGAGGCGCGTCATTGTAGACGATCCACGCGGTGCCATCGGGCTCGAAATGCAGCGAAGGGTCGATCCCGCCGAAATCCAGCCACACCGGGTTGCTCCAAGGGCCTGCCGGGTCCTCGGCGGTGATGACGAAATTGCCTCCGCATTCGATGCAGGTGTTGACGATCCAGAACCGTCCTTCGTGATGGGTGATCGCGGGCGCGAACAGCCCGCGGTTGGTGCCGATGCCGCTGAAGTCGAGCATCCCCGGCCTGTCGATGGCGTTGCCGATGATCCGCCAATTCACGAGGTCGGTCGAATGCAGAATCGGCAGACCCGGATACCAGCTAAAGGTCGAGGTGACGGCGTAGAAATCCTTGCCCACCCGCACGATCGAGGGATCGGGGTGGAAGCCGGGAATGACGGGGTTGGCATAGCGCCCCGCGGGCGCTTCGGCCTGTTCCGATTCGTAGGCCAGCCAGTCGAAACTGGCGACCGTGTCGCGCGCCGCCGCGCCCTGCGCCGCCCCTGCCAGCATCAGCGCACCCGCCAGCAATCCCGCCTTCAGCCGCATCGCATTTTCCCCTCTCATCCGCCTCGCTTGGGGGCTTGCCGCCCCGCGATTGTGTGCTTATGGTAGCGCTATCACTGAGGGAGGCAAGAGCCAGAAATGGCCGAAGGGATTCTGGAAAGTCTGCCCGCGGATTTCCGCGATGGGCACTTCATCGGCCGGGTGCTTTCGCCCGAGGGGCCGTGCGTCATCACCATCGAAGGCGGCGTGCTCCACGACCTCACTGGCGTGGCGAGCACGGTCGCGGGCGCCATCGCGCGGCGCACCTTCAGCGGCGGCACGGTCATCGGCCCGGTCGAGGAGGGCCTGCCCGAAGGCTGGAGCCTGCTCGCCCCCACCGATCTCCAATGCATCAAGGCCAGCGGCGTCACTTTTGCGCTCTCGGCCATCGAGCGCGTCATCGAGGAGCGCGCCCGCGGCGATGCGAGCGCCGCGGCTGCGATCCGCGCGCAGCTGGAGGATAAGGTCGGCAGCGGTATCCGCTCGGTCGTGCCGGGCAGCGCCGCCGCGGCACAATTGAAGGCTGCGCTGATCGAAGAGGGCATGTGGTCGCAATATCTCGAGGTCGCGATCGGCCCGGATGCGGAGATTTTCTCCAAGGCCCCGGTGCTCTCGGCAGTCGGCACCGGCGCGCCCGTCGGCGTGCGTTCGGATTCGCACTGGAACAACCCCGAACCCGAAGTGGTGCTCGCCTGCGACGCGCATGGCGAGGTCGTCGGCGCGACGCTCGGCAATGACGTAAACCTGCGCGATTTCGAGGGGCGCTCGGCGCTGCTGCTGTCCAAGGCCAAGGACAACACCGCCTCATGCGCGATCGGTCCGTTCATCCGCCTGTTCGACAACAGTTTCACCATCGACGACGTGCGCTCGGCTGCCATCGAACTCGTGATCGAAGGCCCCGAAGGCTACCGCCTCGAAGGCCGCAACGACATGAGCCAGATCAGCCGCGATCCGCTCGATCTGGTCGCGCAGTGCCTGTCGGAACATCACTACCCCGATGGCTTCGTGCTGTTCTGCGGCACGCTGTTCGCGCCGACGCAGGACCGCGACACGCCGGGCGCAGGCTTCACCCACAAGGTCGGCGACGTGGTGACGATCCGCTCGGACAAGCTCGGCACCTTGCGCAACACGGTGACGACGTCGCGCGATGCGCCGGCCTGGACGATGGGTTTTACCGCTTTTGCGCGGAACCTCGCCGCCCGCGGGCTGATCGAGGCAATCTGATAGAATACACTGTGTAACGGGGCGCCTGTGATGGGGATCGGGGCGCCCGCAAAGGGATGGGGAAGACAGGACTTGGACGCGCAAACCAGCAGCGCAGGCGTGCACAGCGCGATCTACCCGAGCCTTACGGGCAAGCGGGTGATCGTCAGCGGCGGCGGCTCGGGCATCGGCGAGGCGATGGTGGAAGCCTTTGCCCGGCAGGGATCGGCAGTCGCCTTCGTCGACATTCAGGACGCGCCCAGCGAGGCGCTGATCGCGCGGCTGACGGGCGCCGATGTTACGCCGCATTTCGCGCGCTGCGACATCACCGATTGCGACCAGTACACCCGCACGCTCGAAGGCCTGATCGGCCGGCTTGGCGGCTGCGATATCCTGATCAACAACGCCGCGAGCGACGATCGCCACACCATTGACGATGTGACGCCGGCCTATTGGGACGATCGCATCGCGGTCAATCTCAAGCACCAGTTCTTCGCCGCAAAGGCGGTGGTGCCCGCGATGCGTGAAGCGGGCGGCGGGGCGATCGTCAACATGGGCTCGATCAGCTGGCATCTGGGATTGAAGGATCTGGTGATCTACCAGACCGCGAAGGCCGCGATCGAGGGCCTGACCCGCAGCCTCGCGCGCGAGCTCGGGCGCGACAACATCCGCGTCAACACCATCGTCCCCGGCAACGTCCAGACCCCGCGCCAGATGCGCTGGTACACCCCCGAGGGCGAGGCCGAGATCGTCGCCGCACAGTGCCTCGACGGTCGCATCCAGCCCGCCGACATCGCCGCCATGGCGCTGTTCCTCGCCGCGGACGACGCGCGCTATTGCACCGGCCACAATTACTGGGTGGATGCCGGATGGAGATGAAGCTGCCCGTGAAGGCCGTGCTGGCCGCCGACAGCCTGCTCGGCGAAGGCGTGCTGTGGGACGCCGAGCGGCGCGTCGTGTGGTTCGTCGACATCAAGCGCCGCCGCTTGTGGCATTTCGACCCCGCCACCGGCAGCAACCGCTTTGCCGAAGCGCCCGAGCAGATCGGCTGGGCGATCCCCGCGGAAGGGGGCCTGTTGCTGTGCGGATTGAAGGACGGCCTCTACACTTTCGATCCCGAAAGCGACAGGTTCATTAAGCTCTGCGAAGTGCCGGGCGAGCCTGCCGGCAACCGCCTCAACGATGCCTGCACCGACCCCTGGGGCCGCGTGTGGTTCGGATCGATGGACGATGCCGAAGGCAAGGCGAGCGGGCGGTTCTACGTCTTCGACCGCGGCACGATCCGTGCCGCGGGCCCGAGCGGGATTTCGATCACCAACGGCCCCGCCGTCAACATCGATGGCAGCCGCATCTATTTCACTGATACTGTTGCCCAAAAGATCTTCGTCGCCGACCTTTCGGAAGCGGGCGTCGGCGAAGTGCGGCTCTTCGCTGATACCGGCGCGCTGTTCCCGACCGCCTACCCCGATGGCCCGGTGGTGGACGCCATGGATCATGTCTGGACCGGGCTCTACCACGGCAGCTGCGTTGCGCGTTTCACCCCTGAGGGCAAACTCGATTGCACCATCGCCATTCCGGCGCGCGACATCACCAAGATGGCGTTCGGCGGGCCGGACCTCAGCACCGCCTTTGTCACCACCGCGACCAAGAACATGAGCGCCGAGGACATGGCCGAACGCCCGCTCGCCGGCAGCCTGTTCGCCTTCCCCGCCCCGATTTCCGGCTTCCCCCAGACCCGCGCGAGGCTTGCGTGACACGGTTTCGGGTGAGGCGCGCAGCCTTCGCGCTGGCGACGCTCTGGCCGGCCACAGCGCTGGCGGGGCCGGTGCTCGATGCCGGGTTCGGCGACAATATGGTGCTCCAGAGCGGGGTACCGCTGACGCTCTCGGGGCGCGCGGGGCCATCGACGGAAGTGACGATAGCCGTCGCCGGGGGAAGCAGCGTTTCGGTCCGAGCCGACGCCTCGGGCAGCTTCGTCGCAAGCCTTCCGGCGCAGCCCGCCGCGACCACGCCGCAAAGCCTCGTGATCACCGATGCCTCGGGTTCGACGACCTACCGCAACATCCTGATCGGCAATGTCTTCCTGTGCGGCGGACAGTCCAATATGGAGCTGTCGGTCGAGCGGGCACTCGACGTCTGGAACCAGCTGCGCCTCGCGCCGGATGACGGCATCCGGCTGCTGATGATCCCCAAGACCACCGCGCCGGTGCCGCAGGCCGCTTTCCCCGCGCCGGTCCAGTGGAACGCGGCGACCAGCGAGACCGTCGCACCGTTCTCCGCCGCCTGCTTCTACATGGCGAAGGCTCTGCGCAAGCAGGACCCCTCGGTCCCCGTCGGCCTGATCCATTCGAACTGGGGCGGCAGCGCGGCGCGCGCGTGGTACGATCCCGAGGGCGCAGCGGCGATGCACGGCAAGGCCGACATTGATCTCCTCGCGCTCTACGCCCGCGATCCCTATGCCGCCGCGCAGGCTTTCGTTCCGCAGTGGTTCGCGTGGTGGCGCAAGGCCGACAACGGCCGCGAGCCGTGGAAGAACTCCGCGCTGCTCGATTGGAAGCCGATCCCCAAGTTCTCGTTCTGGAACGAGTGGAAGGGCACCGGGCTCGATGCCAATCCGCGCGCCAATGTGTGGCTGCGCAAGGTCATCACCCTCACCCCCGAACAGGCCAGGGGCGAGGCTAGCCTCGCGATCGGCGCGATCGACGACATGGACCTGACCTTCGTCAATGGTCACCCGGTCGGCTACACCTTCGGCTGGGGGGTCGAGCGCACTTACCGCGTGCCGCCTGCGCATCTGAAGGCGGGTCGCAACGAGATCATGATCGCGGCCAACAACATGTGGGACACCGGCGGCTTCTTCGCCGGGCCCGAGCGCCTCGCCTTCACCGCTGCCAATGGCGAGCGCGTGCCTCTGGGCGCCGACTGGGAATTTGCGCAGACCTCGGTTACCGACGTCCCGCCCCGCGCCCCGTGGGATGCCAATGCGGGCCTCGGCGTGATGCACAATGCGATGATCGCGCCGCTCGGCAAGATGAAGCTCGCGGGCGTGGCGTGGTATCAGGGCGAGGCCGATGTCGGCCAACCGGCCTATGACCGGAAGCTAGCCGCGCTCTTTGCCGGGTGGCGCCGCCAGTTCGGCCCGCAGACGCGGATGCTGGTGGTGCAGCTGGCGGACTTCGGCGAGCGCCGCTCGGCACCGGCGGAATCCGGCTGGGCGCAGCTACGCGACGAGCAGCGCAAGGGCGTCGCCGCCGATGCCAACGCCGCGCTCGTCACCGCGATCGACATCGGCGAGCCGACTGACATTCACCCCGCCAACAAGAACGACCTCGGCAAGCGCCTCGCCGCCGCCTTCGATGGCCGCGCGATGCCGATGCCCGACAAGGCGGTGCGCGAGGGTGGGAAAGTCACGGTGAGCTTCACCGGGATCGCGGGTGCGCTGACGGTTCAAGGCGGTCCCTACCCGCTCGGGGTCGAACTGTGTGCCGCGGAGGGCGACACCTGCCAATGGGTGATCGCGCGCGTCGAGGGGAGCCGCCTGCTGCTCGCCGTGCCCGACGGCATGACGCCGACCCGCGTGCGCTATGCGTGGGCCGATGCGCCGGTGGTCAACCTCGTCGATGGCGAGGGGATGCCCATCCCGGGCTTCGAACTGGCGATCGCGCCATGACCTTCACCCGCCGCGAGACCCTTTCAGTCTCGGCGGCGGGCGCGCTGGCGCTGGCGGCGAGGGGACACGCCGCCAGCGCCGCGCCCTCCCCTAGTTTCGTCACCCGCGAGGGCACCCGGCTGCTGCTCGGCGGCAAGCCCTACCGAATCACTGGTGCAAACCTGTGGTATGCGGCGTGGCTGGGGGCGGATGCCGATTACGGCGACCGCGCAAGGCTGGTGCGGGAGCTCGACCGGCTGCACGCGCTAGGCATCAACAACCTCCGGATCATGGCGGCGGCGGAAGAAGGCCCGCTGAAGAATTCGATCAAGCCCGGCTTCACCCGCACCGACGGCAGCGCCAATCCCGCGCTGTTTGATGGGCTCGATTTCGCGCTAGCCGAAATCGCCAAGCGTGGCATGACGGCGGTGATCGTGCTGTCGAACTTCTGGGAATGGTCGGGGGGACTTCAGACCCTGCTCTACCGCGCCACCGGCAGCTACATCGACATGGGCGATCCGGCGCACCCCTGGCCCGCCTTCGCCGATGCCACCGCCAAGGTCTACGCCAACGCGCAAGCGATGGCGCTTTACCGCGATCATGTCCGCAGCCTGCTCGCGCGGCGCAATTCTGTCACCGGCACGCTCTATGCCGAGGACCCGGCGATCATGGCCTGGCAGCTCGCCAACGAGCCGCGTCCGGGCGGGAGCGACGCGGCGATTGCCGCCAACCGCAAGGCCTATCTCGACTGGATCGCCGAGACCGCCGGGCTGATCCGCGCAGGCGCGCCGCACCATCTCGTGAGCCTCGGGCAGGAGGGAACGCAGGCGACCAATGGCGACGCCCGGCTGGTCGCCGAGGCGCACCGCGAGGTCGATTATGTCACCGCGCATATCTGGCCCTTGAACTGGAGCTGGGTGAAGGGCGACGACCTTGCCGGGACATGGCCCGAGGGCCGCCGCAAGGTCGAGGCCTATATCGCCGCCCACGCCGCCATTGCCGAGCAGCTGGGCAAACCGCTGGTGATCGAGGAATTCGGCTTCCCGCGCGACGGCGAGGCCTATGCGCCCTCGGCCAGCACGCAATTCCGCGAGCAGTATTACCGCTTGATCTACGACTCGGTCGAGGCCAGCTGGAAGAGCGGCGGGGTGATCGCGGGGAGCAATTTCTGGGCGTGGAACGGCGAGGCGCGTACGCCGCATTCCGATGCGCGCTTCCGGAACGGCGACAGCGCCTACATGGGCGATCCCCCGCACGAGCCGCAGGGCTGGTATGGAGTATTCGACAGCGATGCAGGCATGCTCGAAGTGATCCGCGCCCACATCGCCCGCGCGGCCGCCTAGGGCTGTGGCGGCGGTGCGGTGACGCCCGCCTGCGTCTGCGTGACGCGGCGCATCAGCCCGTTTTCGTCATAGGTAAGATACTCTGCCGTCACCGCGCGCCGCCCCATCGCGCCCTTCTGGCCGTTCACGCTCAGCGTCGCATTGTGCAGGAAGATGTACCACTGCCCCTTGAACTCGGCGATGCCGGGGTGGATCGTGAAGCTGTTCTCGCCCGATCCGGTCAGCTCTCCGCGGTAGGTCCACGGCCCCTTGATCGAGGGCGCGGTGGCATAGGAGACACGCTCGTTCTCGTGATCGCTGCGGTCCAATGAGGCATAGGTGAGGTAGTAGAGGTCGCCCCGCTTGTGCAGCCAGGGCCCTTCCTCGAAGTGCGGCGGGGTGATCTCGGTGATCGGCCCGTCGATGCTGATCATGTCCTCGCCCAGCTTGGCGATGTAGCACTGGCGGTTGCCCCACGCGATCCAGGTGCTCCCGTCATCGTCGGTGAAGACGGTGGGGTCGATATCCTCCCAGCTGTGGGTGCCCTTGGGCGTCATGTCGTTGCTGATGAGGGCAGAGCCCTTGGCGTCGACGAACGGTCCCTCGGGCCTGTCGGAAACGGCAACGCCGATCGCCTTGCCGGGCTTGGTCTGGTCATGTTCGACCGGTGCATACATCCAGTAGCGCCCGTGCTTTTCGATCACCTGAATGGCCCAAGCATCATGCGAGGCCCATGCGAAGTCGGTTAGCTTCATGACCGGCGGATGCGCCGTCCAGTTGCGCATGTCGGTGGTCGACCAGACGAGCCAGTCCTTCATGTTGAACATTTCGCCGTCCGCCGCCTCGTCGTGGCTGGTGTAGAGCCACAGCGTATCGCCCACCACCAGCGGGGCCGGGTCAGCGGTGAAGCGGTCGCGGAAGAGCGGGTTGCTGCCGGGCGCGTCCTGCGCCGCGAGGGGCGCGGCGGCAAGCAGCACGGCGAGCGGCAGGATGAGGCGCATGGGCGTTCCTCTCAGTGGTTATGCCGCGGCAGCTTGCGCGCCGTCCCGCGATACTTGAGCGCGAAGTCCATCACGCCGCCCTCGGCAAGTTGCCCGGTCTTCTCGCGGTAGAGTTCCTCCCACGGGGTCAGGCTTTCGGGCACGGGCGGGATGGTATCCTCGGCGCGGCGGCGGGCAATCTCGGCCTCGTCCACCAGCGCGTCGCAGCGCCGCGTGTTGAGATCGACGCGGATGATGTCGCCCGTGCGCAGCCACGAGAGGCCCCCGCCGACCGCGCTTTCGGGGCTGACGTTGAGGATCGAGGGGCTGTCGCTCGTCCCCGATTGCCGGCCGTCGCCCAGCGTCGGCAGCCACGGCTTGCCGGCGCGGATCATCGCGTCGGGCGGCTGCATGTTGACCACCTCGGCGCTCCCCGGCCAGCCGATCACCCCCGAGCCGCGGATGACGAGGATGCAGTCCTCGTCGATATTGAGGGACGGGTCATTGATCCGGTGGTGGTAATCGTCCGAGCCATCGAACACGATCGCGCGCGCCTCGAACACGCCTTCGGAGCCCGGGCGCGAGAGGTAACGGGCGCGGAAGGCCGGGCCGATCACGCTGGTCTTGAGGATCGCGAAATCGAACAGGTTGCCCGAGAGCACCATGAAGCCCGCCTTGTCGATCAGCGGATCGGCAAAGGGCCGGATCATCTCGCGATCGGGGCTTTCGGCACCAGCGAGGTTCTCGGCCATCGTCTTGCCGGTGCAGGTGAGGACGTCGCCATGCAGCCGTCCGGCATCCAGCAGTTCCCACATGGCAGCAGGCACGCCGCCCGCGCGGTGGAAGCGCTCGCCAAGATACTTTCCGGCGGGCTGCATGTTGACCAGCAGCGGCAGGTCGTAACCGTGTTCCTGCCACACCCCGGTCTCGAGCGGCACGCCTGCGTGCGCAGCCATGGCCATGATGTGCGGCTGGGCGTTGGAGGAGCCGCCGATGACGCTGACCGTGGCGATGGCATTCTCGAACGCCGCGCGGGTGAGGATATCGGAGGGCTTCAGATCCTCGAGCACCATCTCGACGATGCGGCGGCCTGTGCGGTAAGCCATTTGCCCTCGCTCGCGGTAAGGCGCAGGGATCGCCGCGCAGCCGGTGAGCGAGAGGCCCAGCGCCTCGGCCACCGCGTTCATGGTGCTCGCCGTGCCCATCGAATTGCAATGGCCTGCCGAGGGCGCGCTGCTGCAGGCGCGGTGGAGGAACTCCTCCTCGTCGATCTCGCCTGCCGCAAGCTTGCGGCGGCTGCGCCAGATGACGGTGCCGCTGCCCACCAGCTCGCCCTCATGCCAGCCGTCGAGCATCGGGCCGCCCGACAGCACAATCGCAGGGATGTCCACGGTCGAAGCCGCCATGATCTGCGAGGGCGTGGTCTTGTCGCACCCCGTGGTCAGCACCACGCCATCCAGCGGATAGCCGTTCAAGAGCTCCACCAGCCCGAGATAGAGCAGGTTGCGGTCGAGCGCGGCGGTAGGCCTGCGGCAGTTCTCGAAGATCGGGTGGATGGGGAATTCGATCGGGATCCCGCCTGCGTCGCGGATCCCGTCGCGGGTGCGCTTGGCTAGGTCGACATGGATGCGGTTGCAGGGGGAAAGGTCGCTCCCGCTTTGCGCGATGCCGATGATCGGCTTGCCGCTTTGCAGTTCCTCGGGCGTCACCCCGTAATTCATGAAGCGTTCGAGATAGAGCGCCGTCATGTCCATGCGTTCGCGGTTGTCGAACCAGTCGCGCGAGCGCAAGGTGCGGGGTGAGGCTTGGTCTGTCATGGTGTTCCGGGGGGTTGGCTGAAGGATGACGCAAGGCGCGGCCCGGCGTCGGAATTGCGGCGGATCAGCTGGTAGGCCAGCGTCAGCTGCTCGGCCTTGGCACGCGATGCGCGCGGCTTCTGCTTGTGGACGCGGGCAATCATCGCCACCGCTTCCGCAGTCATTTCGCGAATCGGCTGGCGGATGGTGGTGAGCTCGGGCCAGATCGAACTGGCGAGCTCGGTATCGTCGAAGCCGCACACAGTCACGTCGCCCGGCACGTCGAGATGGCGGCGATGCGCCATCGCGACGGTCGCAGCGGCCATGTCGTCGTTGGAGGCGAAGATCGCGGTCGGGGGATTGGCGATGCTCAGCAGCTTTTCGGCCGCGACCATCCCGGAACGGTAGGTGAACTGCCCCTGCGCGATCAGTGTCTCGTCGATCGCAAGGCCGGCATCGGTCATCGCCGCGCGATAGCCGTCGAGGCGCTGGCCGCTCGCCACCTGTTCGGGATTGCCGATGATGAAGCCGATGCGTTCGTGGCCCAGACCGATGATGTGCCGGGTCATGTCATAGGCGGCCTGGAACTCGTCGATCAGCACCGCGCCGTGACTGCCGCTCGCGCGGCCCGGTCCGACCGCGACCGCGATCCCGCCCGCGGTGCGGATCAGATCGAGCACGCTCTGGTCGTCGCACAGCGGCGGGGGGAGGATGTAGCCCTCGATCCCGCCGTCGAGCAGCTTCCTGATCACCTTCTGCGCCTCGGCGACGTTTTCGCAGGCCTGCACGACAAGATAGATGTCGCGGCGGCTGGCCTCCTCCAGCGCCCCCATCAGGAACTCGCTGAGGTAGGAGGCCGAGGGGTTGTCGAACAGCAGCGCGATGCGCAGCTGCGATCCCGCCGCGAGCGAGCGCGCCGCGCGGTTGGGCACGTAGTTCAATTTGGCGATCGCGCCCAAGACCTTCTGCTTGGTGTCCTCGCGCACGTTCTCCTCGCCGTTGATGACGCGGCTCACCGTCATCGGCGAGCACTGCGCCTCGCGCGCGACATCGGTGATCGTGGGCGCCGCATTGGATCGCCGGGCGGCGCGCTTGCGGCCCTGGATTGCGGACGGGGCGAGAGTGTCGGCCTTGGTGCTCATGGCGCCCGCCATACTGCGAGGGCCCGAGTGGCGGCAAGCGGGATGATAAGCGCTATCATAGCCCCCCTCATTGCCCCGGTGCCTCGGGGAAAGCGCGCTGCCGGTAGGCGGAGAGCGGCTCGGCCGGGGGCACTATGCCGGAGGGCAGCGCGAGGCCATTGACCGATTGCCAGTAAGCGAGCGAGGCATCGCGCCACCAGCGCGCCTCCTTGCGCTGGATAGCAAGGTCGGCGGTGACGGCGGCGTGGCGCTCGGGATCGATGGCAGGGGCGAGGCTCGCCCATGCAGCAGCCATGCGATCGACCCCCGCGACGCCGGCATCGTAGCGGGCGACAAGTTCCTCCCACAGCGTGCGGCCCGAGGGGAGGCGATGCGCCCACGCCAGGCGGTGGAACCACAGCAGCAAGCGCGGGTCGGTGGTGGCCGGGTCGCTCCACTGTGGGGCGATGGATGGGGCGTATTGCGCGAGGGAAGCGGAGCCCGTGGCGGTTCGGTCGAAGCCGATCCCGTCCTTGTTGGCGCGGTGATAGTAGCACGGGTTCCACTCGGGTCGCTCGAGATCGCACACCCACGGCGCGGGGCCGTAGTGGTGGGAGGTGCCCATCAGATGCGCAAGGCCGAGGGGGCCGGTGTAATCGACAACCGCCTCGCGACTCCCCAACATCATCGCGGCGATGGTGCGCAGCGCTTTCGGATCACGCGTGAAGGTCTGCGCGGCCCATTCGCGGGCGATCTGTCCGCTCGTCAGCGCATGGTTCCACGCAAGCCGCCCGAAGGCATACCAGTTGGCCGCATCGAAATGGGTACCGGTCCAGTTGCGGTCCGATCCGACATTGGCGACCCCTGCCATGCCGACGGGTGCGACGATCTGCGCCACCGTTCCGCCCCGCCCCGTATCGGCGTCCAGCACCTCCTTCCAGAGCGGCGCGAGGTAGGCAATTCCGCTCGCCTGCCCGAGATATTCGCGGGTGATCTGCGCCTCGAGCATTACCCGCGTGTTCTGCATCGCCCCGAACAGTGGATGGAACGGCTCGCGCGGCTGGAAATCGAGCGGGCCGTTCTTGATCTGGAGGATCACGTTGTCGGCGAACTGGCCGTCGAGCGGCTGGAACTCGGCATAGGCCTGCATCGTGCGGTCGGTGCTGTCCTCGGCCCGGTAGACGAAGGCGCGCCAGATCACCGTGCCCCTCTCGCCAATCGCGGCGGCGAGCATGTTGGCGCCCTCGGCGTGACTGCGGCCATAGTCCTGCGGGCCGGGTTGGCCCTCGGAATTGGCCTTGACCAGAAACCCGCCAAAATCGGGGATCGCGGCGTAAATTTCGTCCGCCTTGGCCTTCCACCATGCCGCCACCTGCGGGTCGAGCGGGTCGGCGGTGGCAAGCCCGCCGATGTCGCGCGGGGCGGAGAAGCGGGCGGACAGGTAGACGCGGATGCCATAGGGCCGCCACGCGTCGGCCAGCCGCTTGAGCTTGGCTATGTAGCGCGGCTCCAGCATGAAGGCCTTCGCGTTGACGTTGTTCACCACTACGCCGTTGACGCCAATGCTGGCGTTGGCCCGCGCATAATCGATCATCCGCGGATCGAGCTTCTCCGGCAGGTGCCACCAATCGAAGATCGAACGCCCGGCATAGCCGCGCTCCACGTGGCCGTCGGGATTGTCCCAGTGGTTGAGCATCCGCAGCGGCATGGCAGGCGCTTCGGACAGCTGGATGTCGGCCGGCGCCCGGCCCTGCCCCAATTCGCGCAGCAAGGCGTAGGTCCCGTACAGACAACCGATGGGTGCGGCAGCGGTGATGCGCACCGCTTCGGCCGAGCCTGACACCCGGAACGCACCGTCCCCCGGCACGTCGGGGTTGGCGCAATCATAGACGAACGCGCCCTTGGGGCCGCTGCCCGGCACTCTGACGTCGACGATCGTGATTCGCTCCGCGGCGGGGCGGGCCAGCAGCCCGTCGAGGCCGCGGTAAAGCTCATCCAGAGCGAGGGCCACGGTCGGATCCTGCGCCATTCCGGCATAGACCGCACCGTCCAGCCGCGCCAGCCGCGCACGCGCCTCGCCCTCGAGCGGGGCATGGCGCAGCCACAAGGCGTAGCCATCCTCGGCACAGGCTTGCCCTGCCGCGAGCAACGCAGCAGCAATCATCGCAAAGCCGTTGACAAGCCCTCTCCCTCTCATCATGGTAGCGCTACCACAAACGGTCGGCCAGTCAAGCCGGCGTGGCAGGAGAGGGACATCACATGAAGGGGATCAAGCGGGCTGCGCTGGCAGCTGGCGTGTGTCTGGCAGCGTTCGGGATGGTCGCGGGCGAGGCGACTGTGGCGCAGGCTCAGACCCGGGGCAAACCCGCCGCCATCAAGGTCGAGCGCGCGATGAAGGACGCGCCCTACTGGAACCCCGCCCTCCCGACCGAGCAACGCGTCGAGGATCTCCTCGCCCGCATGACGCTCGAGGAGAAGATCGCCCAGATCATCACCGTGTGGGACAGCAAGGGCAAGATTCAGGCCGCCGGCGACGTCTTCGATCCCGCCAAGGCAGCCGCCGTCTACCCCGACGGCATCGGCCAGATCGCCCGGCCTTCGGACCGCAGCGGTCCCTCCAGCCCGCGCAAGGTCGGGCGGCGCAGCATCGAGGAATCGGTCGCCTTCGTGATCGCCGCGCAGAAATGGGCGATGGAGAAGACCCGGCTCGGCATTCCGATCCTGTTCCACGAGGAATCGCTCCACGGTCTCGCCGCGCGGGATGCGACCGCCTTCCCCCAAGCCATCGGTCTTGCGAGCAGCTGGGACCCGGACCTGATCCGCGACATCAACGCGTTGATCGCCGAGGAAACAGCCGCGCGCGGCGTCCACCTGGTCCTCTCTCCCGTGGTGGACGTCGCGCGTGATCCGCGCTGGGGACGGATCGAGGAAACCTTCGGCGAGGACCCCTACCTCGTCGGCGAGATGGGTGTCGCTTCGGTCGAGGGGCTGATGGGCACCGGCACCACCCGCAAGCTCGCGCCGGGCAAGGTGATGGCGACCTTGAAGCACATGACCGGCCACGGCCAGCCCGAAAGCGGCAACAATGTCGCCCCCGCCCAGATCAGCGAGCGCACCTTGCGCGAGATGTTCTTCCCGCCCTTCGAACAGGTGGTGAAGCGGACGAAGATCGACGCGGTGATGGCCAGCTACAACGAGATCGACGGGGTGCCGAGCCACGCGAACAAGTGGCTCCTCAATGACGTGCTGCGCGGCGAGTGGGGATACCAGGGCGCGGTGGTCTCGGACTACTATGCGATCGAGGACATGGCGCGCCTCCACCACATCGCCGCCGACAATGCCGGCGCGGGCGAGATCGCGCTGAAGGCCGGTGTCGACGTCGATCTGCCCGAAGGCGCGGGCTTCAGGGACCTCGCTCGCTCGGTGCGCGAGGGCCGCGTGTCGCAGGAGGCCATCGACAATGCGGTGCGGCGGCTGCTCACCATGAAGTTCAACGCCGGGCTGTTCGAGAACCCGTGGCCCGATCTGGCCAAGGCGAAGACCTCCAACGGTCCTGCTGGCGTGGCGCTGGCCCGCAAGGCCGCCGAGCGCTCGCTGGTGCTACTGAAGAACAACGGCGCGCTGCCGCTGGCGCTGCCCGAGGCGGGAGCGGCGACCAAGCCGACCATCGCGGTAATCGGCCCCAATGCCGATGTCGCGCGCCTCGGGGGCTATTACGGCGAACCGCGCGCAAGCGTCACCCCGCTCGCCGGCATCCGTGCGGCGGTGGCGGGCAAGGCCAACGTGGTCCATGCGCTCGGGGTCGAGATCATCGACGGCGACAGCGACTGGTGGGACGACGCGGTGGTTCTCGCCGATCCGGCCAAGAACCGCCGGCGCATCGCCGAAGCGGTCGAGGTGGCGAAGGGCGCGGACACCATCGTCCTGTTCATCGGCGACACCGAGAAGACCAGCCGCGAGGGCTGGGCCGCCAATCACCTCGGCGACCGTACCAGTCTCGACCTCGTCGGCGAGCAGAACGAGCTGTTCAAGGCGATGAAGGCACTGGGCAAGCCGGTCGTGGTAGTGCTCGTCAATGGCCGCCCGCCGAGCTACCCGACCATCGCCGCCGAGGCCGATGCGATCCTCGAGACGTGGTATGCCGGCGAACAGCAGGGCACCGCGATTGCCGACGCGCTCATCGGCACAGTCAACCCCGGCGGCAAGATGCCGGTTTCGACCGCGCGCAATGTCGGCCAGCTGCCGAACTTCTACAATTACAAGCCGAGCGCGCGGCGCGGTTACCTGTTCGACGAGGTGACCCCGCTGTTCCCGTTCGGCTGGGGGCTCAGCTACACCACCTTCACCCTGGCCGCGCCGCAGCTTTCGGCGAGCATGATCAAGCCGGGCGAAGGTGTGACGGTCACCGTCCGCGTCACCAACACCGGGACGCGCGCAGGCGACGAGGTGGTGCAGGTCTACCTGCGCGACGAGGTGAGTTCCGTCACCCGTCCGGTGAAGGAGCTTGTGGGCTTCAAGCGTGTGACGCTCCAGCCGGGCGAGACCCGCGACGTGGCAATCGCGGTCGAACCGCGCGCCTTTGCCATGTGGAACGCCGATATGCAGCGCGTGACCGAACCGGGCACATTCGAGATCATGACCGGCGCGAACTCGGCCGAATTGCAGAGCGTCAAGCTGGAGGTCCGGCCGTGACGATTTCCCGCCGCGATGCGCTGGGTGCGATCGGCACCACGCTGGCCGCGCTACCGCTGGTCGGCTGTGGCGGCGGGTCGACCGGTTCCGCGCCCGCTCCGGTCAGCGCCGCGCCGCCGCCCGCACCCGCTCCCACAGGCGCGCCTTCGCCGGGCCTCAACGCCATTGCCGCGCGCGGCGGGCGCAGGTTCGGGAGCGCCATCGCCTCGATACCCGGCGTGCGCGAGGCGGGCTCGATCCAGAACCCGGACTACACCGCGATCATCAAGGGCGAATGCGGCATTGTCGTCCCCGAAAACGAGATGAAGTGGCAGGCCGTCCGCCCCGCGCCCACAATCTACAATTTCGACCGGATGGACGAGATCGTCCGCTGGGCACAAAGCAACGGGCTCGCGGTGCGCGGCCACACCCTGCTGTGGCACCGCCCGCAGTGGTTCCCGAACTGGCTCAACACCTACGACTTCGGCGCCACGCCGGTGCGCGAGGCCGAGCGGCTGCTGACCGAGCACATCCGCACCGTCACCCGCCGCTACAAGGGCGTCATTCAGAGCTACGACGTGGTCAACGAAGCGATCGACCATGAGCGCAACGCGACGATCGAGACCAGCCTCAGCCGTGCCATGGGCAGCCCCGAGGCGGTGCTCGACCTCGCCTTCCACACCGCGCGGGCCGAGCTTCCCACCGAGCAGCTCGTCTACAACGACTACATGAGCTGGGAGCCGCAGCACCAGAAGCACTGCGCCGACGTGCTGCGCCTGCTCGAAGGGTTCAGGAAGCGCGGCACGCCGGTCGATGCGCTGGGCATCCAGTCGCATATCGAGATGTTCAGCATCGATCCGGCCACCGGCGTCGGGCCCTATGCGGAACGCGAATGGCGGCGGTTCCTCGACGAGGTCACCGGCATGGGATACCGCCTGCTGGTCACCGAATTCGACGTCAAGGACAAGGCGCTCCCCGCCAACATCGCCCAGCGCGACGAGAAGGTCGCCGATTTCGCGCGGCGCTATTTCGAGGTGATGCTCGATTACGGCAAGCATCTCGACGATGTGCTCGCCTGGGGCATGGTCGACAGGTTCAACTGGCTCCAGGGCTTCGATCCCGCCAAGCGGGCCGACGGGCTGGAGGTGCGCGGCACGCCCTATGACAGCACCTACCGCGCGAAGCCTCTGCGCACCGCCCTTGCCAACGTCTTGACCGCCGCCGGCTGATCCTCTCGCCGACGGTTTCCCCCTGTGGCCCGGGCAGCGATGCCCGGGCCTTTTTTCGCGCGCGGCCCCGGCTCGTCCCGCCATCCGGCCAAACGAAAAGGGCCCCCCGGCCTAAGCCGGAGAGCCCTTTCCCTGGGGAGCTTTCGCCTAGCGCGGCGTGCTAGAAGTTGCCGCGCACGATGAAGGAGAAGCGGCGGTCGTTCATGAAGAACGAACGCGGCGCCAGCACGCCCGGATCGCCGGTATAGGCCTGCGTGGTCTTGGTCACCTCGTCGAGCAGGTTCACGCCTTGCACGCCGACCCGGATGCTCTTCGTCACGTTGAAGAAGATCGACGCATCGAGCTGCCCGGTCGCCTCGTTGAAGATCGAGTAGAACGGGAAGATCACGTCCGCCGGGGTCAGCAGGAAGCGCGAGCGCCAGTTATAGGCGGCCCGCATGCTGATCGGCCCCTTCTCGTAGAAGATCGTCGCGTTGACGTTGTGCTTGGAGAGCTGTTCGAGCGGCAGGTTGCCCGGCGGGATGGTCGACGGATTGACCGGCTCGCCCGTGTTGAGGAAGGTGTTGGGCAGGCCCTCGCTCTCGATATAGGTGTAGTTGGCGGCCACCCCCAGTCCGTCGAACGGCTTGGGCAGGAAGTCGTAGGTCTGCTGGTAGGCGAGCTCGAAGCCTTTGATCTTGCCGTTCTGGTCGAAGTTGGCAGGCCCCCGCACCAGCACATCGCGCGTGATCCCGTTGCTGGTGATCTGCCGGTTGGTGATCTGCTGGTAGAAGAAGTCCTTGATGTCCTTGTAGAAGGCATTGAAGGTCAAGGACCCGACCGTGTCGAAGTACCATTCGGCAGTGAGGTCGAACTGCCATGCCGTCGCCGGACGGATGAAGGGGTTACCCGCTTCCGCGGTCAGCTCGCCGCTGCCGCCCAGACCGATGTTGACGAAGTTGCGGACGTAGGAGTTGTCCGGCCGCGTCAGCACCTTCGAGGCGGCAAAGCGCAGGATGACCTCGTCGGTCACGCCAAACTTCAGGTTGAGGCTCGGCAGCCAGAAATCGTAGCTGACATTGGCGACGTCGAGCGTGGTCACCCCGTCGCCCGCGAAGGTCTGGAGCTGGGCATAGCCCGCAGCGCCGAGGTTGCAGACGCCGCCGGGCACCTGCGGCTGGGTGCCCGGAGGCGCCCCTGGCGGCACCACCGCGGCGCAGCGCACCGAGAAGGGCTCCAGGATGTTGAGCGCCTGACGGCTCGGCACGCCGATCGAGCCCTGCGAGCGGATCGAGGTGTTGACGTAGCGCACCCCGATATTGCCCGACATGCGGATGCCGCCACCGAACAAGGCGTCGGTGCCGAAATCGAGCTGCAAATAGGCGGCCGAATCCTGCTGGGCGATCGGCTGGATTTCGGCGGGCAGATAGGGCGTGCCCGCAATCGCGTTCTGGCGCCCTGCGGCCGGCAGCCAGGTCGGCGAGGCACCAAGCGCACGCGCACGGTTCTGGATCGACTGGAAGTCGGCCACCGCGCCCTCGTAATCGCCGACAAGATCGCCGGCGTAGTAGAAGGCACCCGGAGGGCCAGGGACCTTGCCGCGGAAGAAGTTCGGGAAATCGTAGCGCTGCGAAAGGTCGGTCGGCGTGTCGGCAAAGTTGACCGGACGATCGCCCGACCAGGTCTCGCTCAGCATGCCCCAGTTATAGGTGGTGTAGCGGACAGTCTGGTCGCGGTCCTGATAGCGCGCGCCCCACTTGGCCTTCCGGATGAAGGCGTCGTCATCGAACTCGTAGCCGAAATCGGCCTGGAAGGCATATTGCGTGCCGGTCGAATCTTCGATGTGGTCCATCGCCGCGCGCCAGAACTGGAAGCGCGGATCGGTGAAATACTGCGCTTCGGTCGCATTCGCGAGATCGGCGCCGGGAGTCGACCAGGTGTAGCCGAGGAACTGCGGCTTGCGCGGAATGATCACCGGCAGGTCACCCGAGATGTCGAGCTCCTGGTCGGCGAAGGACGAGCCGAACACGCTGAAGTCGAGGTTCTGCTTGCGCGAAGTCGCATACTGCGCGTCGAGCTCAACCGTCAGGCGGTCGGTCAGTTCGGTGCGCAGGTTGATCGAGTAATCCTCGTTGGTGACCTCGTCGTTGACCTGACGGCGGGCGAGCGACTGCTGGAGGCCGCCGATCGGCACAAAGGGCGAGGTGCCCGGGTTGCCGCGCCAGCCGTTCGAGGCGTTGACGATGTAGCCCGACTGGAACAGCCCGGCGTCATTATAGAGGTAATCGGTGAACCCGCCGATCGGGCACTGCGCGCGCGCTGTCGGATCGCCGTTCGTCCCATCAGGGTTGATCCGGTTCGGCCCCGCATCGTTCTGCTGGCAGCCGAGCGGATAGGTCGAATATTCGGCGAGATCGGGCGCGGTCTCGAAGGTGTATTCGCCCCACTTGTTGGTCGAGGCCGAGCGGATGAATTCGGCGGTGATCAGGGTCTTGCCGTCGATCGATTCGAACTGCGCCGAAGCCGCGATCCCGAAGCGCTCGCGGTCGAACTCCTGGGTGCGGAACTGGCCGCCCACCGGCGCCACGCGGCTGGTGGCATAGTCGGCAAAGCCGTCCACCCCGGCCGCGCCGAAGACGCCGCAAGCCGAGCCGCCCGGGGGCAGCAGAGCGGTGTTGGTCGTCCCCGGCAGCGGGTTGCGGCAGACGCGCACGCCATCGGTGTTGGCGGCGTTGACCAGCCGCCCGTCACGGGTCTGGTAGTTGGCGACCTGAAGCCCGTCCGCGCGGCTCTTGATGCGCGAATAGGATGCGCTGGCGAGCAGGCCGAAGCGGCCCTTGTCGGTGTCCCAGGTGTTGCTGATGAGGCCCGAGAGCGTCGGCGTCCATTCCTTGCGGAAGTCGCCGTAATTGGCCTCGCCGCTGAAGGCGAACTTGAACCCGTTGTTGTCGAAGGGCTTGCGGGTGTTGAGGTTGACCGTCCCGGCCAAGCCGCCCTCGATGGATTCGGCGGTGGCGTTCTTGCTGATGATCACCGAGCCGAGCAGTTCGGCCGGCACGTCGGCGAAGTTGAGCGCCTGCCCGCCGACGCCCGCTGCAAAGGCCGAGCGGCCGTTGAATTCGGAGCGCACGAAATTGAGGCCGCGCACCACAACGCCCGAACCTTCGACCGAGAAGTGGTCGGGATCGTTCGAGCCGGCGAAACGGTTGATCGCCACGCCCGGCACGCGCTGGAGCGCTTCGGTCACGGAACGGTCGGGCAGCGCGCCGATGTCCTGCGCGGTGATCGCATCGACCACGGTGTCCGAATTGCGCTTCACGCTCTGCGCGTTGGCGAGCGACTGACGAAGGCCGCTGACAATGATTTCGGCGACCGGCTCTTCGGCGGCGACGGTGTCCTGCGTCTCGGGCTCGGCGGGTGCCTGCTGGTCCTGCGCAAAAGCGGCGCTGGCGCCGATCGCGCTGCCGAGCACGACAGCGGAAGCCCCGGCGCGCAGTACACTCTTGTACCACGGCTGACGGCCGCCCGGCCCGAGGCCATGCGGCTGCATCGAAGTGCGCATAAGATCCCTCCCCATGTTAGCGCTATCATTTATTCGCAGATAGCTTGCCCTGTTGTGGGAGCATGGATTATCGAGGGGTGAGCGCCTTGACAATAGGTCTTCGCATCTTTGCAGGGGAAGTGTGGCAATTTGCCAACAACACCCCGCTGCGATAGGATCGGGACGGGATGAGAGAGAGCAATGGTATCGGTAACGCGGGCCGCCTCGCGCGGGTCGTGATCGTGGGCGGGGGCACTGCCGGATGGATGGCGGCTGCGGCACTCTCGCGTTACTTCAATGACGGGCAGCGCAAGATAACGCTGATCGAATCCGACGCCATCGGCACGGTCGGCGTGGGCGAGGCGACGATCCCCCCGATCCGCAGCTTCAACGCCATGCTCGACATCCCCGAGGCCGAGTTCCTGCGCGAGACGCGCGGGACCTGCAAACTGGGGATCGAATTCGTCAACTGGGGGCGGATCGGCGATCGCTACTTCCACCCTTTCGGCACCTACGGGCAGGATCTCCACGGCATTGCCTTCCACCAGCTGTGGCTGCGCGAACATACCCGTAGCGGAGCCGCAGGGGCTGGCGACATCGGCGAATATTCGATGAGCACCGCGGCCGCCCGGGCGCAGCGATTCGCCCGGCCTGCGGCTGGCGCCCAGTCGGTGGTGCGCGAGATCGCCTATGCCTACCATTTCGACGCAGGGCTCTATGCCGCCTACCTGCGCCGCCTGTCCGAACGTCAGGGCGTGCACCGGATCGAAGGCCGGATCACACACGTCACCCGCCACGGCGAGACGGGCAATGTCGCCAGCGTCACGCTCGAGAACGGCACTATCGTGGCGGGCGACCTGTTCATCGACTGCTCGGGTTTCAGAGGCCTGCTGATCGAGGAGGCGCTCGGGACAGGTTACGAGGACTGGAGCCGCTGGCTGCCGATGGACCGCGCGCTCGCCGTGCCCAGCCGCTCGCCCGGTCCGCCCGATCCCTTCACCCGCGCCACCGCCCACAGCGCCGGGTGGCAATGGCGCATCCCCTTGCAGCACCGCACCGGCAACGGCCATGTCTTTTCGAGCGCCTTCATGGGCGAGGAGGAGGCGCGCGATATCCTGCTGGCGAACCTCGAAACCGAACCGCTGGCCGAGCCGCGGGCGATCCGCTTCCTCACCGGCATGCGGCGCAAGGCGTGGAACCACAATGTCGTGGCGCTCGGCCTTTCCTCGGGCTTTATCGAACCGCTCGAATCGACCTCGATCCACCTCATCCAGAACGGCCTCCAGCGCCTCTTCGCGCTGTTCCCCGACCTGCCGATCAACCCGCTCGAGCGCGACGAATACAACCGCGGGATGCATGACCTCTACGAGGATGTGCGCGATTTCATCATCCTCCACTACAAGGCCACGCAGCGCGAGGACTCCGAATTCTGGCGCTATGTGAAGCACATGAGCATCCCCGACAGCCTCGCGCGCAAGATCGACCTGTGGCGCCGCCGCGGGCGGGTGTTCCGCGAGAATGCCGAGCTGTTCGCCCAGGCAAGCTGGGTGGCGGTGATGCTGGGGCAGAACATCTGGCCCGAGATGCACGATCCCATCGCCGATACCCTCGACGAGAACCGCGTCGCCGCAGCCATGGCGCAGATGCGCGCCGCCTATGCCGACGTCGCCGCGCGGCTGCCGGGCCATGAGGAATTCCTGCGTCAGTCCGGCAGCTGGCATGTCGCGCCCGAGGCGGCTGTCGCATGAGCGCGCCGCCCGTCGCCAGGATCGTCATCGTCGGCGGCGGCACCGCGGGGTGGATGACGGCCGCCGCCATGATGCGCGTGCTCGGCGACATGCCCGGGCTTGTCGTGACGCTGGTCGAAAGCGAGGCGATCGGCACGGTGGGTGTCGGCGAGGCGACCATCCCGCAGATCATCGGATTCAACCGCCTGCTCGGTCTCGACGAAATGCAGTTCATGCGCGAGACCCGCGCGACCTACAAGCTGGGGATCGAATTCGTCGACTGGCTGCGCCCGGGGCATGCCTATGTCCACCCTTTCGGCAGCTTCGGCATCGACATGCTGGGGATCGAGTTCCACCACTTCTTCCTGCGCGGCGCGAGCCTTGGCGAGACCGCGCGGATCGACGATTATTCGATTGCGGCAGTGGCGGCCAAGGCGGGCAAGTTCGGCTGGCCGCGCCCCGACAATCCGCGCTCGCCGATGTCGAAGCTGTCCTATGCCTTCCAGTTCGACGCGGGCCGCTATGCGCGCTTCCTGCGGGGCTATGCCGAGGCTGCCGGGGCGGTGCGGATCGAGGGGCGGATCACCGAAGTTCGGCAGGATGGGGAGAGCGGCTTCGTCACCGGCGTGGTGCTCGAGGACGGACGCGAGGTGACCGGCGAATTGTTCATCGACTGCTCGGGCTTCCGCTCGCTGCTGCTCGGGCAGACATTGGGCGTACCCTTCACCGACTGGAGCAAGTGGCTCCCCTGCGACAGCGCCGTGGCAATCCCGTGCGAACTGGGCGGCGCGAACGAGCCGCTCACCCGCTCCACCGCCCGCCCCGCCGGATGGCAATGGCGCATCCCGCTCCAGCACCGCATCGGCAACGGGCATGTGTTCTCCTCTGCGCACATCGACCGGCAGGCGGCGACCGATCTGCTGCTGGCGAACCTTGACGGCAAGCCCCTCGCCCAGCCCAACCAGCTGGCCTTCAAGGCCGGGCACCGCGCGCGGGCCTGGGAGAAGAACGTGGTGGCGCTGGGGCTGGCGGGGGGCTTCCTCGAACCGCTCGAATCGACCTCGATCCACCTCGTCCAGTCGGGCATAGCGCGGCTGATGGCGCTCTTCCCCGACACCGGGTTCAGCCAGACCGAAATCGACCGCTTCAACCTCGAGACGACCCGCGAATACCGCAACATCCGCGATTTTCTGGTGCTCCACTATCGCCAGTCCGAGCGCGACGACAGCGAGTTCTGGCGCTATTGCCGCAATCTCTCCCCGCCCGACAGCCTGAAGGAAAAGCTCGCCTTGTTCACCTCCTCGGGCCGGATCATCCGCGAGAACAACGAGCTGTTCACCGAGGACAGCTGGCTGTCGGTGATGCTCAGCCAGGGCGTGGCACCGCAGGGCTACCACCCGGCGGCATGGATGCTCGATGCGGCCGAAACCCGCACCCGGCTGGCGCACATCCGCTCGGCGATAGCGCAGACCGTGGCGCAACTGCCGACGCAAGGTGAATTCCTGCGCCAGAACGGCGGCGCGATTGCCGCCGAAGATTACCTCACCGCATGACCGCCCTGCCCCCGCCGAGCCCGATGGCGGAGATTGCCGGTCCCGTCGACAACGCCGGCTTCGCCGCGATCCGCGCCGCCGGCAAGCCCGTGGTGCTTCGCGGACAGGTGGCGGACTGGCCTGCGGTCGTCGCCGCGCGCGCGGGCGACGAGGCGATTGTCCGCTATCTCTGCCGTGAGCAAACCACGCGGCCCGTCTCGGCGATCGCAGCAGCGCCGTCGGAGAAAGGGCGGTTCTTCTACACGCCCGATGTCATGCGCCTCAATTTCGTGCGCGGGCAGGGCCGCCTCGAGAACTTCCTCGCCGATCTGCTGCGCGCCGCCGCGATGCCCGAGCCGCCCGCGATGGCCGTGCAGTCCGAGGAAATCGCGCCGCTGCTCCCCGCCTTCGCGCGCGAGAACCGGCTGGCGCTGCTGCCCGGCGTGACCGCGCGGATCTGGATCGGCAACCGCATCCGCGTCGGCACGCATTACGACGCCAAGGAAAACGTCGCCTGCTGCGTTGCCGGACAGCGGCGCTTCACCACCTATCCGCCCGACCAGATCGCAGGGCTCTATCCCGGGCCCTTCGAGCTGACCCCGGCAGGCGTGCCGGTCAGCATGGTCGATCCGACCGCGCCCGATCTCGCCAAGTTCCCGCGCTTTGCCGAGGCCGCGCGCCATGCCGAGGTCGCCACGCTCGAGCCGGGGGACGCGATCTACATCCCCTATGGCTGGTGGCACGGGGTGGATTCGCTCGCGCCGGTTAGCATCCTCGTCAATTACTGGTGGAACCCCGGCCAGCCCGATGGCGTGGTGAGCCCCTACGAGGCGCTGATCCACGCCATAGCCGCCTACCGCCACCTCCCCGAAGATCAGCGCGCGGTGTGGAAGCACAACCTCGATTACTACGCCTTCGGGGACCTCGAGGGTTCCTCGGCGCATTTGCCGGACCCCGCGAAGGGCGTGCTCGGGCCGCCGTCGCGCTCGCTGTTTGCGCAGATGAAGGCGGTTATCCGGCGGGCGCTCGACTAGCCTGAAGCGTGCGCGCGAGCCACTGTTCGTAGGGCGGCGCGAAGGCGAGCGCAGCTTCCGCCTCGGCGGCAAAGGCGGCGCGGGCGTGCGCTTCCCCGGCGGCATCGCTTGCCTGTGCGGCAGGCGGAAGTCCGGGGCTCCAGCCGAGCGCCACCATCAGGGCGAATTGTTCCTGCCCCAGCAGCGGCAGCTCCTCGCGGAATGGGATGCGGCCGCGCCGTTCGAACTGGTCGATGACGGCGGAAAGACGCCCCGGCAGCGGGCGGACGCCGAACACGGCCTGTGCCGGAGCGCCGGCAAAATGGAGCGCGAGGATTTCGTGCACCCCCTCCATCATGAGCACCGAGCGGCGGTTGTATTCCGCCCGCTCCAGCGGCGTGAAGGCGCGGCCGGGCAGCATCTCGATCAGCAGCGCGAGCTGGCGGTGGGCGAGGTCGAGGTGGAGCGGCCCGAGCGGTTCGAAGCGCGCCGCCGCATCGCCCAGCGCGACGACATTGCCCAGCCACGGCGCTTCCGCCCGCCCCGGCGTGAGCGCGACGGCCCCCAGGGCCCGCGCGCCGAGCAGAGCTTCGGCGTCGGCGCGGGCGAGCGGCGCAGGCGTTCCGAGCATCGCGCGCCGCCCGTCCAGCCCCGCGACCTCGCTGACCCAGCCGGCGCGGGTGAGCGTGAGGCGGTCCTCAAGCGCGACCAGCGGCGCGGTGGGCTCGCCGATATAGACATGGCGGGTGGGCAGGCTCGCCGACCAATCGGCGAAGGCAAAGCGCGGGTGGCTGGCGAGCAGCGCCGCCTGCGGTCCGGTGCAATCGATGAACAGATCGGCCGCGATCTCCCCCTGCCCGGCGATCGTGACGGCACGAATGGCCTCACCCTCCCCCGGCACGACGCCTTCGATCACCCCCGGCACATGTCCGATGCCGAGGCTCCCGGCGGCGGCGATCAGCAGGTCGCGGTAGGCGGCCGGGTGCCAGCGCAGGGCATAGTCGACCGAGGAGATCGGCGTCGGCTCGCCCGGCGGGGGCGGCGCGAAGCGGCCGGCGGCCGCGAGCACCTCGGCGAGGCTCCCGGCGGGCGGGCCGCCCTCCCCGGGCAGTCGCACCTTGCCCCAGTCGCGCGCGAAGGCGGTCTTCAACGTGGGATCGAGCGCCTCGCCATAGGCGACCACCCCGCCCTGCCCGCTTTCGTCCCAGCCCGCATATCGGGTGACCAGCCGGTACGATCCGCCCGCGCGGGTGACAATGTCGGCCTCCTCGATCCCCAGCCGGTCGTGCAGCTTGTTGGTGAAGGGCATGGCGGTGGGCGAGGCATCGGCGAAGGAGGCCGGGCCCGGATCGCCGCCCACGACCACGACCTCGCAGGCCGGCAACGCGCGGCGCAGGGCGATGGCGGCGAGGATGCCGAGCTGGCCGCCGCCTGCAACAACGACGCGGCGCAAGGGCTCGCGCGCGGCGCTCACGCCGCCTCGGCCAGCCGCGCGGCTTCGCGCATCAGGTAGTCGCGGTGGCCGGGCATGGTCGCGACCTCGCCCGCCACGGCCATGCGCAGGCGCTCGGTGGCGCGGGCGAGAGCATCGGGCGCGATGATCGCAGCGCGGGGGTCGTGGGCCTCGGGCAGCATCCCCTGCCCGACATAGACCGCGATCCAGCTGGCATCGTAGAACAGCCCGTCTGAGTATTTCTCGATCCGCGCCGCGCGCCGCCACAGCTCGAGCTTGCCCGCGAGGCTATCGGGCACCCGCATCGTCCTCACATGGTTCCAGAACTCGGAATCGGCGCGCGTGGTGGCGTGGTAGTGGAGGATCAGGAAATCGCGCACCCGGTCATATTCCATGTCGACCAGCCGGTTAAACTCGTCGCGGTCGCGTGGGTCGACTGTGCCGCCCACAGGGAACAGCTCGATAAGATAGGTGATCGCCATTTGCGCGAGGTAGATCGAGGTCGATTCCAGCGGTTCGAGGAAGCCGCTCGCAAGCCCCACGCCGATGACATTGTGGCTCCATGAGCGCGAACGCCGACCGGGGCGGAATTTCAGGATGCGAGGGGTCGCCAGAGGCGTGCCCTCGGCGGCCGCGATGATCGCCTCGCAGGCCTGCTCCTCGCTGATATGCGCGCTGGAGAAGACGTAGCCGTTGCCCATCCGGTGCTGGAGCGGGATCTGCCAGCGCCAGCCGGCGGGCATGGCGGTGGCGGTGGTGTAGGGGCGAAGGTCTTGCGTCGCGTGCGTGCAGGGCATCGCCGCCGCGCGGTCGCAGGGGAGCCAGTGCGTCCAGTCCTCCCAGGCCTCGCCCAGCTCCTGCCCGAGCAGGATCGAGCGGAAGCCCGAGCAATCGACGAACAGGTCGCCCGTGATCCGGCGGCCATCGGCCAGCACCAGCGCGACCACATCGCCGCTGACCGCATCGCGCTCGACGCTGACAACGCGGCCCTCGTGCCGCACCACCCCGATGCCGCGTGCGAAATCGCGCATGAAGGGGCCGAACAATGTCGCGTCGAACTGGTAGGCATAGCCGTAGGTCGAGGCGAGTCCGTCCCCTTGCGCGGGCGGTCGGAAGCGATTGGCCTTGGCCGCCGCGACCGCGAGCGAATAATCGCCGATCTCGCGCGCCATGCCGTGGCGGGCGAGCTCCAGCCACCAGTGGTGGAAGCCCACCCCCTGCACCTCCTCGCCGAAAGAGCCGAAGGGGTGGATGTAGCTTTCCCCGATCCGCCCGAAATCGCGGAAGTCGATCCCCAGCTTGTACGTTGCGTGAGTGGCCTTCATGAAGGCTGCCTCGTCGATCCCGAGCTTCTCGACGAAGCCGCGGATGTGGGGAAGCGTCGCCTCCCCCACCCCGACGATGCCAATCTCCTCGCTCTCGACCAGTTGCACGGAGGCAATGCCGGGGAGCAGCCTGGCGATCCCTGCCGCGGTCATCCACCCGGCGGTGCCGCCGCCCAGGACGACGACGCGAACGGGGTCCTTGGCGGGCTTGGGGGCGTCTTGCATCATGGCCTCCACGCTACCACCGCAAGGCTCAGCCCACCATCTCCTCGAGTTCCTTGCCCTTCGTCTCGGTGATGAACTTCGACACGAGGAAGAAGCTGATCGCCGCACTCACCGTGTAGAACAGGTAGGTGGGCGCAAGGCCGAGCCCGCTCGCCATGTCGGGGAAGGTCTGCACCACGGCGTAGTTCGCGCCCCACTGCGCCAGCCCCGCCACCGCCAGCGCCGATCCGCGCATCTGGTTGGGGAACATCTCGCCCAGCATCACCCACATCACCGGGCCCCAGCTGAAGTTGAAGAAGATGACGTAGAGATTGGCCGCGACCAGCGCGGTCCAGCCCGCGCTTTCGCTCAGCAAGAGGTTGCCCGCCGCATCGGTGCCCGCACCCGAAAAGGCCCAGGTCATCGCACCGAGCGTCGCCGCCATACCCGCCGAGCCGATCAGGAGCAGCGGCTTTCTCCCGATCCGGTCGATCAGCACCAGCGCGGCAAACACCGCCGCGATCGAGGCGAGGCCGGAGATGATGTTGCGCTCCAGTGCCACTTCCTCGGACACGCCCGCCAGCCGCCACAGCGTCTCGCCATAATAGAAGATCACGTTGATCCCGACGAATTGCTGGAAGGTCGCAAGCAGGATGCCAGCCCACACGATCGGGCGGAAGATCGTGCCCTTGGCCAGCACGTCGGACAGACGCGGGCGGTGGTCGCCCGCGAAGGAGGCGCGGATCTCGTCCACCTTGCGCGCGGCTTCATCGGATCCGAACAGGCGGGTCAGCACCTTGCGCGCCTCGTCGTCCTGGCCGCGGTTGACGAGGTAGCGCGGGCTCTCCGGGATGAACAGCAGCGCCACGAGGAACACCGCCGCGGGCGCGGCCTGTGCGAGGTACATCCAGCGCCATGCGGGCTTGCCGGCGACGTCGCCGAGCGAATCGCCCGCAGCCTGCGCGAGGAAATAGTTGACGAGGAAGGCGGCGGTCAGTCCGGTGATGATCATCACCTGCTGCACCGTCGTCAGCCGCCCGCGGATCTTCGCCGGAGCGACTTCAGAGATGTAGAGCGGCGAGAGCACCGAGGCCGCGCCCACCGCCACGCCGCCGGCAAAGCGCGCGATCACGAACAGGATGTGGCTCGCCGTCTCGCCCTGCACGATCGCGCCGACGAGGAACAGCAGCGCGGCGATCACCATCACGCGCTTGCGGCCCAGCGCATCGGCGAGCCTTCCGGCGAGGAACGCGCCCACCGCGCAGCCGATCAGCAGCGAGCCGACCGTGAAGCCCAGCCCCTTGTCGTCAAGCGCGAAGGCTTCCTTCAGCCCCGCCTGAGTCCCGTTCACCGCTCCGCTGTCATATCCGAACAGCAACCCGCCGATGGTCGCCACCGCGACGATGGCGGAAATCAGCGCCATGTTGGCGCTGCCCCGTGTGTCTTCCAAGATCCCTCTCCCCGCTTGCATGGTTACAACCCATGCCAGTCATGTTAGCGCTACCTTTGACCGAAAATCACGCTATGGCAAGCGTCGTTTTCACAAGAGATTCGCGAAAGTGCGGGAGAGAATGATGATGTTGACGGGACGGAACCTGATCGCGGGCGCATGGCGCGAAGGCGAGCGCCACTTTGCTGCGCGCGAGGCGGCGAGCGGTGCTGATCTCGAGCCTGCCTTCGCCGAAGGCTCCGCCGCCGATGTCGCCGATGCCTGCGCCGCTGCCGCTGCTGCACAAGGCACCTATGCTGCGCTCCCCCTTGCGACGCGCGCCGCGTTCCTGCGGCTGATGGCGGACAAGATCGACGCTTTGGGCGACACGCTCACCCAACGCGCCATGCTCGAAAGCGGCCTCCCCGAAGCGCGCCTCAATGGCGAGCGCGGACGCACCGTGGGCCAGCTGCGCCTGTTTGCCGACGAAGTCGAGAACGGCGGCTGGCAGGGTCTGCGCATCGATCACGCGCAGCCCGACCGCGCCCCGCTGCCCAAGCCCGATTTGAGGATGCGCAACGTCCCCCTCGGCCCCGTGGCCGTGTTCGGCGCGTCGAACTTCCCGCTGGCCTTCTCGGTTGCGGGCGGAGACACGGCCTCCGCGCTCGCGGCGGGGTGCTGCGTCGTGGTCAAGGGCCATCCGGCGCACCCCGGCACCTCGGAACTGGTCGCGGGCGCGATCCTCGAGGCCGTGCGCGAGGCGGGCCTGCCCGAGGGGGTATTCAGCCTCGTCAACGGCACCGCCAATGCGCTTGGCGAAGCGCTGGTGAAGGACCCGCGCATCGCTGCGGTCGGCTTCACCGGCTCGCGCGCGGGGGGCCTCGCGCTGATGGGCCACGCCGCCGCGCGCCCCGTGCCGATCCCGGTCTATGCCGAGATGAGCAGCGTCAATCCGGTGGTACTGATGCCCGCCCGGCTCGAGGAAGCCGCCGAGGCGCTGGCGAGCGCCTATGTCGGATCGCTGTCGCTGGGCGCGGGCCAGTTCTGCACTAATCCGGGCATCTTGTTGGCCGTCGAGAGCGAGGCGACGCAGCGCTTCATCGCCGCCGTCGGCGCAGCGCTACCTGCCGTGCCCGCGCAAACCATGCTGACCGCGGGCATCCAGAGCGCCTACGCCAAGGGGATCGAAGCGATCGCAGGCCACGGCGCGACGCTGGTCGGCGCCGGCGCGGATGGCTCTGCCGCCTGCGGGCGGGCGCAGGTCTTCACCGTCAGCGGTGCGGACTTCCGGGCCAACCCGGCGCTCGGCCACGAAGTGTTCGGCCCCTCCTCGATCATCGTCACCTGCGCCGACTTGGCCGAGGTTGCGGCGATCCTCGAAGGGATGGAAGGCCAGCTCACCGCGACGCTCCACATGGCTTCCGCAGATCACGAGGCGGCGCGCAACCTCCTCCCGATCCTCGAGAACCGCGCGGGGCGGATCATCGCCAATGCCTGGCCCACGGGCGTCGAGGTGACCCACGCGATGGTTCACGGCGGCCCCTTCCCCGCCACCTCCGACGGGCGCAGCACCTCGGTCGGGACGCTGGCGATCGCGCGCTTCCTGCGGCCCGTCAGCTACCAGGACCTGCCTGCCGCACTTCTCCCAAAGGCGCTGCTCGACGGGCCGAGCACGGTGCTAAGGCGGGTCGACGGGCGTTATGAGGCGTGAAAGGTGACGGGCGGATGGGAGTGCGAGGCATGACACGCAGGCAGGCAATCGAAGCGGGCACCGCTGCAGCGGCAGCGATGGCGGCAAGCGGCGCGTTGGCAAAGGGCCCCGCGGCGGTGGCGAAGGGCCAGCCGCTCCCTGAAGGCGTTACGCTTCCCGCCACGCCCCCGCCCGCGCCGCGCCCGGGCAGCGTCGGCTTCGCGATCATCGGGCTGGGCGATTACGCGCTCAAGCAGATCATGCCGCGTTTCGCCCAGTCGCAGCGCTGCCATATCGCCGCGCTGGTCTCGGGCAATCCCGACAAGCTCGCGCGGGTGGGCGAGGCCTACGGCGTGCCCGCGAGCGCCCGCTATTCCTACGAAAGCTTCGCCGAAATCGCCGCCAACCCTGCCGTCGAGGCGGTCTACATCATCCTGCCCACCGGCCTCCACGCCGAATGGGCTGAGCGTGCCTTCGCGGCCGGCAAGCACGTCATGTGCGAAAAGCCGATGGCGCTCTCGGCCGCCGAGTGCGAGCGGATGATCGCCGCCAGCGAGCGCGCGAAGCGGAAGCTGATGATCGGCTACCGTTGCCATTTCGAACCCTTCAACCGCGCCGCGATGGAGCTGACCGCCACCAAAGCGCTGGGCGACTTGCGGCTTATCCGCACCGAGCATTCCTACCGCCTCGGGCCAGACACACCTGCCACCAACTGGCGCATTGCCGCGGCCCAGACCGGCGGCGGACCGCTCGAGGATTACGGGATCTACGGGCTGCAAGCCGCGCTCTACCTCTCGGGTGAGATGCCCGAACGGCTGAGCGCGTCCGCCTTCCGGCCTGAGGGCGACCCGCGCTTTGCCGAGGTCTTCGCCCATGTCGCGGTGCAGATGCACTTCCCCTCCGGCGCGGTGGCGCAGGTCGTCACCTCCTACGATTCGGCCGGGATCAACATGGTCGAGGCGCGCGGGACTGCGGGCGCGCTCAGGATGCATCCGGCAACCGGCTATGGCGGCAATACGCTGGTGGTCGAGAACGGGCGCGAGCGCCGCACCTTGGAGCCGGGCGATCCCGAAGTGCAGTTCGCCGCGATGCTCGATCACCTCGCTGCCGCCGTGCGCGAGGGCGCGGTCGTCATCACCCCGGGCGAGATGGGCCTGCGCGATCTGCGGCTGATGGAGGCGGTCTACGCCTCGGCCGCAAGCGGACGCAGCGTGGCGCTGAACCCCGACGGCACGATGCGCGGCTGAAGGGGGCGGGGCTAACCGGCCGAGAGCCCCGCAACCGCCTCCTCGAACGGCGCCTGGTCGACCGTGATCGCGCCCGAGCGCGGCCGGTCGAGATCGAGGATCACGCCGAAAGCGAGCGCGATCAGCAGATAGAGCGTGGTCGAGGCGACCCGGTGCCGTGCCCGCGCCGCGGCGAGCGCATAGCCGAGCATCGCCGCAGAGATCGTCGCATAGACCGCCAGCAGCCACAGCACGCGCGCGGGCAGGTGCGCCTGGGCGAGCGCCTGGCGCCGCACCGCGCTGTCCTCGACCGCGTCATAAGCCCCTGCCAGCGCCACGGTGAGGGGGCCGGAGGGAAGCTCGCGCATCGCCGCGCGCACCTTGTTCGCGAGCGGCGCGCGCAGGACTGCTGCCCGCTCTTCGGCCGCGCGGCGCTCTGTCCCGTCGGCCATCTCCGCCGCGGCGAGCCGCGCTGCGGCATAGGCCTTGAGGTCCGCCTGAAGCGGCCCCGCGCGTTCCGGCGGCAGGCCCTCGGCAAGCATCGCCAGATAACCGACCGCGCTCGTCTCCTTGAGCATCAGCTCGCGGCGATCCTCCAGCCGGTCGAGCGCCATCGAGAAGGAAAAGCCCATCAACAGCGCGAGCAGGCCGAGCACGCCCGAGAGGATGAACCCCTCGTCGCTCCCCGCCGCGTCAGCCTTGTCGCTGGCCGCCGGGCGCAGCCGGGCGTGAACCCTCAGGGCCAGCTCGTGTGCGGCGATCATCGCGACAAGCAGCGCCGGCACCAACACCAGCAGCGACAATGACCAGAAGCCGTCCACAATACCCCCCAAAAAACCGGCCCACCTCGACGAGACAAGAGTAAAGGCCGGATGCCCGCCCTGTGAGCGCCGCCCGTGCCTATCATCGCGCAATGTCATGGGGAATCCCCTTGATCGTGGGCGGCGCGAAAGCCCTTGCCGGTCCCCGGTGAACCTTTCGTCGAAAAAGCGTCACGTTTCGTCGGCTCCATGGACCGCTGCCCCTCCGGCCTGCTAGCAATGGCGCAGCGGGGGAGCTGGCCTCACGGGAAGGGCCGTGCCGGGAACGGTCGTTCGGGCTTATGGCCCGTGGCCGCATCGTCCGGCAGCGCGTCTCCCCCGCTGCTGATCAATGGCCCGATTGCCTTCGGATCCCCCGAAGGACAGGGGCGGCCCGGGTGTGGAGCATAGAAATGGACCGAAGGGATTTCCTGGCGCTGAGTACGTTCTTCGCCGGAGCCACGCTGTCGCCATCCGTCTTCGGCAAGGCGATCGCCGCCGAACAGCTGCAGGACGGGATCGACATCGCGGTCAAGAAGCGCCTTGCCGACGCAGCGCTCGGCGCGGCGACGGCGGCAGGGGCAAGCTATTGCGACGTGCGCGTCGGGCGCTACCTGCGCCAGTTCGTCATCACCCGCGACCGCAATGTCGAGAACATCGTCAACACCGAATCGACCGGCACCGGCGTGCGCGTGATCGCTGATGGCTCGTGGGGTTTTGCCGCGACCGGCACGATGACCGAGGACGCGGTCGCCGAGGCCGCCCGTCAGGCGACCGCGATGGCCAAGGCCAATGCCCGGATCAACGCCCAGCCGGTCAAGCTCGCCCCGACCCCGGGCGTGGGCGAGGTCAGCTGGCGCACCCCGATCAAGAAGAACGCCATGGAGGTGCCGATCGCCGACAAGGTGAACCTGCTCATGAGCGTCAACGAAGCGGCGCTCGGCGCAGGTGCGAATTTCGTCAATTCGCTGCTGTTCCTCGTCAACGAGCAGAAGTATTTCGCCTCGACCGACGGGTCCTACATCGATCAGGACGTGCACCGCATCTGGGCGCCCTTCACCGTTACCGCAGTCGACACCACCACCGGCAAGTTCCGCTCGCGCGAGGGGCTTTCGGCACCGATGGGGCTGGGCTACGAATACATGGACGGCCGGAGCGAGGACAAGTTCGTCCTCTCCAACGGGCTCACCACCTACGGCAAGTCCTACGACATGAAGGAGGACGCCATCGCCGCCGCCAGAGACGCGCGCGAGAAACTGAAGGCGCCTTCGGTGAAGCCTGGCAAGTACGATCTCGTGCTCGATCCCAATCACCTTGGCCTCACGATCCACGAAAGCGTCGGCCATCCGCTCGAGCTCGACCGCGTGCTGGGCTACGAGGCGAATTACGCCGGCACCAGCTTCGCCACGCTCGACAAGCGCGAGTCCGGGTTCAAATACGGCAGCGAGATCGTCAACCTGTTCGCCGACAAGACCCAGCCCGGATCGCTTGGCGCAGTCGGCTATGACGACGAGGGCGTGAAGACCAAGCGCTGGGATCTGGTCAAGGACGGCATCCTCGTCGACTACCAGACCATCCGCGATCAGGCGCACATCCTCGGCAAGAGCGAGAGCGATGGGTGCTGCTATGCCGATAGCTGGTCGACCGTGCAGTTCCAGCGCATGGCCAATGTGAGCCTCGCGCCGGGCAAGGAGAAGATGAGCCCCGAGGACATGATCGCCGGTGTCGACAACGGCATCTACATCGCCGGGCGCGGCTCCTTCTCGATCGACCAGCAGCGCTACAACGCGCAGTTCGGCGGGACGGTGTTCTACGAGATCAAGGGCGGCAAATTGGGCCCGATGATCGAGGACGTCGCCTACCAGATGCGCACCCCCGAATTCTGGGGCGCGTGTTCGGCGATCTGCGACGAGAGCGACTATCGCATGTTCGGTTCCTTCTTCGACGGCAAGGGCCAGCCGAGCCAGGTTTCGGCGGTCAGCCACGGTTCGTCGACCACCCGGTTCGACGGCATCAACGTCATCAGCACCGCACGGTCGCTGGGTTAAGCGCGCGCAGGAGACTTAAGACATGAGCATTCTGACAGAAGCGCAGGCCAAGGCCATTCTCGACAAGGTCATCGCCTTTTCCACCGCTGACGAGTGCAGCGCGCAGATCGGCGGCGGCACAGAAGGCAACGTGCGGTTCGCGCGCAACGATATCTCGACCTCGGGGATCGTCGACAGCATCGATCTGGGCGTGCAGGTCGCGTTCGGAAAGCGGGTCGGCACCGCGTCCATCAACCAGTTCGACGATGCCTCGCTCGAACGGGTGGTGCGCCGCGCGGAGGATCTCGCCAAGCTGGCACCGGAGAACCCCGAATTCGTGCCCGCGGTCGGCAAGCAGACCTACAAGGCGACCAACACCTGGAGCGAGGCGACTGCCGCACTGACTCCCGAAGCGCGCGCCAAGATCGCCGAAGCCGCGATCCTGCCGTGCCGCGACAAGTCGCTGGTGGCGGCCGGCTTCCTCGAAGACGGCGCGACCTTCTTCGCCCACGCCAATTCCAACGGTAATTTCGGCTACCAGAAATCCACGAGCGCGGATTTCACCTGCACCGTGCGCACCGAGGACGGACGCGGGTCGGGCTGGGTCGGCACCAATGTGCAGGATGTCGCCGGCTTCGATGCCGGCAAGGACGTGCAGATTGCGATGCGCAAGGCGGCGGCCTCGGTCGATGCGCAGGCGCTGGAGCCGGGCAAGTACACCGTCATCCTCGAACCCGCAGCCGCGGCGGGGCTCATCAGCTTCATGATGGGCTTCTTCGATGCGCGCTCGGCCGATGAGGGGCGCAGTTTCCTGTCCAAGCAGGGCGGCGGCAACAAGATCGGCGAGCAGATGATGGACCCGCGGGTCAACATCTACACCGATCCCTGGCACCCGCTGGTCCCCGCCCTGCCGTGGGATGGCGACGGCCTCCCGCGCGAGAAGGCGCCGATCATCGAGAACGGCAAGATCGCGAACCTCGAATATTCGCGCTACTGGGCGCAGAAGCAGGGCAAGCCGGAAAGGGCCGGCTGGGGCAACGTCATCATGGACGGCGGCACCAAGTCGACCTCCGAGCTGATCGCGGGCACCGAGCGCGGCATCCTGCTGACCCGCACCTGGTACATCCGCCTCGTCGACCCGCAGACCGTGCTGCTCACCGGCCTCACCCGCGACGGCACGTTCTACATCGAGAACGGCCAGCTCAAGTACCCGATCAAGAACTTCCGCTTCAACGAAAGCCCGGTGATCATGCTCAACAACATCGAGGAGCTGGGCCGTTCGGTACGGGTCAAGGCGGACGAGGGCGGCTCGATGCTGCTGCCGCCGATGAAGATCCGGGACTTCACCTTCACCTCGCTGTCCGACGCGGTCTGACGGTCAGGAAAAACGGGCGCGGGATTTGTGAGCAGATCAGCCATGACCCGCGCCGGTTTTCTGCGCCTGCTGGCAGGCGGGCTCGCAGGCACGCTGCTCGCCCGCCCGCTGGCGAGCGCCGCGCAGCGTCCTGTGGGCGGCTATGATTTCTGGTTCACGCGGCTCAAGTACAATTCGGGCGACTGGGACGTCGACCAGCGCATGCCGGCGAACCTCATCACCTCGCTGATCGATTACACCACCCTGCGCGTCGACCCCAAAGAGCGCGTCGTCGCCCTTGCCGATCCGGCGATGCTTTCCGCGCCGTTCTGCTACCTTGCGGGGCACAAGGCGGTCGAATTCTCCGATGCCGAGCGCCGCAATTTCGAACGCTACGTCCGGAACGGCGGCTTCGTGTTCGTGGACGACTGCAACCACGATATCGACGGGCTCTTCGCCAAATCCTTTGAAGCGCAGATGGCGCGGATCTTCGGCGCGGAGGCGATGAAGAAGCTGCCCAACACCCATCCGCTCTATTCGAGCTTCTTCAAGTTCACCGGCCCGCCCGCGACCTCCTTCGAACTGAACGGATGGGGCGATGACCTCATTCACGATTACCTCAAGGGCATTACCATCAACGGCCGCCTCGGCTTGCTCTACAGCAACAAGGACTATGGCTGCGAGTGGGATTACGACTGGCGCAACAAGCGCTTCCTCGCCGAGGACAACACCCGTTTCGGGGTGAACATCGTCATGTATGCGCTGAGCAATTGAAGGGCTGGAACAGGTGGCAGATGAGGTTGCGGTGAATGCCGCCGGGATCGAACAGCGCATGGCGAGCCTCGCCGGGCTGAAGCGCGCGATCGCCACAGCGATCGTCGGGCAGAGCGATGTGGTGGAGCAATTGCTGATCGGGCTGCTCGCGGGCGGGCACTGCCTGCTGGAAGGCGTTCCCGGCCTCGGCAAGACGCTGCTGGTGCGCACGCTCGGCGAGGCGCTGGAGCTCGATTTCCGCCGCGTGCAGTTCACCCCCGACCTGATGCCGAGCGACATCCTCGGCACCGAGCTGCTGGAGGAGGATCACGGCACCGGCCACCGGAGCTTCCGGTTCCAGAAGGGCCCGGTGTTCACCAACCTGCTGCTGGCAGACGAAATGAACCGCACGCCGCCCAAGACCCAGGCCGCGCTGCTCGAGGCGATGCAGGAGAAGACCGTCAGCTATGGCGGCCAGACCTACCAGCTGCCCCGCCCCTTCTTCGTGCTGGCGACGCAGAACCCGCTCGAACAGGCGGGGACCTATCCGCTGCCGGAGGCGCAGCTCGACCGCTTCCTGCTGCTGGTTCGCGTCGGCTATCCGACCGCGGAGGAGGAGCGCGACATCCTCGCCATGACCACCGGCAAAGCGGGCGAGGCGGTGCCCTGCGTGATGCGGGCCGAAGACGTGCTGGCGCTGCAGCGCGACGTGCGCGAGGTTTACCTCTCCGAAGACCTGCTCGGCTGGATCACCACGCTTGTCCGCGCGACCCGGCCCGGCGATCCGGCAGCGCCCGCCGCGGTGGCCGACTACGTGCGCTGGGGTGCGGGTCCGCGCGCTGGCCAGGCGCTGGTCCTGTGCGCCAAGGCGCGGGCGCTGCTCCACGGCCGGTTCGCCGCCACGCGCGAGGATATCGCCGCCCTTGCCGCCCCGGTGCTGCGCCACCGCCTGCTGCTCTCCTTCGCTGCCGAGGCCGAGGGCAAGAGCGCGGACGATATCGTCGCCGCCCTGCTTGCGCACCTGCCGCCGCCCTCGGCCTGATCCATGGCGCCCCCGCCGCTCACCATCCCGCCCGAGGTGCGCAGCCGACTGAAGCGCCTGTCCCTGCGCACCCGGCGCGACATGGGTGACCGCGGCTTCGGCATGCACCAGAGCCGCAACAAAGGCGCCGGCATCGAATTCGCGCAATACCGCGCCTACGAGCCGGGGGATGAGCCGCGCCGCATCGACTGGAAGCTTTTCGCCCGCTCGGACAAGTTCTTCGTGCGCGAAGCGGAGGAGGAAAGCCCGATCGCGGTGTGGATCCTGCTCGATGCCAGCGCCTCGATGAGACAGACGGACCGGGCGCGGCCCGGTTGGTCGCGGATGGACGCGGCCAGGCTGCTCGCGCTGTGCACCGCGCAACTTGCGCTGATGCAGGGCGACCGCTTCGGGTGGATCGGACTGCGGGATGGCGGGCTGGTGGTCGCCGATCCGCACCGCGGCCGTGCGCAATTCGAGCGAATGCAGATCGCCCTTTCGCGGCTAGAGGCGGCGGGGAGTTTTCCCGACGCGGCCACCCTCGCGCCCCTCTGGGAACGCATCGGCGCGCGCGATCTGGTGCTGTTCCTGTCCGATTGCTTCGACGAGCGCGGCATCGCCATGATCGAACGCCTCGCCAAGGCGGGGCGCGAGGTGCTGGCGGTGCAGATGCTGACAGTGGAGGAGCGCGACTTCCACTTCGATGGCGGCTACCGCTTCATCGATCCCGAAAGCGGCGCGGACCTGATCGGCGACGGTGCGGCCTTGCGCGACACCTTCCTTTACCGTTTCGCCGCAGCACGGGCGATGTTGGCCGAACGGCTTGATGCGGCGGGCATCCGCCACACCGCCCACGTGCTCGACGAGCCGATCGACCGGCCGCTGCATGCCTTCTTCGGCCGTGGAGCGCTGCCGGCGTGACCCCCCTGCTGCTCGCCCCGTTCGGCCTTGCCGCGCTGGCAGCGCTGATCGTGCCACTGCTTGTCCACCTGCGCCGCCGGACCGAGGAGGTGCCGCTCGATTTCGCGGCGATGCGCTGGCTCGAGGCGCTACCCCGGCCCCGGCGCCGCATCCGGTTCGACGAGTTGCTGCTGCTCGCGCTGCGGCTGCTGCTGGTCGCGCTGTTGGCGCTGCTGCTTGCACAGCCGGCGGCGCTGGGGTGGGAGGACAAAAGCGCGCGCGTGCTGGTCGCGCCCGGGGTCGACGCCGCGGCGGCGCGCACGGCGGCGGGGACGGAAACGGAGGCGCATTGGATTGCGCCCGGCTTTCCCGCTCTAGCCAATGCACCACCCCAAGGCCCGGTCCTGCTCTCCAGCCTGATCCGCCAGTTCGATGCCGAGCTGCCGCAGGGCGCGCCGCTGACGATCCTCGTGCCGCCGGTGCTGGGCGGGGTCGATGCCGAGCGGCTCAAGCTCACCCGCAAGGTCACATGGCGAACCCTCGCCGCCGCACCCGGCGCGGCAGGTGCGCAGCCTGCCCCAGCCCCGGCCCTCGCGGTCCGCTACGCCGAGGGCCGGACCGCCGCGCCCTTGCGCTATTTCCGCGCCGCCGCTGCCGCTTGGGAAGCGACCGCAACCTTCACCGCCGAGGCGGGGGACACTCTCCCCCCGCGTGGATCGGTGCTGGTCTGGCTGCACCCCGGCCCCGTCCCTTCAAACGTGACCGATTGGGTCGAGGCCGGCGGCACCGCGCTGCTCGCAAGCACGGCGGAGATCGCGATGCCTGCCGCGAGCGGACCGCTGTGGGCGGATGCGGGCGGCAATACGCTGGTCGAGGGCGGACCGCTCGGCACGGGCCGGGTGATGCGCTTCACCCGTCCGCTCGAACCAGCGGTGATGCCCGATCTCCTCGATCCCGGCTTTCCGGCCGCCTTGCGCGATCTCGTCTCGCCCCTCGCCCCGCCGCCTGCGCGGGTCGTCGCAGCCGCCGCTTCGCCTGCGAGCGGCGCCGCGCCCTACCCCCTCCCCCCGCGCGAACTGTCGGCGTGGCTCGCTGTGCTGATCGCGCTCGTCTTCCTTGCCGAGCGGATGCTGGCGAGCCGCGCCCGGAGATTTGCAGCGTGAGCCTCGAACTCGGCCCCGACCCGTGGCTTGCCCCCGCGCGCCGCCGCGCCGCTGCGGAGGCAGTGCTGGTGTGGAGCCCGCTCGCATTCGTTATCGCCGCGCTCGGCGTGGCGCTTGCCGGGATCGTGGCGGGCGCAGGGCTGCTGATCCTCGGGGGAATCGCCATCGCCTTCGTCGCCACGCGCAGCGCCGCGCGGCGCGACACTGGCTGGCTGGTGCGCCGCCTCAACGCGCGCGAGGCAAGCCTCGAAGACAGCGCCGCGCTGGTGTTCTCGCCCGGCGAGCGCTCCCCGCTCGAACGGCTTCAGGCCGAACGCATCGCTGCGCGTGTCGCGGCGGTCGATCCCGCCGGACTCGCCGATGCCTGGCCCTGGCGCAGGATCGCGCTTGCGTGGGGCCTGGGCATCGCGGCGCTGGCAGGGGTTGCCGTGTGGCAGATGCACACCAGTGCCCCGCCCCCGCTCGCCCCTGTGGCGGGCAGCACTGCCGCAGCGCCGGGCGAGCCGCGCCTCACGGGGCAGCGCGTGCGGATCGTGCCGCCCGCCTATACCGGCCTTGCGCCCCGTTACGCCGAAGGCCTCGACATCCGCGCGCCGCAAGGCACGCGCATCGAATGGACCCTCGCCTTCGCGCCGGAGCCACAATCCGCAGGTCTGCAACTGGTCGGCGGTCAGCGCGTGGCGCTGACGCAGGGCGCGGAGGGCTGGACGGGGGCGCTGCGGCTTGATGTGCCCGCGCTCTACCGCGTCACCGCGCAAGGCATGCGCACCGCCCTCCCCGCCCACCGCCTCGAGCCCATTGCCGACGAGCCGCCGCAAGTGCGCGTGGTCGAGCCTGCCTCGGGCCTTGCCACCATGCAGCCCGGCCAGCGCAGCTGGCGCATCGTGTTCGAAGCGGCCGACGATTACGCGGTCGATACCCTTGCCCGCCTCACCGTCACCACCGCGATCGGCGAGGGCGAGAACGTGCGTTTCTCGGAGCGCAACATCACCGTCACCGGCACCGGCGATCCGCGCCGCCGCCGCTTCACCATCGATCTGCCGCTCGGCGGATACGGCCTCGTGCCGGGCAGCGATCTCGTCGCGCAGCTCACGGTCGCCGATACCCGCTCCCCCGGCCCGCAAGTGGTGCGCGGCCCCGGCGTGATCCTGCGCTTCCCCGCGCCCCGGCCAGCCGAGGCTGAAGGCCTCGACCTTATGGCCAAGCAGCAGATGCCCGCCTATTTCCGCAGCCAGCGGCAGGTGATCATCGACACCGAGGCGCTGATCCGCCAGCGCCGCAGCCTCAGCGCCGACGAATTCCTCGTCCGTTCCGACACCATCGGCGTCGACCAGCGGTTGCTGCGCCTGCGCTATGGCCAGTTCATGGGCATGGAGGCCGAGGAGACCCCCAAACCCCCGCTGCCCACAGCCGAAAAAGACGAGCACGGGGACGAACCCGAAGAGCCCGAACATTATGACGGTGACGGCCACGACCACGGCGAGGCGCCAGAAAGCCCGGTGTTCGGCGATCTCGGCAATGTGCTGGCCGAATACGGCCACACCCATGACGAGAGCGAGGCGGCGACCCTGCTCGATCCCGGCACCCGCAACCTGCTCAAGCTCGCGCTCGATGCGATGTGGGAGGCCGAGGTCAATCTGCGCAGCGGCAGGCCCGAGGCGGCGCTCCCGTTCGAGAACAAGGCGCTCGATTACATCAAGCGCATCCAGCAGGCGACGCGGATCTACCTGCCCAAGATCGGCTCGCAACAGCCGCCGATCGACATGGCCCGTCGTCTGACCGGCAAGCGCGTGGGGATCGTCGGTGGCCCTGCACGGCTGACCCCCTTCGTGATCGAGGATGCGGTACCGGCGACAGCATGGCGCGCTCTCGCCCAGCCCGGGGCAATCGACCTTGCCGGGCTTGAGGGCTGGGTGCGCGGCAACAGCGCCCGGATCGGCGATCCCCTCGCGGTGCTCGCCGCCATCGACGCGGTGCGCGGCCAGCCCGGCTCGCGCGCCTTGCGCGAGAAGCTGCGCGGGCAATTGTGGACCGTGCTCACCCGCCCGCCCGCGCAAGTCCGGCGCCGCGGCGATGGCGGCGCGCTGGGTCGCCGCTATGCCGAGGGGCTGCGCTGAATGATCGCGCCCGAAACGCTCGCCGCTGTGCTGATCGCCGTGGGCGCGCTGGCCGCGGCGGTGCGGATCGCGCTGCTGCGGCGCGGCTGGCTGGCGTGGCTGCTTGCGGGCCTTTCGCTGGCGAGCGGCGCGCTCCTCCATCTCGCCCTCTTCCCTCCCGCAATCCCGCTCGGCGGCGAGACGCTGCTGGTGGCCACCGCCGAGACGCCTGCGGGCACGCGCGCCGGGCCGAGCGAGCGGCTCGTCGCCCTGCCCGAAGCACCTGCTCTCGCCGGAGCCGAGCGGGTCCCCGATCTCGCCACTGCGCTGCGCCGCTACGCTCAGGTGCAGCGCCTGCGCATCGCCGGTCGCGGGCTGACAGCGCGCGATCGCAACCATGCCGCCGGCATCCCCGCCACCTTCACCTCGATGCCGCCCCCGCGCGGGTTGATCCGGCTCGATCCCCCCGCCGATACCACCGCAGGCGCCGTCTTCACGCTCGCGGGCGAAGTGGCGGGCATGGCGGGCGGCACGGCCGAACTCATCGATCCGGCCGGACAGCGGGTCGACAGCCGCGCGCTTGGCGACGCGGGGCAATTCACGCTCGGCGGCACCGCGCGCGCGCCGGGGCTGGCCACATTCACGCTCCGCCTGCGCGGGCGCGACAAGGCCATCGTCTCGGACACTCTCGTCCCGCTGCGTACGCTGGAGAACCGCCCGGTGCGCGCTCTGCTGATCGGCACCCCCTCGCCCGAGACCAAGTATCTGCGCCGCTGGGCGGAGGATTCAGGGATTGCGCTCAAGAGCCGCCTCGATGCCGGCGCGGGCGTCGATCTGGGGGGCGACGGGGTGCGGATCGATGCGGCAAGCCTTGCCGATAGCGACATCGTGATCATCGACGACCGGTCGCTCGCGGCGCTCGGCGGCGGCGGGCGGGCGGCTTTGGCGCGGGCGGTCGCAGGGGGGCTGGGCGTGGTGGTGGTGATGACCGGCCCCGCGACCGCCGGCACGCGCGAGACGTGGCGCGATCTGGGCTTTGCCAGCGAGGGCGGCGGCGAGATGGCACCGGTGGCGCTGGCCCCGCTCGCCCCGGACGCCGAGGCGCTCGCGGCACGGCGCGGCCCGCCGCTGCCCGATGCGGCGGAGGATCTCAACACGCTCGATGATCCCGCCCCCGAACTCGGGCGCTGGGCGCTTCGCACCGGGCCGGAGGTGGTGCCGGTCGTGACCGATGCCGAGGGCGCGCTCATCGCGGGCTGGCAGCAGCGCGGGGCCGGGCGCGTGGCGGTGTGGACGCTCGCGGGCAGCTTCGCGCTGGTGCTCGGCGGGCAGCAGGATCGTTACGCGCAGTGGTGGAGCGCGGCGCTGAGCGCAGTCGTGCGGCCCGACGCCGTGTTCCGCCCCGATGTTCCCGCGCTGGTGCGGGCCGGAGAGCGGGCCGCGATCTGCGGCATTGCCCCGGGCGCGCGGGTTGTCGTGCCCGACAAGGCCGAAATCGCGCTCGTCATCGACCCCGCGGCCGGACCGCGCGGATGCGCCGCCTACTGGCCGCTCGCACCCGGCGAGCACCGGATCGTGCAGACGGGCCGCGATGGCGAACAGATCTTCGCCTTCCCCGTCTTTCCCGAGGCTGCCTTCGCATCGCTGCGGGCCGCCGAAACCGGGCGGGAGACAATGCGCTGGGCCGCCGAGCAATCCGCGAGCGCCGCCCGCACTCTGCCGGAGCGACGCTCGCCCGCGTGGCCCTACTTCCTCGGGTGGCTGGCGGTCACCGGCGCGCTGTGGTTCGGGGAACGGCGCCTGCGCGCCTTGCCCGCGACCTGAGGGCGCTAAGCTGCCCCGGTGGCGGCCGCCGCGTCCTCACCCATGGCCGGCCATCGGCACCCTCAGGATGAAGCGCGCGCCGCCTCCACCCTCGGCATCGCTCTCGTCGAGCCGCAATTCGCCCCCGGCGGCCGCAGCCAGCGAAAGGACGATCGGCAGACCGAGCCCGCTGCCCCCGCTCGCGCGGCGGGTGGTGAAGAAGGGCTCGAACACCCGCGCCCGGTCACCCGGCGCGATGCCGGGGCCATCATCGGCGATGGTGATGTGCGCCATGCCTGTCACCGGCTCGGGCTTCGCGGCAAAGGTGATCCGCCGGGCTCCCGCCTGCCGCGCATTGTCGATCAGCGCCCCGACAATCGCCTCTAGCGCGGCTTCAGGCATCGCCAGCAGCGGCAGGCCGGGCGCGATATCGGCGTCGACCGCAAAGCCCGCCGCGCAGGCATCGGCCTGCCGCCGCAGGATATCGGCAAGATCGGCCCGCGCCGCCGGATCATTGGCGCCAAGGTCCGCCCGCGCCATCTCGAGCAGCCTTGCGGTCAGCATCGTCAGCCGCGCCGCATCGCCATCGGCATTGGCAAGAAACCGCCGCCGCTCGTCGGGGGCCATGGTCTCGCCGTGATCGGCGAGGATTTCGAGCGTCCCCCTGATCCCCGAAAGCGGGGTCTTGAACTCGTGGCTCACCGCATGGGCGAAATCGCGCAGGTAGCGCGAGCGCCGCTCGATCGCCTCGGCCATGCGGGCGAAATCGGCATAGAGCGCCTGGATCTCGGTCGCGGCGGTGCGCGGCGGTTCGGGGATGGTCTCCTGCCGCCCCGAAGCGAGCGCGCGGCTTGCCTGTGCCAGCGCCTCGACCGGCTGGACAATCCCGCGCGAGAGCACGCCCGAGAGCACCACCAGCACGCCCAGGATCGCGACAATCCCGAAGGCGATCTTGCCGCGATCGGCATAAAGCCCCTTGAACAGCGCCCGTGCGGAGCGCGACAGCAGCAGCACGCCGACGACCTTGCCGTTCACGATCACCGGGCGGGCATGATGCACCCTCAGCGCGGCGGCGCGGCTGAGCCATTCGAGATCGTAACCGGCCCGGTAATCGCCATTGCGGCGCAGCACGGTCGCAGGCCGCCCGGCGAGCGCGGCGCGCACTTCGGGCAGCGCGGCGAGGCTTTGCGCATTGCCTTGGGCGGCAACCAGACCCTGCCGGTCGAGCAGGACAATGGCCGAAAGCGTCACCTGCCGGGTGCGCGCCGCCACCGGCGCGAGCGTCCGGGCGGCGGCAAGCGCTTGCGGGTCGGGGACGGCCGGGACCTGTGCGGGCGCGGGCCGCTCGGGCAGGATCGGGGTGCTGCTGAGGTCGATGGTCGGCACCTCGGGCGCCAGATCGCGCGGGTCGGGCAGCGTGGCGGGCGGCGCTCCGGGCCAGCCTGCCGCCGCGGTTGCCGCCAGCGCCGCCCCTTGCGCGACCAGCTCGGCCTCGGTCTGGCGCACCAGCGTGTTCTCGTAGACGCGCAGGAACATCGCCGCGATCCCCGGCAGCGCGGCGACGGTGAACAGCGTCGCGAAGACGATGGTGCGCAAGCTCAGCCGCGGCCAGCGCGCCTTGAGCCATTCCTTGGCGGCGCGGATCATCCCGCTGCCGCGCTGCCGGACGAGCAGGGCCCGAGCGCGTAGCCGATCCCCGCACGGGTCTCGATCAACCCCGCCCCGCCGACTGCGGCGAATTTGGCGCGGATGTTGCGGATGTGGCTGTCGATGGTGCGGTCGGTGACGGCAAACCCGGGGCCGTGCAACCGGTCGATCAGCTCGTCGCGGCTGAACACCTTCCCCGGCCGGGCCGCAAGCGCGCGCAGCATGGCAAATTCGGTGACGGTGAGGACCACCTCGCGTCCGTCCCAATGCGCGCGCCAGCCTTCGGTATCGAGCATGAGGCAGCCGTGAGTGACACGCGCCCCCTGTGGCTCGGGCGGAGCCGCAGCGCCGGCACCTCCGCCCGCGCGGCGCAGGATCGCCTGCGTCCGCGCCACCACCTCGCGCGGGGAGAAAGGTTTGACGACATAGTCGTCTCCCCCCAACTCGATCCCCAGCACCCGGTCGATCTCGTCATCGCGCGAGGACAGGAACAGGATCGGCACACTGCTGGTCGCGCGTACCCGGCGACACACCTCGAGCCCGTCCATGCGCGGCATGTTGATGTCGAGGATGACGAGATCGGGCGGGCAGGCCGCGATCATCGCCACCGCCTCCTCGCCATCGGCGGCCTCGTGGCTGGCCAGCCCCGCCTTGCCGAGCGCGAAGACCAGCAGCTGGCGGATGTGGGGATCGTCGTCGACGACAAGGATGGTGTGGGGCATGCTCCGCAAGATCACCGGATTTCGCCTTTCGTCAATCCGCGACGATAGGGCGGCACAACCGGCAGGTCCGGTTCGCCGGACACAGGCGCGGGGGGCGCGGCGGGCTGGTCCGCGACGGGCGCGGTCTCGGCAGCCTCGGGCGCCTCGACAGGAGGCGGCGGAGGCGGCGGCGGGAGAATGTCGCCGCCGCAATCGCGGCCGTAGGGGGCGGCCACGGCCACGCGGGTGTCGCCCGCCAGCATCGCCTCGGCCCGAGCGAGCCGCCACGCGCCGCGCAAGGTCCAGGCCTGCCAGTCGGCCTGCCGCGCGGCGAGCTCGGCATAGGCCTTGCCGCTGATATAGACGGCCCGCTCCTGCCGCTCGGCCCCGATCGGGGCATCGCGCAGCTCGATCAGCGGGATCAGCGCGGCGCTGTCCAGCCGTTCGAGATAGCACAGGTCGAGCGCGACCAGCTCGCTCGGGTGATCGACATTCCAGCGCGCCGCGACCGCGCCGAAATCGACGATGCTCGCCCCGGTCAGCGCGATGCCCGCGGTCAGGGCATTGGCGTTGATCAGCCAGGCCGCGCTCCTGTTGGTGGCGAAGCGCCAGCCGATCAGCATCAGCCCGCAGGCGACCAGCACCATCCACACCAGTGCGGCGATGCGCAGTTCGGTGAGCGAGTAGGCCGCGATGTAGTCGGCAAGGCGCAGCATGCTCGAGGCGACCAGCAGGATGTTCTGCGCGACCCAGACCAAGACCAGCCGGCGCACCCAATCGTGGCGCGCGAGGGCCGTGCCGGGGCGCAGGACGGCAAGGACGAAGAGGCCCGCCAGCAGCGCGGTGGCGATCAGGGTGTAGGCGCCGCGGTGCGCGTAATCGGCCAGGGTGATGTCCCCCGGCAAGGGCGCGCCGCTCCACAGGAAGGCGATATCGAGCCCGTTCTCCAGCGCGAAGACTGCGTTGAAGATGCCGAGCGTGATGAGCGCGGAGGTGACCGGCGGGTCGGGCAGGCGCGGCAGGATGCCCCAGGTCCCGCCCGCGATCCGCAGCGCGCGCGGGCGCAGGGTCGGCCAGACGAAGCCGAGGATCACGGTCCACAGTATCGCGTGCAGGATCAGCGTGCCGGTATCGGGCAGCCGGACCGCATCCAGCGCTTGCCCGAGCACCGGGTTGGCGCTGGCGAACAGGGAGAGGAACACCGCCCCGCCCGATAGCGGCAGGACAAGGTTCATCACCAGCGCCCGCGCGCTCGAGGATCCGCTGCGTCCGGGCAGGCGGAGCATGCGCCAAAGGTCGCCGGGCGGGCCGAAGGGTGCGCGAAGGCCCAGGAAGCCGAGCCGCACGCCCCACAGAATGGCATTGTCGAACACGTGGCGCACCAGCAGCGCGGCGCTGCCGATCGCGGCGAGGAACAGCATCGCGGCAAGCAGCGAGGGCTCGAGGACCAGCATCAGCACGTAGAGCGCGGCGCAGCCAAGCGCGATCCATGCCCCGCGGGCGCGGAGCACGGCGGGGCGGGCGAGGATCAGCGCTGCGAGCCAGACGAGGGCGAAGCCGCCGATCACCGATCCGCCCCCGTAGCCGTAGAGCAGCAGGTCGCCCACCGTTATGACGGCGGCGGCTGCAGCGGGTTTTGCAAGGAAGCGGAAGCGCGAGAAGGCAGGCGGGGCAATGGCATGGGGCATGTTCATTCTCCGGTTGTCGCCGGAGGATTTGCCGCCTGACGGTGCGCAGAAGATGGTGCCCGGCTTGTGCTGCCCGCATGATTTTCGTGCAGAACTTGTGCAGACGGGCTGCCAAACCCCTCTGTTTCATCGACAACAACCGCAATACAGTCGACGAAGGCGCGTTGTGTGCGGTCGCATCGCGCTGTAGCAACTTATGGTGTTCCGGGGACTTGGCACCGTCGGGGTCAAAGACCGCGCAAGTCGGTCGGGGCAGAAAAGGGGTTGCACTTGCAGCGTGACAATCATCGCAACGCGGCTGCTGAGCCGCATGCAATGACGGCGGCATGGCGCGCGGCATGGTGTCTCGCTATCGCCGCGCCCGCGCTGTCCGGCTGTGCGCTCTCGCGCGAGGATCCGCCCGCCATGGCAAGCGCCCAGCCTCTTCCCGAGCGATGGGTGCTCGCGCCTCCGGGCGAGACCGCGGTGCCGCTCGATCGCTACTGGACGATGCTTGACGATCCGCTGGTGAGCGAATTCGTCGCCAGGGCGCAGGCCGAGAACCTCGATCTCGCGCAGGCCGCCGCCCGCCTCCGGGCAGCGCGGGCGGGGCTGCGGCAGGCCGAGGCCGAGTTCCTGCCGACCATTTCGGGCAGCGGCGGCGCGCAGCGCGATGTCGGCGATCTGGCGCGCAATGGCGTGCAATTCTCGCTCGGCGCCAATGCGCAATGGGAGGCGGACCTGTTCGGCCGGATCGACGCCTCGCGCGATGCCGCGCGCGGCGATCTTCAGGCTGCGGGCTATTCGCTCGGCGATCTCGAGCGGGTGATTGCGGCGCAGGTTGCGACGCAAGTGATAAGCGCCCGCGCGATCGCCGGGCAGCTTGCCATCGCCCGCGAGACGCTCGCCGTTCAGGACGACAACCTCCAGATCGCCCGCTGGCGCAATCAGGCGGGGCTGGTCTCCAGCCTCGATGTCGAGCAGGCGCGCACCCAGCGGGCGCAGACCGCGGCCTCGATCCCGCTGCTCGAAAGCAACCTCGTCGCGGTCGCCAATGCGATTTCGACGCTGATCGGCGAGCCGCCGGGGCGGGTCTACCGTGCCTTCACCGAGGCCCCGCGCGCCGTGCCGGTGCCGCCGCAGCGTGTAGCGCTTGCCGCGCCGGCCGACCTGCTGCGTCGCCGCCCTGATGTGAGCGCCGCCGAAGCGCGGCTTGCGGCCAGTCTCGACCGCATCGGCGTCGCGCGTGCGCAGCTCTATCCGCTGGCGCGCCTCAGCGGCACGCTCAACACCGGCGCGAGCGATGTTGGCAACCTGTTCGACATCGTCACCGGCAATGTCTTTGCCAGCCTATCGCAGCTGATCTTCGACGGCGGGCGGGTGCGCGGGCAGATCGACGCCGCGCGCGCCAATGCCGACGGCTCGCTCGCGGCGTGGCGGCAGAGCATCCTTGCCGCGCTCGAGGAAGTCGAGAGCGCCGCGGTCGATCTCGATACCAGCGACGCCCGCGTCATCGCGCTGACCGAAGCGAGCGAGGGCGCGCAAAACGCCGCGATCCTCGCCCGCAGCCAGTATCAGGCGGGGCTGATCGATTTCCAGACCCTGCTCGTGACCGAAAGCCAGCTGCTCTCCGCCCGCAACGCACTGGTCAGCGCGCAAGGCGCGCGCGCGCAGGCCTTCATCGCGCTTGCCCGCGCCATGGGCGGCGGGTGGAGCGTGCCCGATGCCGCGGCCATCAATCCAGTTTCAGGGGAGCCCGAAGCGTGATCGATCTGACGAAACCGGCGGCAGATAGCCCCGGGGTGGACGAATTCCTCGGCACCAAGCCCGTCCCGCGCTGGCGGCGCTGGATGAAGTTCTGGCTGCCGGCGCTGATCCTGATCGCGCTGGCGTTGCTCATCGCCCGCTGCACGGCCGAGGCGCCCGGGCCCGACTACATCACCGAGCCTGTCACCCAGGCCTCGCTCGCGCTGTCGGTGACGGCCACCGGCAACCTGCGCCCGACCAACCAGGTCGAGGTCGGCGCGGAAGTCACCGGTCCGCTCGATCAGGTGCTGGTCGACGTCAACGACCGGGTCACCAAGGGGCAGGTGATCGCAGTGATCAACACCGAGATCATCGACCAGCAGATCGCCCAGTCGCGCGCCAATGTGGGCGCGGCGCGCGCGGCATTGGGCCAGGCGCAGGCAACCTTCGATATCGACACCATCCAGCTGAAGCGGCTGGAGGAAGTGCGGCGCCTGTCGGGCGGGCGCGTGCCTTCGCAGATCGAGCTCGAACAGGCCGAGGCCGCCGTACAGCGCGACCGCGCGACACTGGCTTCCGCGCGCGCCAATATCCAGGCCGCCGAAGCCTCGCTCAAGGCCAACCTCACCACCCGCAGCCGCGCCGTGATCCGCGCGCCGGTGACCGGCGTGGTGCTCGCCCGCCGGGTCGAGCCGGGCCAGACCGTGGTCGCCAGCTTCAACACCGTCACCCTGTTCGTGATCGCCGAGGACCTGTCGGAGATGCAGCTGCGCGTCGCCATCGACGAAGCCGACGTCGGTCAGGTCAAGCCGGGCCAGAGTGCGACCTTCACGGTCGATGCCTACCCCGGCAAGCGTTTCCCGGCGACGCTCCAGCGGGTCGATCTGGCCTCGAAGAGCACGGTCGAAGGCTCCGCCGGCGGCAGCAGCGGCGCGGCGGCCTCGGCTTCGGGCAATTCGGTGGTGAGCTACGAAGCGCGGCTCGATGTCCGCAACCCCGAAGGCCTGCTGCGCCCGGGCATGACCGCGACCGCGACCATCGAGACCCAGAACACCGGCACCGCCTTGCTGGTCCCCAACGCCGCGCTGCGCTTCCGCCCCGACACCAAGCAGGAGGAAGGCGGCGGGGTGTTCCAGCCGCAGATCGGGCTCGAGGACGGCAAGCAGCAGGCGACCATCGGCGAAGGAAGCCGCCAGCAGGTGCAGGTGCTCCAGGCCGACGGCACGCTGAAGGCGATCGAAGTCATCACCGGGCGCAGCGACGGGCGGCTGACCGTGGTCCGGGGCAAGGACCTGAAGCCCGGCATGAAGGTCGTCACCGGCGTCAAGGCGGCCGGCAAGTGACAGGCGAACCGCTGATCGAGCTGAAGGGGATCACCAAGACCTTCGGCACCGGAGCGGCGGCGTTTCAGGCGCTGAAGGGCGTCGATCTCACCATCATGCGCGGCGAGTTCGTGGCGGTGATGGGGCCTTCTGGCTCGGGCAAGTCGACGACGATGAACATCCTCGGCTGTCTCGACGTGCCCACCGGGGGTGTGTTCCGGTTCAGGGGCGTGGAGGTGCAGAGATTGGACCGCGACCAGCGTAGCCTGCTCCGGCGGCGCTATCTCGGCTTCGTATTTCAGGGCTTCAACCTGCTCGCGCGCACCACCGCGCTCGAGAATGTCGAACTGCCGCTGCTCTACCGCGGCGAGAAGAAATCCGTGCGGCGCGCAGCGGCAATGCGCGCGCTCGATCAGGTGGGGCTCGTGCCCTGGGCCGACCATACGCCGGCCGAGCTTTCGGGCGGCCAGCAGCAGCGCGTCGCGATCGCCCGCGCGCTGGTGACGCAGCCCGACGTGCTGCTCGCGGACGAGCCGACCGGCAACCTCGACAGCGAGCGCTCGGTCGAGATCATGCAGCTGCTCCAGCGGCTGAACGGCGAAGGCATCACCATCCTGATGGTCACCCACGAGGAGGACATGGCCGCCTATGCCGGCACCATCGTCCGCTTCCGTGACGGGCTGGTCGAGCGGATCGAGCGCGGCGCGCTGGCCGAGGCGGGCGCCTGATGCTCGGTACCTCGATCCTGCTCGCGCTGCGCGAAATCCGGCGGCACATCCTGCGCTCGATCCTGACGACGCTCGGGATCATCATCGGGGTCGCGGCGGTGGTGACGATGGTGACGCTCGGCAACGGGGTCACGGCCTCGGTGCAGAACGAGATCTCCTCGCTCGGCGCGAGCAATTTCATCGTCTTCCCGGTGCGCACCGACCGCGGCACCATCCGCCCGTTCGACGACGCCGATGTGCGCGCTGTCGGCCAGCAGATCGCCGGAGTCGAGATCGCGGCGGGGCAGGTCAATGCCAATGCCACCGCCTTTTACAACGGGCAGGATTGGGACACCCGGGTGCAGGGGGTGAGCAACGATCTGCTCGCAGCGCAATCGGTCAAGGTCGACGAAGGCCGCCTGTTCACGCGCGACGAGGAGGAATCGGGCAAGAACGTCTGTCTGCTCGGACTGAAGGTGCGCGAGGCGATCTTCCCGCCCTCCGGCAGTCCGATCGGTGCGCGGATGCGGATCGGCGATGTCTCGTGCGAGGTGATCGGGATGGTTGCCGAGCGCGGCCAGGGCGGCAATGGCGCGGATGACGACGATGCGGTTTACCTGCCGATAAAGAACGTCCAGCGCCGGTTCCGCGGCAACGAGAACCTCGATTTCTTCGTGGTCAAATACGATCCGTCCTATTCGGCCAAGACGGTGCAGGATGCACTGGTCGGCCTGCTGCGCGAACGGCGGCTGTTGCAGGACGGGGCGCCCAATGATTTCAACGTGATTGACACCGCGCAGGTCAACCAGGCGCTCGGCGCTGCAACCGGCGCGCTGACCGCGATGGTGGCGGTGATCGCCTCGATCAGCCTGCTCGTCGGCGGAATCGGGATCATGAACATCATGCTCGTTTCGGTCACCGAACGCACCCGCGAGATCGGCATCCGCCTCGCCATCGGTGCGCTCGCGCGCGAGGTGCGGCTGCAATTCCTGACCGAAGCGGTGGTGCTGTGCGCGCTGGGCGGGCTCGTGGGGATTGCGCTGGGCTTCGTCGCCTCGATCGGGCTGGCATCAGCCATCGACGTGCCTTTCGCCTTCGATCCGGCGATCAACATCCTTAGCTTCCTGTTCGCCGCCGGGATGGGGGTGGTGTTCGGCTACTACCCCGCCAGCCGCGCCTCGAAGCTCGATCCGATTGACGCGCTGCGGCACGAATAGCGCCCGGCCGCCGCTTCGGCAGCGTTGGCGCGCCCGGCAGGACTGTCCGCGTCGCTTGCGCGCCGCGTTCATCTGCGCAGCCTGCGGCTGCTCCGATTCCGAACAAGGCTCGGGCCTTGAGAGCCCGCCAAATCCCCCGCCCCGAAGGGACGGAAGATTTGGCGCGCCCGGCAGGACTCGAACCTGCTGCCTCAAGATTAGAAGTCTCGCGCTCTATCCAGATGAGCTACGGGCGCGCGCCGGATGGGGCATTAGCGCGCTTTGCGCGCCAAGGGAATCGCGCTAACCGTCCGGGCGATGGAAAACACCGCTTCAGCCGCCCAATCCGCCGATCCCGCCGCCGCCTTCGACCGCGATCCGACCGACGGGATCGTTGCGACCAGCCGCGCGCCGGTGACCTTCCGCTTCTATGATCTGGTGATGGCAGGCTTCGTCACCATCCTGCTGCTCTCCAACATCATCGGCGCGGCGAAGCTCACCTATGTCGACGTGCCGTTCTGGCCCGAGGGCCTGTGGCCCGCCCCTGATGGCACCTTCATCTATGGCGCGGGCATTCTGTTCTTCCCGCTCGGCTACGTGATCGGCGACGTGCTGACCGAGATCTACGGCTTTGCCAAGGCGCGCCGGGTGATCTGGGTGGGGACGGCGGCGATGATCTTCCTCGCCTTCATGTCCTACGTCGTCACCGCCCTGCCCCCGTTCGGCGGGTGGGAATGCGCGGCGAGCGGCTTTGGCGGGGAGCGTCCGCCCACTACCACGGCCGACCCCGCGGTGCCGGGCGGGGCGATCTGCCAGATGACCTACGAAAGCGTCTTCGGCAGCACCTGGCGCATCGTCCTCGCCTCGATCACCGCTTTCTGGGCGGGCGAGTTCGTCAACTCCTTCGTGCTTGCCAAGATGAAGGTCTGGACCAAGGGCCGCGCCCTGTGGACCCGCACCATCGGCTCGACCTTTGTCGGCCAGGCGGTCGACAGCCTGATCTTCTACCCCGTCGCCTTCCTCGGCATCTGGACGACCGAGGCGGTCATCACCGTGATGATCACCAACTGGGCACTGAAGGTGGCGTGGGAGGCGGTGCTGACGCCGGTCACCTATGTGGTGGTGAACCGGCTGAAGCAGGCCGAGGGTGTCGACCTGTTCGACATCGACACCGACTTCTCGCCCTTCGGGAGCGAGAAGCCAGCGTAAACCTACATCACGATCTCGTCGACAATATCGACCCGCCAGCCGAGGCCCAACCGGCCGGCGAGCAGCTTCATGTCCTTCTCGGTCGGCGCGCCGAACAGCGCGGCGTGGCTGGCGGCGAGTTCGAGCACCAGCATGCTCTCCTCCACCCGCAGGCGGCTGACCTCGAGCGAGCGAGCGCTCTGCGCCCCGAGCCTTCGCGCGAGCCGCAAGGCAAGGCCCCAGCGCACCGCCTCCTCGAGCGCCTCTTCGCTGGCGAGCGCGCGCACTTCGCTCGGGAAGGACAGCTGGTTGCCATTGGCCGCCACCGCCGCGGCGAGCATTGCGCGACCCTTCCCGTCGACGCCGATCCAGCGCTTGTGCAGCGCCCAGTTGATCGCCTGCGGCAGGCGGATGTTCGGTTCGATCTGCATCGAGGCAAGCGCGAGCATGGTCGCCGCCAGCCGCAGCCGCTCCGAGCCGTGGCCCCGCGCAGGGGCGGCGTCGAGGGTCCAGGCCGCCATCCGCGTCGCCAGCTGGGGCTGCGTGCCGCGCTGGCCGGCGAAGGCCGCAACCCCTGCGAGCAGCGGGTCGGCTGCGCGGGTGGCTTCCGGCAGGCGATCGTAGAGCAGCCCCTCGCGCAGGCCCCACGAGGAGAACACCACGCGCTCCGGCGCCAGCCGGGCAAGCAGCGCCTGGAGCAGCACCGCGGCGTCGGGGAGCTTTTCGGCACGCATCGTCGAGATGCGTTCGCGGGTCTTGAGCGCGTCGCTCTCGCTCGCCGCCAGCGCCGTGGCCAATTCCTGCGCGCCCGCTGCGTCGAGCTCGAAGCCGTGCGGATCGCTCAGCGGCCAGCCCTTCGCGGCCATCGCATAGACCGCCATCGCCCGCCACGTGCCGCCCACTAGGTAGAGCGCGCCATTCTCGGCCGCGGGATTGGCGGCAAGGTCCCACCCGCCCTTGCGGATCGCCTTGTCGAGCGACTTCTTCATCTCGGCACTGGCCGTCTTGGGGTTCTTGCCGCGATGTTCGGGCAGGCGCAGCGTGCCCAGCGGAAGCGAACTCGCGCCCTCGCAGGCCCCGCCCGCGACGCGCACCAGCTCGAGGCTGCCGCCACCCAAGTCGGCGACGATCCCGTGCGCATCGGGGAAGGCCCCGATCACGCCGTGAGCGCTGAGCAGTGCCTCTTCCTCGCCCGATATCACCCGCGGCTTCAAACCGATCGCGCGCAGCTCGGCCACGAATTCCGGGCCGTTGGCCGCATCGCGCACCGCCGCGGTGGCGACGGTCTCGATGTCCTTGATGCCCAGATCGGCGAGCAGCAGCGCGAACCGCCTGAGCCCCCGCATCGCCAGCGCCATCGCCTCGTCGGCCAGCCTGCCAGTGGCGGCAATCTCGCGCCCGAGCTTGGCGGTGACCTTCTCGTTCAGCAGCACCGTCGGCGCGCGCATCGTGCCGCCATAGACGACAAGGCGCACCGTGTTCGAACCGATGTCGATGATCGCACGCTCCGCCCCCGCACCGCCGAGCGAGCCGTTGCGGTCTGCCCGCCGCTTGCCCCAGATCATGCCACAGCGCCCCGTCGCAGCGAAAGCTTGGGCACCGCGCCCGCCTCCAGCGCCCCGCCGCGCCCGGACAGCGAGGGGTTGGTCATGAAATAGCGGTGGCAATTGAAGGGCTTCACGCCTTCCTCGGTCTCGACCCGCGAATAGCTGCCGTCGGAATGCAGCCACCAGCTCTGCTCGCTGTCGAGCATGTTGGCGAGCAGCACCTGCTGCAGCACCTGATCATGCACCGTGCGGTTCAAGATGGGGATCAGCGTCTCCACCCGGCGGTCGAGATTGCGGCTCATCATGTCGGCAGACGCGATGAACACCGCGGCATGGGCGCTCGGCATCGGGTGGCCATTGGCGAAGGCGTAGATGCGGCTGTGTTCGAGGAAGCGGCCGATCACCGATTTGACGCGGATATTCTCGGACAGGCCGACGAGTCCGGGCCGCAAGCAGCAGATCCCGCGCACCACCAGTTCGACCTGCACCCCGGCATTGCTGGCGGCATAGAGCCGTTCGATCATGCCTTCATCGGTCAGCTGGTTGCACTTCATCCAGATCGCCGCAGGCTTGCCCTTCTGAGCATTGGCGATCTCGGTATCGATGCGTTCGTAGATTTCCTGACGCAGATCGATCGGGGCGATGTGCAGCCGTTCCAATGCGTGGGGCTCGACGTAGCCGGTGACGAAGTTGAACATCTTGGCCGCGTCGCGCCCCAGCTTGGGGTCGGCGGTGAAGAAGCTCAAATCGGTGTAGATCTTGGCGGTGACCGGGTGATAGTTGCCGGTGCCGAAGTGGCAATAGGTGCGAAAGCCCTCGCCCTCGCGCCGCACCACCATCGCGACCTTGGCGTGGGTCTTCCAGTCGGTGAAGCCGTAGATCACCTGCACCCCTGCGCGCTCGAGCGCGCTCGCCCATTTGAGGTTCTGCTCCTCGTCGAAACGGGCCTTCAGCTCGACCACCGCGGTGACCGACTTGCCCGCCTCGGCCGCCTCGATCAGCGCGCCGATCACCGCCGACTGGCTGCCGGCGCGGTAGAGCGTCTGCTTGATCGCCACCACATCGGGATCGGCTGCGGCCTGACGGATGAAATCGACCACCACCTCGAAGCTTTCGTAGGGGTGGTGGATGACGATGTCCTTTTCGCGGATCGCCGAGAAGGCATCGCCGTCATGCTCGCGGATCCGCTCGGGAAAGCGCGGGGAGTAAGCGTCGAACTTCAAGTCGGGCCGGTCTTCGCGGACGATCTCGGCGAGGCCGTCGATCCCGATCATGCCGTCGGTCTTGATCAGCGCGGCCTCGTTGATGCCGAGCTGGTCGAGCAGCAGGCTTTCGGCCGCCGGATCGAAATCCTCGTCGATCTCGAGCTGGATCACCTGACCGCGGCGGCGGCGCTGGATCGCGCTGCGGAAGGTGCGCACGAGGTCTTCGGCCTCTTCGGCGATTTCGATATCGCTGTCGCGCAGCACCCGGAACAGCCCGTCGCCCTCGATCGAGAAGCCGGGGAAAAGCTCGCCAGCATAGCGCTGGATCAGCCGCGCGATCGAGATGTAGAGCGCCCCACCCTGCCCCGATCCGGCACTTGTCACCGCATCGGGCACGCGCACGAAACGCGGCAGCGCGCTGGGGATCAGCACCATCTCGATCAGCTGCTCGGCCGTCGCCTCGCGCTTCAGCGTGAACAGCAGGCCGAGCCCTTCGTTCTGGACGAAGGGAAAGGGGTGCGCGGGGTCCAGCGCCTGCGGCGTGATGATCGGCAGGATCTCGTTGAGGAAGTAGCTTTTGAGCCACTTGTGGACCTCGGGGCTGACCCGTTCCTCGTCGGCGACGTGGATGTCCGCTGCCGCAAGGCCCGTGCGCAGGCTGCGCCAGATCGCCTGCTGGCGCTGCGACAGGATGGCGAGCGTATCGCGGATCGCGGCGAGCTGTTGCGAGGGGCTGCGTCCGTCGATCGAGGGCGCATCGAACCCGCGCTGCACCTGACCCACAAGGCCCGCCACGCGGATCATCATGAACTCGTCAAGATTGCTGCCCGAGATCGACAGGAACCGCAGGCGTTCGAGCAGCGGGTAGGCCTCGTTGCAGGCCTCGGCCAGCACGCGCTGGTTGAACTGGAGCCATGAAAGCTCGCGGTTGAAGAAAGGGGATTCGTCCGGACCGAGGGTCGCCATCTGGGTGGTGCCCGCCGCGCTGGTGGCAGCGGGTTCTGTGCCGGTCGGTGACGTGCTCATCGCTTCCCTGTCCCGCCCGCCCCCGCGCCTTTGCGGGTCAGGCCTTGTCTTGCGCGCCATGATGCGCCGGGCGCGCATGTGTTCGCAAGCGGCTTACGTGTAAATGCGAAGGACGCGCTTGTCACATATTCGTCAAACGCGGAACGGCCCGCCAAACCGCAGATCAGACAAGCGATCTACTATCCGCAATCGAAGTGATCCCGCGCTTCCCGTTGGCGTCGCGGCCGAGTTGCACGATCACGTCGATCACGCTTGCGGCATAGGCGATGGTGTCGCTGCGGGTGAGGCCGATGCCGGTCTGCATGACCATCAGCGACAACTGCTCCAGCGCGCCGCGTAGGGAATTGGCGTGGATGGTCGAGAAGCTACCCGGGTGCCCTGTGTTGATCGCGCGCAGGAAGCTGACGCTCTCCGCGCCGCGCAGCTCGCCCAGCACGATGCGGTCGGGGCGCAGGCGGAGCGCTGCCTGGAGCAGCTCGTTGGCGGTGACCTTGGCCTCGCCCAGCTCGCCTTTCACGGCGACAAGTCCGACCGCGTTCTCGCCGGGAAAACGCAATTCGGGGGTATCTTCCACCAGCACCACGCGCTCTTCCGGCGGGATCTCGCCGAGCATGGCGTTGAGGAAAGTGGTCTTGCCGGTCGAGGTGCCGCCCGAGATCAGGATCGTGCGCCGCGCGCGGATCGCGGCGCGCAGATAGGCGATCGGCTGGGTCTGCGGATCGGGCAGGTCGAACTGCATCTCGCCCACCAGCGGCCCGGTGTCATAGGCATCCAATGGCAGATCGAGCCGGCGGTGGCGGCGGATCGCCATCACCCAGTGCTTGCGGCTCGCCGGAGGCCCGCAGAACTGGACACGCGCGCCATCGGGCAGGGTTGCGCCCAGCAAGGGATGCTCGCGGTTGATCCCCTGATGGCTCACCCGCGCGACCTGTTCGGCAAGGCGCTGGACCAGCCGGTCGTCAATCTCGGGCGTGTCGATGCGCTGCATGCCAGGGCTGGCGGCGTCCTCGATCCACACCTCGCCCGGGCGGTTGACCATGATCTCGGTCACGGTGTCACGTTCGAGCCAGCGGCGGAAAGGCGCGAGATAGGCGTCGAGATAGACCGACCGCTCGGCGGAGAGCGGCGTGCTTGCCGCGCCCTCGCCTGTCTCCAGCCGATGCACGTCCGCGCTCATGCCTGTCAGCCGCCGACCGCGGTGAAATCGAGATCGCGCGCGGTGTAGACGCGGATCGGCTCGCCCGCGCGCACGCGGATCGTGGGGCTGATCTGGCCTTGCGATTGCACCGCCGAGTTGGCTGCGTTCTGCGCGCTGCCCGCCAGGATCGCGCCGCCGATCCCGCCGGTCGCCACCGCGCCGAGGCCGCCGACCACCGAAAGCAGCAGGCCCGAGCCGAAGCGCTTGAAGAAGTGGCTGTTGACGTCGCCCTCGATGCCCGTCGCCCCGTCGAAGCCGACTGCGGGCGAGGCGAGGTTGACCGAGACGCCGTCGGGCCGGATCAGGCGGGTCCAGATCACGTAGGCGCGGCGCTGGCCCTGCTCTACCCCTGCGCGGTACTGGCCGATCAGGCGGGTCGAGCGCGGGACGAGCACGCGCTTGCCGTCGAAGCTGCGCACGTCCTGGTTGACCACCGCGCGGACATAGCCGGGCACGTCGGTGTTGATCGCGGTCTCGAGGATCGCCGGGATCAGCGTGCCCTCGGTCACGGTGGTCGACGGGTTGGTCATGGCGCGCGCCTGGGCCGGCCCGCCGCCCACGCCGCCGATGCTGCTGGCGAAGCCCGCCGCACCGCCCGTGGCGCCCACACCTGCCGGGGCCGGCGTGCCCGGGGCGGGCGCGGAGGGCGCCTCGCCAAGGCGCAAGCCCCGTGCGGAGCTGCCGTCGAAGGCGAGCATCGGGCTGCCATAGGGATTGGCGGCAGGCACGCTCGCCGCGCCGGGATTGCCGGCAAAAACCGGCATCGGCGCAGGATCGCCCTGCGGCATGACCGGCACAGGGGCCGGCTGCATCTGCGCGGGATCGCCCATCGGCTGCGCGGGCTGCATCACCGGCACGGGCGTGGCCGGTGCGACGGCGGGATTGCCGATCCCCTGCGGCTCGGCCGTGCGCGCGGCGTTCATTGCCCAGAAGGTCACCGCGCCGAGCAGGCCGACCACGGCCACGCCGGCCGCGAGCCCGACTCCGTCACCCTTGGCCTTGCGGTCGGTGACCGCGGGGAAGGCCGCGCGGCTGGCAAGATCGATGATCTCGGCAGATTCGCGGGTGCGCGGATCGACACCGTCCTCGTTGCCTTCTCCTGAGCCTTTCTTGGACGGCAAACGCATGGCCAGACGCATCAGATGCTCTCCTTGGCAGGGTGGTTCGGTTGAACGATCATTTCTTGCCCTTCCCGCGCCTTGCGGAAAGTCCGGCCTGCCGCGATGACGGCGGCATCGGCCCGGTGTTGGTGAGGGTGGCGCTGTCGCGGCCCGATCGCAGGATGATCTGCGGCGGCACCCCTTCGACCACCACGGTATCGCCGCGGGTGGTGTAGTTGACCGGCCCCTCGTCACCTTCGGCATTGGTGATGAGGATCGCGGGGATCGGCATGCCGGGGCCCCAGGTCAGATACACCGCATCGCCATCGTCATAGGCGCGGTTGGGCAGGAGCTCGGGCGTACCCGCGCTCGACCAGGCGAAGTTGAGCTTGGGCGGTTCGGCCGGCTTGGGCGGGGTCACGGGGCCGCCGGTGGCGGGATCGATCGCGTTGGCGGCGAGCTGCGCCTTCGCCTCGGCCTCGGCCTCGGCAGCAAGGCGCGCTTCCTCGGCCGCCTTCTCGAGTTCGGGGTAGCGGAATTGCAGGACGTAGAGCGCGGACGCCTTGGGGCTGGCGACGAGGTCGAACAGATAGGTCCGCTTGTCGGTCACCACGGTCATGTTGGTGCGCGCGGCCGGTTCCAGCGGCTTCACGAACAGGATCGTCTGCGCCTTGTTGGGCTGCACCTGCCAGGCCGCCGAATCCCCGATCGCGACGTTTTCGATGATCTCGTCGGGGGCAAACTTGATGGTGGTCTGGACTTTCACCCGGCCATCGATGCGCACCACCGCGTCGGCATCGTAAACAAGGGTCTGGAGCCGGCTGTCCTGCGCGGCGAGCGGGGCGGCAAGGGCAAGGGCAAAAGCGAGGCTCGCGAGGAGCGAGGGCCGGGTCATTGATAGGTCTCCGTGGGGGGCATCGTCGGCTTTGGGGCGGGCGCGGACGGGCCCGAGGGCGCGGGGCGGAAGCGGTTGCCGATCCCGCGGGTGCGCTGCGGTGCCGCAGTGAGCGGCACCACCTGCCCGCCCGCTGCGGCAGCGGCGATCACGCGGGTATCGCGGGCCGCACCGGCATCGCTGCCGGTGTCGTTGGCGACCACCACCTGCGGCGGCGGCGGCGCCACATCGGCGCGGCGCGCGGTCGCGAGCGGCGTGACGGGGGCGACATTGGTGTTGCGCGGGGCCGTGCCGGCGCCTTGCGGCACGGCAACCGGGCGCAGGTCTTCGACCGGGCGTTCGCGCTCCTCGCCCGGCACGAGACCGAAGACCTGCCAGTTCGCGACCATCGTGGTGGCGACCTTCAGGGACAGCAGCATCAGCGCGACATGCACCGCGCCGATCAGGAAGAAGGCCATCGCCGCCTGCTGGTCGATCTTGCCCGGCACCGCCACCAGCGCGGCTAGCACGGGAACCGAAATTTCGAGCATGATCGACCCGCCCAGCACGGCCAGCAGCGGGGTGATCGCCATCATCGTCAGGCCCTTGAGCCAGCCGGTGAACAGCCCGCGCGTGCCGTCGAACAGGGCCAGCACCACGAAGATCGGGCCGATCGCAAGCAGCAGCGCCAGCGCGATGCGCGCGGTCACCAGCATGCCCACCGTGCCCAGCAAGAGCAGCATCGCCCCAAGCCACATCATCCCCGGTGGGGAGAAGGCGCTGATGTTGGAGGTATCCCCGCTCGCCTGCTGGATCGCCTGGAACACCACGTCGAGTTTCTGGGCGAACACCATCGTGGCGCTCTCGCCGCGTGTGCCGGTGAGGATCCCTGCGATCTGATCCGGGCCGCCGATGAAGATGTTGTAGAACACGCTCGAGAAGGCGACGAAGCTGGTCGCGAAGGTCAGCACCAGCCCCAGCGTCATCATCTTGGGGACAAGCGCGCGCACCGAGATGTTCGAACGGCCGAGCATCAGCGAGATGCCGAAAAAGCCGACATAGAGCCCCAGCACGATGGTCAGCGCGAAGGCGAGCTGGCCGTCATCGCCGAACAGGCGGTTGAAGGCCTGTTCGGAGACATTGCCGGCGATACAGTCGACCGCGGTCAGCGCCGAGGAGACGCCGGTGCCCATTGCCTGGGCGGCCTGATCGCAATTCGCGCTCATTCCGCCGCCTGCCACATGCTGTCGTCCTCGGGGTCACCCGGACCGTCGGGCCAGGCGCGGCCGGTGAGCGGCGGATACCACGCGGACGGCGCATCGCCGACCGCTTCGCGCAGCAGATCGAGCCTGCGCACCGCGCTCTCGCGGCCCGAAAGGATCGTCAGCACCTCCGGCGCGCCCGACAGGTCGAGCCGGACCACCACGCTCGCATCGGGCTGGCGCACGAGGAAGCAGCGGCTGTGCGCGGGCAGCGAGCGGATCAGCGCGAATTCGTGAGCGGTGAGGCCGAAGCCGTCGCAATAATCCTCCGCCCGCGCGCGGCTGTTGGGCATGAACACCATCGTCGCGGTCTGCTCGACCAGCGCGGTCGAAATGCGACTATCGAGCGCGTCGCGGGCTGACTGTGTGGCAAACCCGACCAGCGCATTGCGCTTGCGCAGGGTCTTGAGCCAGTCGCGGATGCGCGCGGCGAAGACCTCGTCGTCCAGCGCCTTCCAGCCCTCGTCGATCAGGATCATGGTCGGCTGCCCGTCCAGCCGCTCGTCGATGCGGTGGAACAGGTACATCATGGTCGGCGTCCGCAGCCGCGGGTTTTCGAGCAGCGCGGTCATGTCGAAGCCCATGACGCGGGTTTCGAGATCGAGCTGGTCGCGCGCGTTGTCGAACAGCCAGCTGTGCTCGCCCTCCCCGATCCATGCGCCGAGGCGATCGGCCAGATCGCCCGGCTCCGGACGGCGGGCACCGGCGAGCAGTTCCTTGAAATGGCGCAGGCGCCGCAGCGAGGGATCGTTGGCGTAGGTCGCATCGACCGCGGCGGAGAGCGTCGCGAATTCCTCGGGCCCGTCGGCCTTCAGGAGTACGGCGAGCCAGTCGCGCAGGAAGGCGCGGTTGGCGGGCGTGTCGGGAAGCGCGAGCGGGTTGAAGCCGGTCGGCATCCCCGGTGCGATCCGATCATAACGCCCGCCGATCCCGCGGATGAACAGCTCCGCGCCGCGATCCTTGTCGAACAGGATGGTGCGCGGTTTGAATTTTTGCGCTTGGGCCGCCAGGAAGTTCATGACGACCGTCTTCCCGGACCCGCTCGGCCCGATGACCGAAAAGTTGCCGAGGTCGCCGTGGTGGAAGTTGAAGAAGAACGGCGTCGCGCTGGTTGTCTCCAGCAGCGTCACCGCATCGCCCCAGTGGTTGCCGCCCGCCTGCCCCAGCGCAAAGCCGTGGAAGCTGCCGAAGCCTGCCATATTGGCCGAGGAAATCAGCGCGCGGCGGACGATATATTCCTCGTTCCCCGGGAACTGCGCCCAGAAGGCGGGCTCGAGGTTGGTGTCCTCGCGCACCGCGATGGCGCCCGTATCGGCGAGCGCGGCGGCGCAGGCGGCCATCGCGTCGTCGAGCGCGGGGAGCGTCTTCTCGCGCACCAGCACGGTGAGGTGGTGATCGCCGAAGCCGACCGCCCCGTTGCCGAGGCTGTCGCGCGCGGCGAGCATGTCGGCGCGTTCGGCTGCGGCCTCTTCATCGACCGAGCGCGAGCGGCGCAGCGCAAGGTCGATGCGCTCCTTGGCCGTGGTGCGCTCGTTGGGGGCGTAGCTTTCGGTGACGACCATCTCGAACGGCAGGCGCAGCAGATTGTCGAGCAGGCCCGGCGAGGTCGCCTCGGGATAGTCCTTCAGGCCGAGGATCGCGGCGAAATCGGGCGCGGCGCTGCCGCGCAGTTCCATCGCATCGAGCCCGAAGGAGGCGCGGCGATAGGGCAGCATGTCGCCGATGTCGGTATCGGGGGAAGGCCGGCGCACCGGGCGCATCTCGCCGTTGTAGAGCGCGCTGAGCAGCTCCAGCATCTCGGAATTGGTGCCGCCGGTGCCGGGTGCCTGATAGTCCCCGAGCACCGCCGCGCCGTAGCTCTGGAGCGAGGCGACCAGCCCGGTGATCGCGGCCTTGAGGCTGCGGACGTCCTTGGGATCGGCTTCCAGCTCTTCCTGCCCGGCGCGGCTGAACATCTTCGCGATACGCTCTGGCAGGCCGGTCTTGCCGCGCGCAGGGCGGCGGATCAGCGTGACGAACTGGTCGTTGATGAACAGCGATCCGCCCGCCAGCCGCTGCTTCCAGCGCGCATCGATATGGCGCGAGAGCGGGTCGGGGAATTCGGCATCCAGTTCCACCTCGACCCGGCGGCGGATGACGTGGTGATACATCACGAAGCGCGCATCGAGGGTCGAACGCAGCATCACCTCGCGGGTGGCGGCGTGGGCGTTGAGGGCATCGCTGTCCTCGGTCTCGAACAAGAGGCCCGGCACCTGGATGGCGCTCATCACGCTGCCGTCCCGCAGCAGCACGGTGTTCTCGTCGATCAGCCGGTCATAGGGCAGACGGTCACCGACCAGGGCTTCCTTCGCGCTCCACGCGGCGGCTCCGATCCATTTCACCATGACGATACGTCCTTAAGGCGCATAGGAGTTGCACCCCCAGCGCTTGTAATTGGGAACGCGCGGGCACTTCGAAACCTTCGTGATCCACAGGTCGAAGATACGCGGTTCGCGCAAGGAAGCGAAGTAGCCGATGCCGTGCATCACCCCCGGGATCAGCAGGAAGCCGAGCAGGAACAGCCCGTTCTGGATCAGCAGGTTGCGCAGGATCAGGAAGGCGATCGTCGTCACCATCATGTTGATGATGAAGAAGTTCATCGTCACGCCGGCGAACATCTGCGGGCGGGTGAGCGCGCGGTGGACGGGGTGGCGGACGAGCTCGCTCATGTGCTTAACCAGCCGCTTGCTGGATGCCGGCAACGATGGTGGTCGCACCGAACAGGATGAAGACGCCGATGATCACGGTCGCGCCGAAGCGCCAGTTCATCCGGCCGGTGAGCATCATGAAGCCGATCGCGGCGACCGCCATCACCGCAATGGTGGTCGCCACCGTGCCGAGCAGCGTGCCCTGGAGCCACAGCAGCGCGTTGTTGATCGGACCCGAACCGGCGGGATCGGCGCCTTGGGCGAAGGCAGCAGTGTGGGCCGAGACCAGCGCGAGGGCGGCGGCAAGACGGACGGGAATACGGACCTTGGGCATCATGTCTTTCTCAGTTTCTCGATGTTCATTCGTGCGCGTCAGGGCGCCCGGTTACTGGCCGGGCGCGCGCGCATGGTTGGACAGCCGCCCCATGATGGCGGCCACATACTGCTTTGTCTCGCGGATATTGGGCACCCCGCCCGATCGCTCGACCCGTCCCGGGCCGGCGTTGTAGGCAGCGAGCGCCTTCTCGATGTCGCCGCCGAAGCGGTCGAGCTGTTCGCGCAGGTAACGCGCCCCGCCTTCGAGATTGGCGAAAGGATCGCGCGGGTCAACACCGAGATAGCGCGCGGTGCCCGGCATCAATTGGGCAAGCCCCTGCGCGCCGACCGGCGAGACCGCGTTCTCGTTCCAGCGGCTCTCCTGCCACACCACCGCCTCGAGCAGCGCGGGCGAGATATCGAAGCGGGCCGCAAGCTCGGCGATCTTGGCGGCATAGCGCGCTGGCACGCCGGCGGCGTGGCGCGCCGGGTCGGCGACGGCGAAATCGGGAACGGCGAAAGCAGGCCCCTCGCCAGGCTCGGCCTGTCCGGAGGGAGCAGGCGCAGCAGCCGGTCCGGGAACGGCGCTCTGACCGGCAAGCGGCCCCGCCACCCAGCGCGCGCCGCCCGCATCCAGCTCCAGCACATCCGCGCGCGCCTCGGCCGCGGGGCCGAAGGCGAGCGCCGTACCCGCAGCAATTGTCATGACGCGGCAAGCCGCGGCGAGAATCATGTCTCGGCCCTCCAGAGTGTCTCCCTTTGTCTATCCTAAATGACAGGCAGGTGACAGTATGAGGAAAGCCACGGGATGATTACCGGTGGGTTACCGGGGCGGCACTACGCGCAATTTCGCGCAAGCGGCTCCCCGGCGCGCCCTGTAAAACGGTCACTGGTCGCGGAAGCTCAGCGTGCCTGCCGCGCCCGCCGCGCCGCGGAATTCGCCGCGCTCGAGCATCCTTAGCGCCTTTCGCGCCAGCCGCCGCGAATCGGTGGCGGTGCCGTCGGCGGTCTCGAGCTCGATCACCTCGTTGCAGGCCAGCGCCTGCCGGAAGGCATCGCGCGCCCGCACCTCGTCACCCGTCTGGGCATAGGCGATGCCGAGATTGATCAGCACCGCGGCATCCTGCGGATCGGCGGCGCTAGCCTTTTCCAGCGAGGCGATGGCCTGCTCGGCGCGGCCTGCAGCGATCATGCGCGCGGCGAGTTCGGGGGCGACGGGAGTGTCTGCAAGCGGGGGTGCGGCGGCGAGCGCCAGTGCAAGAAAGGCTACGGACATCGGTATGGCTCCTCTTCGATCAGGCAGGCATCATGCCTGTGACGGGGAGCGAATGCAACATAACTGTAACATTGTCTTTTATTTGTAATTTACAAGCTCAACCTTCTGATTATTTTCTATATTTTCGTGACACCTCCCCCAGCGCCGCAGCTCCTCCGAGGGAATCGCTTTGTCATATTTGTCTTTCTTCAGTCATATTACAGCAAATGCCATGCCACTGTCATGCTGCAACAATTCGGTCATGAACGCCCCCTAGCCAGCCTTCAGCGCAACAGATCAAGCGCCTAACTCGATTCTCGGCTCAAGAGGGGACCCACGCTCGTGAAAAACATCCAACGCACTCTGATTCTGGGTTGCAGCCTGGTCGCTCTGGCGGGTTGCGGCGCGGATGAGATCGTTTCGCCCGGCACCGGCGGCGACATCATCATCAACAACCCGGCGCCCACCCCGACCCCCACTCCCACCCAGACTCTGGTGACCCCGGCAGGCGGCTGCCCGACCATCGCGACCGCCGGCGGCCTGACCGACGCCGGAACCATCTCCGGCCCGACTGGCACCTATCGCGTGTGCACCCTGCCTGCGACCATCTCAACCTCCGACACCCTGCCCTTCATCCGCGGCCTGCTTTACCAGATCCAGGGCGCGACGCAGGTCGGCACCGATCAGGGCTTCGGCACCACCAACACCTCTGTCACCCTGACCATCGAGCCGGGCGTGATCCTGTTCGCCCAGGGCAACTCGGCGCTGATCGTCAACCGCGGCAACCGCCTGATCTCGAATGGCACCGCGGCCCGCCCGATCATCTGGACCAGCCGCGACAACGTGATCGGCGTCGCCAGCGACAACAGCCAGCAGCAGTGGGGCGGCGTCGTGCTGCTCGGCCGTGCTCCGGTGTCCGACTGCGCGACCGGCGGCGTGAACACCGCAGCGACCCCGGGCGCCAACCCGCAGTGCCAGCAGAACCTCGAAGGTTCGGCCGTCACCGTGCCCTATGGCGGCAACCAGGCGGCCGACAACTCGGGCTCGTTCACCTTCAACCAGCTGCGCTTCTCGGGCTTCGAACTGGCGCCGGGCAACGAGCTCCAGTCGCTGACCACCGGCGGCGTCGGCTCGGGCACCACCATCGCCAACGTCCAGTCGTTCAACAGCTCGGATGACGGCGTCGAGTTCTTCGGCGGCGGTTTCAACGTCCGCAACCTCGCGGTGATCGGCGCGTCGGACGACTCGCTCGACGTCGACACCGGCGCGCAGGTCAATGTCGACACGTTCATCGCGGTCCAGCGCTCCAGCACCGGCGACTCGATCATCGAGCTCGACTCGAACGACAACGTCGCCACCCCGATCAACGCCATCCCGCGCACCCGTCTGCAGGTGAACAACGCGACGATGGTCGAGCGCATTGCCGGTTCGAACGCCGCGATGCTGCGTCTGCGCGGCGGTGCGGCCTTCGGCCTCACCAACACCGTCATGAACCGTCTCGATGGCACCGGCACCCACTGCGTGCGCGTCGACGAGCAGCTGACCGTGGACAACCTGATCGGTTTCAACTCGGTGGTCTGCGACGGCGGTGCCTCGAACCAGGTGCGCGGCGTTGCCACTGCGGCTGCGGCGATCACTGCGGGCTCGAACGTGAACCTCAACTTCACGATCACCCTCGTCGACACGGTGGTGAACGGTACCGGCGAGACCGGCGTGACCGCCTTCGACGCCACGCCGCGCTCGAGCTTCTTCGCGCCGGCCCGCACCTTCATCGGTGCGGTGCAGAACGCGGCCGGGCTCGACACCTTCCGCGGCTGGACCTGCAACTCGGCGGTGTTCAGCTTCGGCGGCACCGGCACTGCCTGCACGACCCTGCCGGTCTTCAGCTGATCGCGCCTTTCGAAACGGGGGGGCGCCGCGTCGTGACGCGCGCCTCCCCTTTCTTTCTATGTGGCCCCGCGCGGGCCAAATCTGTTCAAAGGCCTATTCATGAGGGGGTCTCGCATTATGTTGACCGGCAAGCGCCTGGCAGGGCTGCTGCTTCTCACCACGTCGCTCACCCTGCCCTCGATGCTGCACGCGCAGGACGTGACCGAGGACACCGCGACCGAAGCGGAAGCGCCGCAGGATCCGCTCACTGAAGAGGTCGAGGGCGAACCGCCGGTCGAAGAGGCCGACATCTCGATCCCGGGCGGCGAGATCATCGTCACCGGCCGCCGCGGCCGCAATCCGGAGCGCTCCTCGGGTCAGGTGCTCAACGTGCTCACCGAAGCCGACATCGCCCGCACCGGCGACGGCGATATCGCCGGCGCGCTCGGCCGCGTCAGCGGCCTGTCGCTGGTCGGCAACGGCCGCGTCTTCGTGCGCGGCCTCGGCGACCGCTATTCGCTCGCCCTGCTCAACGGCCTGCCGCTGCCGAGCCCCGAACCGCTCAGCCGCGTCGTCCCGCTCGACATCTTCCCGACCAGCGTGATCTCCTCCTCGCTGGTGCAGAAGTCCTATTCGGCCAACTTCCCGCTCGAGTTCGGCGGCGGGGTGATCAACCTCACCACCAAGGCCGTGCCCACCGAGGACTTCCTGACGCTCAGCATCAGCGGCAGCGGCGATACCGAGACCACCTTCGAGAACGGCCTCAGCTATTTCGGCAGCGACTGGGACGTGTTCGGTTTCGACAACGGCAACCGCGACATCCCGTCGAACCTGCAGGCCTTCTTCGACAGCGGCGAGCGGATCGATTCGGTCAGCCCCGCCATTACCGGCCCGATCGCAGCGCAGCTGTTCCCGACCAACCTCGTCACGCTTCAGCGCATCCCCAACCTGCGCGCCAATTTCAGCGCCAATCTCACCGGCGGCTTCTCGGTGGAGCTGGGTGACGACACCTATCTCGGCGTGATCGCGACCGGCGGGATCTCGAACAAGTACCGCAACCGTTCGGTGCTGAGCCAGGTCGGCAACGGCGACCTCAGCCAGCTCAACGAATCCGGCACGACCTTCATCACCGACAACAACGTGCTGGTGAACGCGTTGATCGGGGTGGGTCTCGACATCGGCGAGCACACGGTGCGCTGGACCAACCTCTACATCCGCGACACGCTCAAGACCGCGCGTCTGGGCGAGCGGACCGATTTCCTGCTTGGGGTCGACGGCTTCGACTTCATCGAACAGCAGACTGGCTGGTTCGAACGCCAGCTGATCGACACGCAGCTCGTCACCGAGCTGAACTTCGGCAAGCTCGGCATCGACCTGCGCGGCGGCTTTGCGCGCACCGACCGCGAGGCGCCGTTCAACGCGACGATCGAATATGTCCGCACCGGCAACCCGGGCGACCCGTTCGGCGACCGCTTCGTAGCCAATATCGGTGGGATCGGCGGCCAGCAGTTCGCCAATCGCCCGCAGGTGGAATTCGACGACCTGCAGGAAGACCAGTATTTCGGCGGGATTGACGTCTCCTACGAGCTGCTCGATTCGCTCGACGTGACGGTCGGCTATTCCTACTACGACACCAGTCGCCGTTCCTCCAGCCGCTCGTTCCAGCCGCTGGTGTCCTGCGGCACGGTGTGCAACGCTTTCCTCACGCCCCAGGCGGCCAGCTCCCTGATCCTCTCGCTGGGCCTGCGCCAGCCGGGCAGCATCATCACCGGCGCGACGACCGCCACTACACCGGGTCCTGTGACGCTTCCCAATGGCACCGTGGCGCCCGCCGGAAGCCGGTTCTTCGACGTTACGATCCTCGAACGCTCGCCCTTCCCGGTGTTCGACGCGGCGCTGGTGGTCCACGCCGGCTACGGCCAGGTCCGCTGGGCGGCGACCGACCGCCTGTCCGTCGAAGCCGGGGTCCGCTTCGAGGACGGCTCGCAGACGGTGGCGATCGACCAGACGATCTTCAACACCCCAATCGCCGGCGCGACTCCCACCAACATCAACAATGATTACCTGCTGCCCGGCGGGACAATCACCTTCGAGGCGACCGACGATCTGCAGCTGCGCGTCTCGGCCTCGCAGACCATCGCCCGCCCGCAGTTCCGCGAACTGGTCGAACAGCTCTACTTCGATCCGGAATCGAACCGCCGCTACATCGGTAACCCGTTCCTGCAGGACAGCGAGCTGACCAACGTCGAAGCGCGCGCCGAATACTACCTCGGCGGTCGCAACAAGGTCAGCCTGGCAGGGTTCTACAAAGACATTTCGAACCCGATCGAGAACTTCCTGATCTTCGTGCCCGGCGAACTGCGCACCAGCTTCGCCAATGCGCCGGGGGCCGAACTCTACGGGGCCGAGCTCGACGCCTCGTACGCCTTCGATCTCTATGACTGGGGCGGGTTCTTCGCGACGAAGCAGCTGCTGGTGCTGGCGAACTACACCTACAGCAAGTCGAGCATCACGGTGGCAGCGGGCGATCTCGCGCCGGTGCCCGGCACGCCCAACCAGGACGCGAGTCTGCTGTTCGATGCCGGCGCGCCGCTGGTCGGCCAGTCGGATCACGTCGCGAACCTCTCGATCGGCCTCGAGGATACCGAGAAGGTGCAGCAGTTCACCTTCCTCATCAACTACGCGAGCGAGCGCGTCACCCTGCGCGGCGGGCCTCTGCCGGACGTGGTCGAGGACCCGGGCCTGACGGTCGATTTCGTCGCGCGCGGCGAATTGAAGCTGGGCGGCGTTCCGCTCGAGCTGAGCTTCGATGTGCGCAACATCTTCGGCCGCGACAATTTCGAGTTCCAGGAGTTCAACGGCAACCGCATCGAGATCAACACCTTCGATGTGGGCACGAGCTTCTCCGTCGGGCTCAAGGCCGAGTTCTGATCCGGTCCTGACTGCAAACGCAAAGGCCGCTCCCTTCGGGGGCGGCCTTTTTCGTTGGGAGGGCGCAACGACAGATTGGCGCACCTCGTCAGACCAGAAGAAGTCCGCACATGGGACAAAAGCTAAGCTGCGAGCATGACCGCGAGTAGGTGGAAAACAGACCTACGGCGCAAGCTGAATCCAGATGGTCGGCACGTCATATTTGGCAGCCCATTGCTGAGCGGCGGCCAAAGCAGCTTCAAGGCTAACGTCATCTTCGGCAAGTGAGCCATAGCCAACCCAATCACCATTAGCTTTGAACGAACCGCCTGACCCGGAAAACCTGCCATCGTCAGATGCCTCAATCCTTAGCCAACGCATATCGTCACCGTGGTCGGGCATGTCTTCACCGGGCGAAAGGTAAACGACACTGGTCATCAGGCCATTCTGATCTGCATCACGAATGACCGCAATGGGTCGATGCACGAACCCGCTTCGCGGGAGTGTCGCTGGCGGCGAGGGTGATGTA
>NZ_LSKQ01000203.1 GCF_001557115.1 Erythrobacter sp. CCH5-A1
CGCGCGGGGTCGCGGGGCTGAATGCGGCCGCTGGCGCCGGGGCGACTGCCGCCGGGGCAGGAGGCGCGCCTTACGGCGCGATCCTCGCCAATCGCCAGACCTGGGCGATCGTGGTCGCCAAGGCATTGAGCGACATGACCTGGTGGTTCATCAACTTCTGGCTCGCCGATTACTACCGCAAGCAATTCGGCCTTTCGACGCTGGAACTGGCCGTCCCGCTGGCGATCGCCTTTGCCGGATCGGGGCTCGGCGCGCTGCTCGCCGGGTGGGTTTCGACACGACTGCTCGAGGCGGGCTTCAGCCCCAACCGCGTGAGGAAGGGCGTGATGCTGGTGTGCGCGCTCATCGTCGCGCCGCTACCGCTGGTGCTGGCGCTGGACAGCTTCTGGCCGGTCGCAGTTATGATCGGGGTGGTGATGGCCGGGCATCAGGGCTTCTCGCTTTCGCTGTTCTCGACCATCACCGACGTGGTGCCGGGCGAGAAGGTCGGGCGGGTGACGGCTTTCGGCGCCTTCATGGGCAATATGGGCGGGGTGGCGATCAGCCTCGTGGCGGGCCGCGTTCTCGATGCGGGGCTCGGCTACGGCCCGCTCTTCGCCTTTGCCGCCGCCTCCTATCTGGTGGCGCTGGCGTGGTTCCACCTGCTCCTCCCCGAGATTCGCCGCCCGGTGAGCGAGGCCGAGTTGTTCGACTGACACCCTCGCGCGGTTGCATTGCGGGGGGCGGCGCGGTAGGATGTGACACCGTAAGACAGGGCGCAGGACAGAAGGGCGGGACAGCAGGGCAATGAAGCGCGGGTCCACCCCGGATTTCGAGGCTTACGCGGGCGACCTGTTCGGCGAGATCATGCTCGCCGACAGCACCGCCGCGGTGAAGCCCGAGCGCAAACCGCTCTCGCGCTTCGTCCCCGGCCTTGCGATCAGCGCCATCGCGGGTGCGGCGGCGGCGTGGCTGGCGCAGAATTACGGGGTGCCGATCATCCTTGCGGGCCTCCTCATCGGCCTTGCAGTGAACTTCGCCGCCGCCGATCCGCGCACGCATGATGGGCTCGACGCCGCCAGCCGCCACGGGCTGCGCGCGGGAATCGTGCTCCTCGGCTTCCAGGTGACCGCGATGCAGGTGATGGCGATGGGCATCGTCCCCTTCGCAGGCCTCGCGCTCGTCATGGCCGCGGCCCTCGTCGCCGCCCTCGCCGCCGCGCGCGCGACCGGGCAGAGCCCCGCCATCGGTCTGCTCGGAGGCGGAGCGACCGCGATCTGCGGAGCTTCCGCAGCGCTCGCGCTTTACGGCGTGATCGGGCGCGAGCGGATCGATCAGGCGCTCTTCACCCTCACGCTCGTGATCCTCGCTGCGGCGAGCGCCATCGCGCTCGTCACCTACCCCCCGCTTACCACGATGCTGGGCTTCACCGACGCGCAGGCGGGCTTCCTCGTCGGTGCCTCGATCCATGACGTCGCGCAGGCGATCGGCGCTGGGTTCGCTGTGTCCGACGCAGCCGGTGCACAGGCGACGGTCGTAAAACTCACCCGCGTTGCGCTGCTCGCCCCGCTGGTGACGCTCGCGGCCCTGTGGATCGCGCGGGTCGAGCCGCTCCCCGCTGGCGTCGGCAAAGCGCGGGTGCCGGTGTTACCGGGCTTCATCCTTGCCTTCCTCGCGCTGGTGGGCGTCAACTCGCTCGTCACCCTGCCCGCCCCTCTCGCCGCCCACGCGCTGACTTTGTCGAAGACTTTGCTGCTGCTCGCGGTTACGGCAACGGCGATGCGCACCCGCACCGATCTGCTGCTGGGCCTCGGCTGGCGGGCGGTGATGCCGGTGCTGGCGGCGACCATCGCCAGCCTCGCGGTGGCGCTCGCCTATGCGCAGTGGGTGATCTGATGGAGCAGGTGTTCGACCTTGCGGTGATCGGCGGCGGCGTCAACGGCGCCGGGATCGCGCGCGATGCGGCGGGCCGGGGCGCGAAGGTGCTGCTGCTCGAACGCGGGGATCTGGCGGAGGGCACCTCGTCGAACTCCACCAAGCTGATCCACGGCGGGCTCAGATATCTCGAGCATTACGAATTCGCCCTCGTGCGCGAGGCCCTGTCCGAGCGCGAGGTGCTGTGGGGCATCGCCCCGCACATCATCTGGCCGCTGCGCTTCATCCTCCCCCACCGCCCCGGCCTGCGCCCGCGCTGGCTGCTGCGGCTCGGGCTGTTCCTTTACGACCATATCGGCGGGAGAAAGCGGCTTCCGGCGGCCGAGAGTGTCGACCTGACGCGCCACGAAGCTGGAGCGCCGCTCAAGCCCGAATACACCCGCGCCTTCGCCTATTCGGATGGCTGGGTGGACGATGCGCGGCTGGTCGTCCTCAACGCCCGCGACGCGGCGGATCGCGGCGCGCAGGTGCTCACCCGCTGCGAAGTGACCGCGCTGGCCCGGGAGGGGGACCTCTGGCGGATCGAGGCAGGCGGCGAAACCTTCCACGCCCGCGCCGTGGTCAACGCCGCTGGCCCCCGCGTCCTCGACCTGCTCGGCCGCGCGGGCGAGCCGACGTCGCAGCGGATGCGCCTCGTGCGCGGCTCGCACATTGTCGTGAAGAAGCTCTTCGACCACGACTATGCCTATTTCTTCCAGCTGCCCGACGGGCGGATCTTCTTTGCCATACCCTACGAGCGCGACTTCACCCTGATCGGCACCACCGATGTCGACCACAAGGCGGGGCTCGACGAGGTCAAGGCCAGCCCCGAAGAGATCGCCTATCTGTGCGAAGGCGCCTCCGAATATTTCCGCACCCCCGTCACCCCCGCCGATGTCGTCTGGACCTATTCCGGGGTGCGCCCGCTGGTCGATGACGGCTCGGGCAAGCCCGAGGCTGCAACGCGCGGCTATCGCTTCGAGATCGACGGCGGGGCGGATGGAACCGCGCCGCTGCTTTCGGTGTTCGGCGGCAAGATCACCACCTACCGGCACTTGGCGGCCGAAGCGGTCGAGCAGCTCGCCCCCTTCCTGCCTGTGCTCTCGGCCAAGGACTGGACCGGCGGCGCGTTCCTTCCCGGCGGCGATTTCGGCATGACAGAGGCGGGCGCCAAGATCGCCGAGCTGGGCGAGCGCTACCCCTTCCTCTCCCCGCGCGAGGCCGAACGGCTGATCCGCCTCTACGGCACGCGGGCTTTCGGTTTCCTGGGCGGGGCAAAGACCCGCGCCGATCTTGGCGAGGACTTCGGCCACGGGTTGACCGCTGCCGAAGCCGATTACCTTGCCCAACACGAATGGGCGCGCACTGCCGAGGACATCCTGTGGCGCCGCACCAAGCTGGGCCTGCATTTCACCCCCGAACAGACCGCGCGCCTCGCCGCCTATCTCGCTGAAAGGATCACCCCCCAATGACCCGAATCGTAGCCCTCGGTGGCACGGTCAATCCCGGCTCCTCGACCGAGCAGGCGCTGCGCCTCGCCGGGGCTATCGCGGCGGGCGAAGGGGCCGAGGTGACGGTCTTCGGCGGCGAATATTGCGCGGCGCTCCCCCATTATCGCGGCCCCGGATACACCACTGCAATGGGGGCGGAGCTGGTGGAGGCGGTGCGCGCGGCCGATGGCCTGCTGATCGCTGCCCCCGGCTATCACGGAACGATCTCGGGCGTCGTCAAGAACGCGCTCGATTACCTCGAAGATCTCGCACGTGACGAGCGGCCCTATCTTGATGGTCGTGCGGTGGGCCTGATCGCTACGGCTTTCGGCGATCAGGCGTCGATGAGCACCCTGCTCACCATGCGCGCGATCACCCATGCCCTGCGCGGCTGGCCGACCCCGATGGGCGCGACGATCCGCACCTATCAGGGCATGTTCTCCCCCGACGGCGAATGCCTCGACGAGCGCGCGCGCGGGCAGATCGAGCTGGTCGGCAAGCAGGTGGTGCTGGGCGCGAAGAGCTTTGCGGCCGGAAGGAACCTTGCGCGATGAGCGCCCAAGTCGACAACCGGCTTGATGCGGCGCTCGAGGCGATTGCCGCAGGGCGGATCGTCGTGATCGCGGGCGACCGGCTGCGGGGCGGCGACATCGACCTGATGATTGCCGCCAGCCACGTCACCCCCGAGGCGATCAACTTCATGGCCACACATGGCCGGGGCCTCATCTGCCTCGCGGTGACGCCCGGGCGGGCCGAACAGCTGGGGCTGTCGCTGGTCAACCCCGGCACCGCGCGCCAGACCGGGCGGCCCTTCGCCCGCTCGATCGAGGCAGCGGAAGGCGTCTCGACCGGCATCTCCGCCGCCGACCGCGCGCATACCGTTCGCGTCGCCATCACCGAGGGCGCGACTTCGGCGCACATCCATTCCCCCGGCCACGTCTTCCCGCTGATCGCGCGCCCCGGCGGCGTGCTGGAGCGCGCCTCGGCCTGCGAGGCCTCGATCGATCTGGCGCGTCTGGCGGGTGCAGGCGATGCGGCGGTGATCTGCTCGATCATGCGCGACGATGGCGAAATGGCGCGGATCGACGATATCGGCGATCTGATCGTGGCGCACGGCCTTGAAGTGGCGGACATCGCAGCACTGATCGAACGGCTGGAGGGGGTGAAGGCATGAGCGCCCCGCGCCTCTCCCGCCGCGCGCTGATCGCGGGTGCGGGCACGGTCGCGCTCGCCGCGCCGGTGCTGGCGAAGCTCGGCGGAATGATCGACCTCGGCCTGCCCGGCGGGCCGAGCCTGCGTCCGACCACCCCGGACTTCCCCGGCAAGGGCGAGATGATCGTCCAGCGCATCCGCCCGCCGCTGCTCGAAACCCCGATGGACGCCTTCGCCACGGGCACGATCACCCCCAATGATCGGATGTTCGTGCGCTGGAACTGGCCGATGCCGACCGAGGTCAAGGCCGCCGATCACCGTGTGGCGATTGGCGGGGCGGTAAAGCAGCCCATGTCGCTGAGCCTCGAGGAGATTGCGGGCGCGGGCGAGCCAGTCTCGGTCGTTGCGATAAACCAGTGCGCCGGCAATGGCCGGGGCCTGTCGGAGCCGCGCGTCACCGGCACCCAGTGGGGCAACGGCGCGATGGGCTGCGCCAAGTGGACCGGGGTGCGCTTGCGCGACGTGCTGGCCAAGGCCGGCGGGGTCGCCGAGGGCGCCAAAAGGGTGCGCTACGCGGGTCTCGATGTGACCTTAACCGAGGGCGCGCCGCAGTTCATCAAGTCGCTCCCTATGGACACAGCGATGCGCGACGATGTGCTGGTGGCCTGGGCGATGAACGACGAGCCCCTGCCGATCCTCCACGGCTTCCCCCTGCGGATCGTGGTGCCCGGCTGGTTCTCGACCTACTGGGTCAAGATGCTCTCCACCATCGAGGTGCTGACCGGCGAGGACGAGAGCCACTACGTTGCCGAAACCTACCGCTGGCCGGCCGTCCCGGTGACCCCCGAGAGCAAGGACTTCCCCACCGTCCCCATCACCGCCATGCCGCCGCGCAGCTTCATCACCAGCCACGCCGATGGCGACACGGTGGCACTCGGCAAGCCGCTCACGCTGGAGGGCATCGCCATGGGCGGCGATGCGGCGCTCGAGCGGGTCGATCTTGTCGGCAAGGGCTGGGCGATCCCCTGCGACCTCGGCCCGGATGAACACGGCCCCTATGCCTTCCGCCGATGGTCGGTGAGCCTGCCGCAAGTGGCAGGCGACTTCGAAAACCTTGGCGTCAGGGCGAGGAACGTGAACGGCGCGGTGCAGCCCGAGACGCTGGTCTGGAACCCTTCCGGCTATGCCCGCAATGTCATCGAACGCATCACCCTGAGGGCGCAATGAGAGCCGCCGCCCTCATCCTCGCGCTGGCCCTCACCGCCTGCGACCGCGCACCCGAGGTCGTCTTCAAGGACGCGAGCGTCACCCTGCCCGACGATCCGGTCGACCTGCCCGACGGCCCCGGACGCGATGCGGTGATCGCAAATTGCACCGCATGCCACTCGCCCTCGACCATGCTCCAGCAGCCCAGAGTGCCGCGAAAGAAGTGGGAGTCGATCGTGGGCAAGATGAAGAAGCTCTACAAGGCCCCGATTGACGATGCCGCAGTGCCGGAGATCGTCGACTACATGGTGCACCTGCAGAGCCAGCCCGAGGCCAACCGTTAGAGATTGGGTGCCGGCCGGACGCGCTGGGGGGCTGGGCCGGCCGGCACCCGCGCGCATCACCAGCCGATGCGGATGGATGCGCGCAAGGAGTAGCCGATGTTGCCGAACTGCTCTTCCAGCCCGACCTCGCCGGCGATCTTGTAGCTGCCGTCCCCGCCCAGCGCCCGCGCCCGCGCGAACCAGCCGCTGTCGCGCCCTTCGGGGGTGAGGGTGAACTGCTGGCCGGTGTTGTAGCGCGCAACGGTCGCGCCAAGGTCGCTGGTCAGCAGCTCGCGCCAGCCGCCTTCGCCCTCGATGCGCAGCCAGCCGCGGTCGCGCGACTGCATCCCGAACAGGTCGGCGCCGACGGCAACCGCGCCGTTGATGCCGACTTCCTTGCTCGCCCGGCCCTCGACCGTGAGATTGAGCGCGTTGCCGCCGCCGGTTTCGGTGTAGCCGTCTTCCTTCAGGCGCAGGTAATCAATCACCACCGAGGGGCGGAAGAAGAAGAACTGGCTGCCGCCCTCGATCGATGCGCCGCCGGTCGCGGTGACGAAGTCGCCCTTCCAGTCACGGGAGATGGTGTAATTGGCAGCGTTGGTGCCCGAGCCGGCAAACACCCGGCTGCCCGAGAAGTCGGCCTTGCCCGCACCGACGCGGGCAAAAGCGATCACGGGTCCGAACTTGCCCCGCCAGTGCGCGCCGGCCTCGTAGCTGTCGGACAGCACGGAATTGTCGAAGGGGCCGTTCTTGTGCTTGTTCCACAGCCAGCTGCCGGTCACCCCGAAAGCGCCCACTGACGTAAGGTACTCCGCCCCGCCGCGGAAGCCGAGACCGGAAAGGTCGAAAGCGGCGGACTGGCCGCGGTCCTTCTCGACGTTCCAGTTGGCAAAATCGGCGATGATCCGGAACTTGCCCTCCTGATCGAAGGGAGAGTTGGGATCCATGAAATGCCGGTCAAAGGCGCGCAGGCCCTGGCTGAGGCCCTCGAAGCTGCCGCCCGCGTGGTCGGGGAGGGTCTGGGCGACATAGGCCTGGAAGACGTCGGCCGTATTGATGCCGAGGAACAGGTCGGCGACCTTGGTGTCCTTGGAAAGCGCAGCGAACAGCGGATCGAAGGCGGCCGCTTCGGAGGCATTGAGGCCCAGATCGCTGGTCGCCTTGCGGCTGATCGCGACGTTGATGGTGTTGCCGCTCACCGCCAGCGCCGCCTTGTAGAGGAAGGGCACCAGCGCGGAATCGGCCGTGAGATTGCTCGCCCCGGTCAGGCTTCCGGCCGAGATGACAGTGTAGGTGCCGACCGCCGTGTTGATGTCGGCGAGCCGGACGCGGATCTTGGAGCCGGTGCCGAAGTTCGCCCCGCCGCTGACGGTGATCGCGGTGCTGGTGCCCGCCGCCCCGCCGAGCGTCGCGCCGATCACGCCGTTCGCGCCGACATCGAGGCTGGCGATGCTGGTCGGCCCGTTCAAGACCAGTGTACCGGCGCCGAGGGTAACGGCGACGTTCTGCGAATTGAGAAGCTTGCCCGAGAAGGCCGAGGTGCCCGCGAGGCTGAAAATCCCCTCGCCGCCGCCGAAATCGGCATTGCCGACCATGACCGCGTCGCCGCTCATGACCAGCCGGTTGGTGCCCGCGCCAAAGCTCACATTGCCCGCAAAACCCCCGTCGGCGAGCTCGAGCAGGTCCGAGCCGCTGCCGAAGCGGATGTCGCCGGTGATGGTCGGCGCGGTGACGCCGGCAGCGACGACGGTCTGGCGCACGATGCTGTCACCGTTGCGCGCCGAGAGGTCGATCGCGACATTGCGGGTCGATCCGGCCTCGGCCCCGCTCGCGGCAATCGCACCGCTGTTCTCGATCAGGCCGAGCGTGCCGGAAAGGTCGCGGATCGCAAAGGCGGTGCCGTCCTTGATGGTGGTGGCGGTGATGTTGCGCGAATTGCGCAAGGTCGGCAGGCTGGCGTTCTGCCCGACCAGCACGCCGGTCGCCGTCCCGGTGCCGGTGGTGCCGCTGACGGTGGCGGCGATTGTGCCGGCATTGTTCAAGGCCGGCGTGGTCGTGCCCGCGGCCAGCTCAAGCGCGGTCGCATTGCCGCCGCGCGAGGCACCGCCGATCTGGCCGTTGATCTGGATGCCGTTGGCGATGGTCACCGCCCCGCCGCGCCCGCCGATCCTCATGCCGGTGCCGTTGATGCCCTGATAGACCCCGTCGCCGAGGATCGTCCCGGCCATCACGATGCCGAATTGGTTCGCGGTCCCCTGCGTCGCGCCGATGGCAATGTCCGCCGCGCCGCCGATCTGCACCGCCGGCGCCGCGCCATAGGCGAGGATGCGGGTCGTGCCTTCCTTGGCGTCCTCGATCCCGTCCTTGTCCTCGTCATTGTCGGAGGCGACGGCATCGGGCGGGGCGATCTCGAAGATGATGCCGCGCGCCACGTTGCCCTCGATCACCAGCGCGCTGCCGCCTTGCAGCAGGTCGTCGGCATCGAGCTTGGAGGTGTCGGCGGGCAAGGTGGTGTTGCGGTAGCCGGTCACGGTGATCGCGCTCTGGACGCGCAGCGCGCTGCCATAGTCGCCGCTCAGCACCGCGCCTTGCGCACCGCTGCCGCGCACGGTGATCTCTCCCGCCAGCCGGACATTGCCCGATGCGCCCGCCAGCCCCACGCCCAGCGTGTTGTTGCCGGTGACGGTGGTCTTGCCCTCGATGGTGACCGTGCCGGTGATCGGCGCGTTCACCCGTATACCGGCCGAATTGTTGCCCTCGACCACGATCGTCCCGGTGTGGACGAGATTGCCGGTCAGCGGGCCATCGATGCGGATCGCGGTGCGCCCGGTGCCGAGCGCGAACAGCCCGTCGAGATCGCCGTCATTGTCGGTGTCGGTGGGCGTGTAGGTCTCGTCGATGGTGATCGTGCCCGAATTGGTGATGTTGGCGGTGCGCGCGCCCGTCACCAGAATGCCGGTCGCATTGTCGGCATTGCTGATCGTGATGGTGCCCGCGTTGGTCACAGAATTGTTGCTGTCGACCGTCACCGCCGTGCCGCTGGTGACGGTGACCGAGCCTGCGGTTTCGATGCGCACATCGGCGGGCTGGCCGCCGTTCACCGTTGAGGTGACCACCGGCGTGGTGCGCGCGGTGTTGATTACGGTCTGCGCGGAAAGCTTCGAGGCCAGAAACGGCGTGACGATGGTGGCGAGCGCAGTTCCGGCAAAAAGCAAACGGGGGTTGATCAAGGGGGTCCTCCTGGTCTTTCGAACAGGAGACGGAGCCCGCACGGCAGCACCTTGGCTGCGGGGCAAAAAAATTCAGAAAGCCGCGTCGAAACCGATCCGGATGGTGCGCGGCTGCAGCGGGGTGATCTGCGCGCGACCCGTGGCAAACGGCGTGCCGAGCGCGAAGCGGTTGCCTTCCTCGCCCGCGATATTGGTGACTGTCAGCGTTAGTCCCACGTTCTCGCGCCCCCAGCGGATAATCACCCCGCTGTCGAGATAATCGCCCTGCAAATCACCCAGCTCCGGCCCGATCCCCAGCCGCGATGTGCCGACATAGCTCACCCAGCCATCGGCCGAGAGCGCGGTGCCGTTGGCGAAGTCGCGCCGCCATTGCAGCCCCGCCCGTCCCGAAAAGCGCGCGATGTTGGGAATGCGGGTGAGGCGCGGGGCGGCAAGGAAGCGCGCGCCTGCGTCGGCCCCGGCAGGCGCGACGATATCGAAGCCTGCCAGCGACAGGGAGGTAGGGGCGAAGAACACCGGCTCGTCGACCTTGCTGTCATTGAGAGTCGCTCCGGCCTCGGCGCGAAGGCCGGGGGCAAGCCGCACGCTTCCCGAAACGCTTGCCGCCCACAGATCGCCATTGCCGATATTGGCGGTCGACGGCAGCCCGCCCACGTCAATGAAATCGGCCTGAATGTCGCGCCAGCGGGTGTAGGAGACGCTCGCCGCAATGTCGAAATCCCCGCGCCCGGGCTCGCCCCACCCGCCGCCCAGTTCCACCGTGCGCGCGTGGTCCGAGCGGAACTGGCGCACGAAATCGCCGTCCACGGCAAGGCCCCCGGGGCGGAAGCCCTCCTGATAACGCAGGTAGGCGCGGCCCTTCTCGCCAATGTCGAGCAGCGCCGAGGCCGAGGGCAGGTATGCGGTCTCGCGCCGCTTGGCGGTGATGGCGCGGGCCGATGCGGCGAGGGCAAAGGCGGGCAGGACGTCCTCACCCGCCCCGCCGAGTTCGACATTGGTGACGCGCAGGCCCGCAGCGAGCGTCAGCCGGGGCGCGATGCGGTAGCTCGCCTCGCCATAGCCGGTGATCTCGAACACGGTGTTGCGCACGCCGGTGCTGGTCGGCAGCGCGGCGATCAGCGCGGGCGCGTCGTCCCCAGCCGCGACCCCCGCCACTGCACGCGCGGCCTCGATATCGCCGAGCCTGCGGGTGACGGTGTTGCGGTTGTCGATGATGCTGGTGCCCAGCACCCAGCCGAAGCCCGTCTCGCTCACGGACTGCCACAGCCGCGTCTCGTTGGCGATCATGCGCATCTGGTTGCGCTGACGGAACAGCCGCGCCGGGCCGCCGGGAGCGGTCGCATCGTAGCGTTCGGTCAGGTCCTGCGCGCCGATCCCGGTCGAGGACCTAATGCGCACCGCGCCGATCCGCCCGCTCACCACCAGCTGCGCCTGCCCGTATTGCGCCGCAGAACCCTCGGTCACCGCCGCCGAGCTTTCGAGTTTGCGACCAGCGCGGTCGGCATATTGGCTGTCGTCCGCGCGGGTGTCTTGCCCGAGCAGGATCACGTCCGCCTGCCAATCGGGTGCGAAGTCCACACGCAGCGCCGCGCGGCCCGACAGGATCGCGGTGCGGTTGACGTCGCGCCGACCGATCGCGGGCTTGTCGATATAGCCACCGAGGCTCGCCGCATCGAGGTTGAGCCTGAGCGTCGCGGTCTCGCCCGCGAGCGGGAGGTTCATCGTCGCATGGGCATCGCCGCCGGGCTCCCCCCGCATGGTCGCGCTCGCCCCGCCCGAGACGGCGAGACTGGTCTCGCCGGGTTCGGGGGCGCGAGGGACGAGGCGGATGATCCCGCCCAGCGAGCCTGCACCATAAAGCGTCCCCTGCGGCCCTTCGAGGATCTCGACCCGCTCCATGTCGGACAGGCGAAGGTCGGGATCGGGGGCGTTGTAGGAGAGGCGCAGGTCGCCGAAATACTGGCCGACGGTCGCCTGCGTCGGGCCCGTGAAGCTCGAATCCGCGATGCCGCGGATGAACAGCTTGTTGCGCCCGCTGCCGAGATAGGTCGAGCTGACCGTGGCCGCGCGCTGCATGATCTTCTCGGTGCCCCCAACCCCGCCCGCTTCGAGCCGCGCGCCATCGAGCAGGGTGACCTGCCCCGGCACCTCGGCAAAAGTCAGGTCGCGCTTGGAGGCGGTGACGATGATCGGGGGGCCCTCGCCTGGCGGTTCGGGAGAGGGCACGGGCCGCGCCTCTGCCTTGGGATGTGCCGGACGCGGGCGGGCCAGCAGCGGCGCACTGCGCGGGGCGGCGACCAGCCGCCATGCGCCCGGCCCTACCCGCACGGCCTTCATGCCGCCCGCCCGCGCCAACCGCTTGACCGCGCTGTCGGCGTCCATCCGCCCCCTGATCCCGGCAACAGTCCTGCGCCCCAAGGCCGGATCGGCGATGACGATGCTCGTTCCCGTTGCCCGCGCCAGCGCGATCGCGACCTCGGAGACCGTCCCCGCCGGGATCGCCAACTCGACACTGCGCGCCGCCAGCGGCGATGCCGCGGCGAGGGTTGCAACAGCAACGAGAGGGGCAAGCGGTCTCATCGCGCGCGCTACCTTGCGGCGATGGCCCAGCTATCGCCCGCGCGCGTGACCTGCACTGCCAGCAGCGGCCCGAGGGCCTGCGGATCGGCACGCACCGCATCCACCGCGATGCTGCCCGACAGGCGCGTGGCGGTGTCAGTGCTGGTGAAGCGCGTGCCGGTCGCGCGGGTGAGTTCTGCGGCGATCTCGGCGAGGCTCGCGGCCTCGAAGCTGATCCGCCCGCGGCGCCATTCACCGACGGCCGCGCCATCGACATCAGCAAGGCGGAAGCGCCCGTCGCGCCGCACCGCCCGCTCGCCCGGATCGAGGCGGATCGCCTGCCCTTGCGGGTCGACGATCACCGCGCCCTCGGCCACGGCGACGTCGAGTGTCTCGCCAGCGAGCCGGACGTCGAACACCGTCCCCGCGTCCACCAGCCGCTCCCCGCCCGCGACGAGGACGAAGGGATCGGCGGCGTCGTGGCGGATGGTGAACAGCGCCTGACCCGCCTCGAGCCGCGCCGCGCGCGGTCCTTCGAGCGCAAGCGCGCTGCCACCGGCGAGTTCCACCGTGCTGCCATCGCCCAGCGCGATCAGCCGCGTCTCGCCCGGCGCGGTGCGGTAGAGCTTCTCGCTTCCCGGCGCCATCCAGAGCACCGAAGTCAGCGCCGCCACCAGCGAGGCCGCGATCGCGCCGCCAAGCCACGCGCGCCGCCCGGCGAACCATCCGGGCGGGTTGTCGTTGGCGGCGACCGGTTCGGGCTCGGACGCAGGAGCGGGCTCGGGCAGCGCCGCCAGCACCGCATCCGCCTCTTCCAGCGCATATTGCACGGCGTCATAGGTCGCCGCGTGCGCAGGGTCCGCCTCAAGCCAGGCGGCAAAGCCGTCCCAGTCCGCAAAATCGGGCGCGCGGGTCGCCATCGCCCAGGCGAGAGCAGCATCGCGGATCGTCGGGTCGGTGGTCATCGGACAGGTTCTCCTGCCTGCAAGACGGAGCCGGACGCCATTTGCCTCATTCCTCCCCCTCCCGAACCGCGAGGATCGCTGCATAGGCGCGGCGCAGATCGCTTTCGACCGTGCTGAGGCTGACGCCGAATTCGGCGGCGACCTCGCGCTGGGTGAAGCCGTCGATGCGGTGGCGACGCAGAATCGCCGCGGCGCGCGGGCCCAGCCCGGCAAGCACCCGTTCGATCCGCGCCACCTCCTGCCGCGCGGCGATTTCGCGCTCGGGACCAGGGACCGGCGCGATGCCTACGGCCACGCCGGGCTGCGCCTCGGCCCAGGCCTTTTCGCGCAAAGCCGCCTGACGCTCCGAGCGGTACCGGTCGATCATCAGTCGGTCGGCGGCGCGCATCATGTAGCCGAGCCCGGATGCTGCCGCCGGATCGGGCGCAGCCGCAAGGCGCAGCCACAACTCCTGCAACAGATCCTCCGCCGCCTCACCGCCGCCGCGTGCGCGCAGGAAGCGCAGCAGCCGCTCGCGGTGCGCGAGATAGGCCTCTTCGAGAGGAGCGGTGGCGGACATGGGCGGATCGTTCGGTGTTTCGGGGCAGGCGGGGGCAAGTGCTTGTCGGCCCCTAGCATGAACGCGGCCCGAACGGGAATGCTCTGGCGCTTGCCCGCCGCAGGCCGCCTAAAGCGCGAAGTATGCGCGAAAGGCGCTCGGCGACATGCCGCGCGCGCGGGTGAAGGCGGCGCTGAAATTGGCATGGCGCGGAAAGCCGCAGGCCAAGGCAATGTCCTGTACCGACATCTCGGGCGACATAAGAAGGCGCTGGGCGCGCAGCAGCCGCCGCTCGCTGACAAAGCGGTAGGGGCTGAAGCCCGTCGCCTGCCGGAACACCCGCGCGAAGTGGAACACCGAAAGCCCGGCGACATGCGCCAGCAGGTCGAGCGCCAGCGGCTGTTCCAGATTCGCTTCGATGAAATCGACCACCCGCCGCAATCGCACGGGCGGCAGGCTGATCCGGTCGCTTTCGGCGATGAAGCCGTTGGGATCGATGCCTGACAGGATCAGCGCCATCGAGCGCATCGCCTGTTCGGCGACGAGGTCGGTGGCAAGGCCGGGGCGGAACATCTCGAGCTCGATCAGACTGATGAGGCCGATCAGCGCGGGGTTGTCGGTGAACAGCAGCGGTGCCGAGGCGTGGCCAGCGCGGTCCTCGATCAGACTGGCCAGAAAGCCCTTGGGGAAGACCAGATTGACGCTCTTGGCCGAGGTGCCGAATTCGATCTGCGAATCCGCCCCGCTCGGCACAAAGCTGGCGCGCAGCTCGCGGTTGGGGGCAACAGTGTAGCGGTGGCCGGCCATGCAACCATAGGCCGGGCGGCCCGATCCGCGGGTAAGCAACAGCAGCTCGTTATCGTCCGCCGGCCGGTCGGCGCTGGTGACGCGCGAAGGGCCGTAGTCGACGATGCGGTAGAGCATCACGTCGCGCGGGGCAGCGGCGAGCGACAGGGATGCGGGCGCGTGCCGGTAGGCGACGACATCGATCGCCTGGTAGCCCGTATGCGTGTGCTGCACCTGACCGGCTGCGGTCATCGCCCCCTCCCGCTGTTCGTCCCGCCTGACCTTTCCCGCCGCGCAATCTGCCCGAAGCCGCGGCGCGGGGTTTTCGAATTCTTGCGTTTTCGTAGCATTCGCTACATCGCTCGGCAACGCTCAGAAGGCGACCCGCGCCCGCAACCTGATGTCGCGCCCGGCGTTGGGGGCAAAGTCCTTCAGGAAGCTGGCGTGGCGGCGCACGGTGTCGTCAAAAATGTTGTTGGCGGCGATCCCGATGGTGAGGTCGGGGCGATCGGCGAAAGGCCGCCAGTCGAGGCTCGCATTGGCCAGCACAAAGCCCTCGGTTGGGGTCTCGAAGTCGCCCGTCCGCTCCATCCGGTCGGCCCATTCGACCTCGATCCGTGCATCGAAGGCCAAGGCCCGCGCGCTCACGCCGCCCAGCACCCGCAACGGCGGGATGCGCGGCACCGGGGTGCCGTCCGCCAGCGTGGCGCGGGTGTAATCCATCAGCGCGTCGACCCCGATGGTGACGCTTCCGAGAACGACCAGGTCGGCTTTGCCCTGCACCTCGAAGCCGTAATACTCCGCCTCGCTGGCAAGGAAGCGGAATACCGGCAGGCCGTCCTGCACAGCGCCGGTGTCGGCGGTGTAGATGTAGTCGGGAAAGCGGTTGTAATAGGCCGACGCCTCAAGGCTCCACTTCGCGCTGAAGCCGCGCAGCACGCCTTCGAAGCCCCACGCTGTTTCCTGCGGCAAATCGGGATTGCCGAGCAGCACCCCCTGCGTGCCCGGATCGGTTCCCTGAGTGTAGAGCTCCTCGACGACAGGCGCGCGGCGCGAAAAGAAGCCACTGCCCGCGATCACCAATCCCGGTGCAGCAGTGTAACTTGCCCCGAGCGAGCCCGAGAGTCCCGAAAAGTCGCGATCTTCAGCGACGTTGTTGAGCACGAGGTCACGGCGCGCCGCAATCGCGGTCGTTTCCCAGCGCAGCGCGGCCTCGATCCGCACCGGGGCGAGGTTGAATTCATGGCTTGAAAACACGGCGAACTGGCTGGTCTGCGTGGGCGGCAGCAGCGGCGCTTCGGCGAGCACGCTGAAGTCTCGACTGACGAACTGCACCCCCGCGGTCGCCCGCCAGATGCCGCGCTGGGCACCGACCACTTCTGCGCGCCCCTCGAAAGCCTGATTGAGGAAGGTCGCAGAAAGCTCGCCCGTGTCGAGCACCTCGTCGTGGGAATAGTCCGCCCAGCCGAAGCGGAAACGCAGCGCCTCGACCCAGTCTCCGTTGAGCCCGATCTCGGAAGCAAAGTCTACCCGGGTCTGCTGCAGATCGATCAGGGTGTTGGGCACGGGAGCGGCCGGATCGAAGGAGAAGCGGGTGGGCAGGCCGTAGCGGCTTTCCGATTGGGTGACCGCGAGGCCGAAATGGGCATCGTCAAGCACGAAGGACGCCCCACCCGCGATGTCCCAGGTCTGCGCCGCGCTGTTCGGTAACCGCCCCGCAAGGCTTGCAAGCGCCCGGATGTCGGCGTCGGACGAGGCCTGCGCGAGGCGGCGTTGGTCGGGCGAAAGCACGAAGCCGCCGACATCGAGGCCGCCGGTGTCGAGCCAATGCCCATCGAGGTGCCAGGCGAGCTTGCCGCCGCCGCCGTCAAGCGCGGCGCCCAGCACAACCTCGTCAGAGGCCGACCCGTAGCTGGCTGATGCGCGGCCGGTGATCGCGGCCGAGGGAAGCCGGTCGGGCACCCGCGCAACCTTGGTGTTGACCACGCCCCCCACAAGGCCTGAGCCGTATAGCAGCGCCGAAGGCCCGCGCAGCACCTCGATCCGCTCGGCGACCAGGGGGTTGATCGCGACCGCGTGATCGGGGCTGGTGTTGGAAACATCGAGGCTCTGGATGCCGTCCACCAGCAGCCGCGTGCGCTCGCCCTGCAGCCCGCGCAGCACCGGGCGCGAGACGCCGGGACCGAAGGCGGTGGAGGAGACCCCGGGCAGGCTCGCCAGCGTCTCCCCCAATGTGGCCCGCGAGGCGCGGGCCAGATCGTCACCCGAAAGCACCGCACCCGAGACCGGCGCGGTGACGCGCGCGCGGCGGCGGGTGCCGGTGACGATGATCTCGGTGATCATCTCCGCGCCCGGGGCACCGGCGTCCATCGCATCCTCTCCGTCGAGCATGGACATGAGTTCCATCGCATCGTCAGGGGGTGCCTCGCCGTCATCCATCATGACCGGCGGGTCTGCCTCCTCTGCCTGCGCAAGGTTCTGCGCCGAGGCCGACGAAGCGAGCGCCACGCCCCCCCATCCGAGGGCGAGAGCATAGGTGACGTGGTTCGGGCGCATGGCAGGTTCCAGATTGCTAGGCCCGAGCTTGCCGTGCTCAGAGGCGATCGCGAGAAAAAGGATCGCGCCGGGAAGGGGTGTGCTTTCCTTCCCGGCGCGAAGTTGGGGTCATGCTGGAGGGGGCGTCACTGGGACCTTTGCATGACCCGTGGGGACTGGAGAGACCCTCCCCCCTCAGTTGATGCGGTAGACCACCGGACAGTTGACGATGAAGCCGACCGCACGGAACTCGCCGCCGTCGAGGCTCTTGATGTAGCCGCGGTGCGCCATCTCGGCCATCTGCAGCGCGCTGGTGATGCGATAGCGATAGCCCTTCTGGATCGCCTCGTCGGTCCATACCGCCGGGAACAGACGCCACATCGGCGAATAGTCGAGGTTGATGGTCGGGATGCCGCCTAGCACGTTGAGCGGACCGCCTTCGCCCGACAGCGCGCTGACGAGGCCCTGGCGGTGCGGATTGTCCTTGCCGGTTGGGCCGTTGACCACCACCACGATGCGCTCCGCGCTCTCGCCGGGCGAGGCGTCCTCGAGCGCGAAGGGCATGTCCTTCATCGCAGGGGTGAAGGTCGCGTTCTCGAGGCTGGCGACGAGCGGATCGTTGGCTTCGGTCGAAAGGTACATGATCGGCTTGTCGAAGGTGAAGCCCAAGGTCATCTTGATCGTCACCGTCCCGTCGCGCGGGCAGATCGCGGCGACCTTGTCGTGGACCTTGGTGTAATCGACCTTGCCCGCGCACATCGCGTTCAATTCCGCCTCGCTCGCCTGGCTGACGACGGGGGCGTTGTAGATGATCGACTTGGCCGAGTTCTCGACATAGACCAGCGGGGTGTAGTCGGCATCGCCGACCGAGCCGGGTTGGAAGGCCTTGGGCGGGAAAGGCGCATTGGCCGGCCCCGGTGTAACGCTGAGCGCGGGCTTGAAGTCGACGCTTCCGGCCGCGAAGGTGAAGGTGCCGTTGTTCTCGATCCGGGCGCGGCGGGTTGCCTTGCCGGTCAGCGCGAAGGCGAGCTTGGGCGAATAGGCGAGGCCCTGGAGGTCCGAGATGTTCTCGTCGGTGGAATCGGTGATGATGAACCACACCGGCGTACCGTTGGGCAGCTGACCCCTGCGCAGCGGCAGGGTGGCGGTGCCCTTCTCAAGATCGATATGCGCCGACTTCATCGCAACACCGGACCCAAAAAGGACGGATTGACCTCTGAAGGCGAAGGCTGGGCAACGATCGTCTTGAGGTCGTTGGCGATCGAGGCCGGTGCCTCGCGGACTTCGTCCAGCGGCTTGCCTTCCTTGCCGCGCACGACGACGTCGGCATGTCCGATCGACGGCAGACCCAGGGCCAGCACGGCCCCCGCCGCCATCATCGCGTTTCTGAACTTGCGCATCACTTGCTCCTTGTGTCCGGCAGGAACTGGCGCCTGCCGATCGCCGCAAGAGCATTGATGCGCTTTGCCTCCCGCAGCTTCTTTCGCGATGGCCCGCGTTTTTCGGTTTCTCGCTGTCATCGAAGATTGACAGGAGGGTATGTCGCAATCACGGACGGCCGGGCGCAAGATTTCGAAAGCCGCCCCAACCGGGACGGGATTAAGCCGAGTGCGAAAGGTAGCCCGCGACTATGCCCTGGCTGAGGTGGATCGAGTGGTTTTCCGGGCGCCCCAGCGGACTGCTCGCGCCGAACATGGCGATCACGCTCGTCACCTTGCGGATCGCGCCGGCGGCGGGCACGGACGAGGTTACTTTCTACCGCAGCGCCGAGTATGACGCCCTGCTCGACTGGGCGAGAATGGGCCGCTTCGTCCTTGCCCTGGCAAGTACGGACCGGGACGAGCTGACATTGCTGTGCATCCAGTCGCCCGACGAAATGCGTGCCGCCATCTCGGAACTTCCTCTGGTGGCAGCGGGGCTGGCGACTGTCGACATCCGGCCGGCCATGTCTTTGAGAATGGACGATTACGACGCCGGTATTCTCCAGTAAGTCTCGGAATTTCCAACAAGTGGCTAATCCATCTAACCGCGCGAGGGGAGTTTCGATATCTTGCGCTTTTCTCACTTCGGCTGCCCCGTTACCTGTCAATGTGTCACATCCAGACGTATGATTGCACTGTCTCAGGGATCGGACACTTTGCATCGATAGCGTTTGGAGCACGATCATGGCGGCGGGCGGAGAACCGAGTTTTCACATCGGGACAGGCAACGAACCCGGCTTTCTCCGCCACATTCACTGGTCGGACCAGCCCGATCTCACCATCTTCGACACGGGCTCGCTGCCCGTGTTCGCGATGCGCCACCACCGCACTCTGGCGCGCGGCACGGTCGAGATCGTGGCCGATGCGCCGGAGGCCGAGGATTGGGACGCGCTGCTTGTCAATCGCAACGGATCGGGCACCTTCGGGATAGACTTCTGCGGGACGCACAAGTCCCTGCCGCTGCACCGTGATCTGTGCGTCTTCCTGCCGGCGGGCGCCGACAGCCGCTTCCAGTTCGACGGCCAGGCCGGCTCCTTCGCGCTCTATTTCCGTCCCGGAGTGATTGCCTCGCTGCTGGAAAGCGAGGGCAAGGGCGCGGATGCCCTCGCCCCGATCGTCGGACGGCACCTGCCACGGGTCGCGCATCTCCTTGGCCTCATCGAAAGCGAGCTGCGCCGCCCAAGCCTCGGCTCAAGGCTGATGATCGACGGGCTGCTGCGCGCCATCGCCGGTCTGCTGGTCAGCAATGACGCCCTGCCCGCAGCCGAGCCGACCGAGCGGATCTATCTCTCCCCGCCCAAGCTCAAGCGGGTAATCGAATTCATCGAGGCGAACCTGCAGGAGAGCATTGGGCTCGACGATCTGGCACAAGCGGCGGGGCTTTCGGCTAACCACTTCCTGCGCGTTTTCAAACTGGCGACGGGCGAGACGCCCTACCATTTCCTGCGCGCGCGGCGGCTCGAACGGGCCCGGCAGCTGCTGGCCGACAACGCCATGCCGCTGGCCGAGCTGGCGCTAGAATGCGGCTTTGCCAACCAGGCGCATTTCACCGCCGCCTTCAGCCGCGAAGTGGGCATCTCGCCCGGCCGTTACCGCCGCGCCGTGCGCGCCTAGGCACACGAATTCCCTCTTTCTATCAGAGATTTACTGTCAGTGCTGTGTCTTCAATGACACAGCGCTGACAGCACGTTTGCACGGATTGCAAGACGGCGCGCATTCTCGAAAAAGCGCTCGCCTTCTGAAAAGAAGGCCCGCCTTGCCGAGCGCATGGATAGCTCCCCTCACCAAAGCAAGGAGCCATGTTCAATGTCGCGCATCATCCCCCGTATCAACCTCTTGCTCGCCGTCGGGTCGGCCTGCGGGATGGCCTCCGCCCCGGCGCTTGCCGCAGAAAACGAGTCTGTCGAAGCCGCGCCCACCCCGCGCGCGCCGATCATGCTGACCACCACCAGTGCCGCGGCTGCGGCCGATGCTGCCACGATGGACGCCGCAGCAGCAGCGGCGGCGGCACAGGACGACGAGGACCTGGGCGGCTGGACCCCGCTCGGCTCCGAACCCTTCGGCAAGGAGCTCTTCGGCAAGTGGGTGCCCGTCCCCAATGGCGACAGCGGGGCACCGCGCCAAGGCTGGCTCGGCACCGCGGACGGCTTCTTCACCCGCGAAGCCCACCTCGCCTACACCTATGTCGATGGCGACGGCACCGACTTCCATCAGGGTCTTGCGCGGCTGCACTACCCCTTTACCCGCCGCCTGTGGGCCGGGCTTGAGGTGCCGTTCTATCAGGATCTCGGCGGTTCGTCGGACTTTGGTGACATCACGCTCAACACCCAGCTGATGCTGGTCGAAAAGCGCAATGTCTCCCTTAACGCCGGGATCGGCTGGCGTCTGCCCACCGGATCGTCGAGCTTCGGCAACGAAATCTTCGCCGCGCAACCGCAGCTGAACCTGTTCACCGATGTGGGCGGCGGGTTCTCGTTCCGCGGTCGGGTCGCCTATGAGTTCCCCGACAGCGGCGTGCCCGAAAGCTTCATCCTCAACGCCGCGATCGGCCAGACCGTGACCGACCACGACAAGGCCCCGATCGGCGATCTCACCTGGTATGTGGCAAGCACCTGGCGCGAGTTCAGCAACGGTCCGACGTTCGTCTCGGTGACGCCGGGTGTGCGCACCCATCTGGGCGGGAACCTGTTCCTGCTGGCAGGGATCGAGATACCGCTGGCCAACTCCTCCAGCTTCTTCAACGAAGGCTTCACCGTTCAGCTGGTGCAGGGCTTCTAGGCCTGCCTCACCCGATTTCCCTCAGCGCATGATCTTGCGATAGGCGCTGGGGGAAATCCCCGTCAGCTGGCGGAAGCGGCTGGCAAATTGCGGATGCGAGGCGAAGCCCGCCGCATCGCCGACCGCGTTGACAGGCAGGCGCGCCTCGTCAAGCAGCCGGCACGCCAGCGCGATCCGCGCGCGCAGGATATAGGCATAGGGCGGAAGGCCCGTCGCCGCGCGGAAACCCCGGGCGAAGTGGAAGCGGCTGTATCCGGCCAGCCCCGCCAGGTCATCGAGCGCGATCGGCTCGCGCAGATTGGCGCCGATGTAATCGCGGACCCGCACCACGCTGGCGGGCGAGATGATGATCTTGTTGTCCTTCGCCGAGCTGGCGGACTGGCGTTCGAACAAGCGGTGCAGCGCTGCTTCGAGCTGGCATTCCTGCTCCATCAGCGCCAGATCGTCGCTTTCCGAGGCGCGCACCAGCGCTGTCAGCAGGCGGCTCAGGAGCGGGTCGAACTCGCCGAAAGTCTCGTGGAGCTGGACCTTGCCGGGATCGCATTCGAACTGCTCAGCAATAGTCTGCGCGTAGAAGCCGGGTTCGAGATAGATGTGCCCGAAAGCGATCGGCCCTTCGGTCAGCCAGCTGTAGGAACTGCCCGCCTCTATGGCCGAGAGCGCCCTGTCCTGGGTCTCGCGCACCAGCGTTTCGGTGCGACGGCGACGGGTGATGCGCTTGGGCCCGCCCATATGGACGACGAGGTAGTGGTGATCGAGCGGCGGCTGCACCATGCGTCGCGCGCTCTTCTCCCAGCGCTGGACGATCGCGCCGCGGATCTGCCGGGGCGCGCTCGAAATGCTGCGCGAAGGCGTCGCCCAGTCGCGCCAGGCGAGCGGGTGCAAGATGCCCGGTTGGGCAAGAGGGGGATCGACGTGGACCATGCCGCCCGAGGTTAGACAGGATGGCGGGCCGCTTGTCCATCGGCGGTTGTGCTTTGCAGCAATCGCGGTTTGTCTGAAATCCGCGCGACCGCGCAGTTTTCCCCCATTGAGATGCAGAACCTGCTATGCTCGGCGCGACGCCCCCGGGCGGGCAAAGGCAGGAGCTGCACGGCATGGTCAAGGCGAAATGGAACGGCGCGGTCATCGCCGAGAGTGACGAGACCGTGGTGGTCGAAGGCAACCACTATTTCCCGCGCGGACACGTCAATACCGCCTACCTTGCGCCCAGCAGCACGCAAACGCGCTGCCCGTGGAAGGGCACGGCTTCCTACCATTCGCTGGTGGTGGATGGCAAAACCAACCCCGATGCGGCCTGGTACTACCCCGAACCGCTCCCCGCCGCAGCCGAGATCAGGGACCGGATCGCCTTCTGGAAGGGTGTCGAGGTCGGTTAGCACCCCGGCCTAGTTCGGCCAGTAGATGAATTCATCGCCCTTGCGGTAAGGCTCGGCCAGCGTCTTGTCGATCGAGACCGGCGTCTCGAAGGTGCTGGCATAGAGCGGCGGCTTACGGCCGCGCTCGTGTGCAGCAAGCACGGCCAAGAGCCGCTTGCGGACTGCGGGCTCCCTATCGGCGAGGTTGACCTTCTCGGTCGGATCGGCAGCGAGGTTGTAGAGCCAAACCTTGCCCTGCTTGCCATTCACTTGCAGCTTCCAATCACCCGTGCGCACGGCCTTGTAATAGCCGCTGGACCAGAACAGCGGGGCCTGCGGGTCGAGCGCGGGGCCATTGCCGGTCAGCGCGGCAAGCAGGTTGCGCCCGTCGATCATCACGTCCCCCGGTAGCGACGCGCCCGCGACCGCGGCGAAGGTCGGCATCAGATCGACCTGGCCGACGGGGAGCGCAATCCGCGATCCGGCCGCGACCTGCGCCGGCCAGCGTGCCAGCAGCGGCACGCGGATACCGCCCTCGAAGAAGCTCCCCTTGCCGCCGCGGAACGGCGCATTGAGGCCTTGCAGGCCGACATAGCCGGGCGCGCCGTTGTCGGAGGAGATCACCACCAAAGTGTTCTCGGCCAGCCCCTGTTCCTCGAGCTTCGCCATGATCCGCCCCACGCTGCGATCCAGCGCGCGGATCATCGCCGCATAGACCCTGAGGCGCTCCGGACCGCCGATATCGCCCACCGCCTCGTAATCCGCTCGCGTGGCCTGGAGCGGCGAATGCACCCCCCATTGGGCCAGATAGAGGAAGAAAGGCCGGTTGCGGTTCGCCTCGATCACCTTGAGGCTCTCGTCGGTCCAGTAATCGGCGAGATAACCGCCCGGCGCGAACTTTTCGCCGCCATTGTAGCTGGTGGCGTAATGCGCCGAGGCCCACAGGAAGCGGTCGATCGGATCGAAATCGACATGGGCGTTGACGACGTTGGGATCGTCCTCGGGCAGATGCAGCAGCCCGTCCATGTTGAGGCTCTCGTCGAACCCTTGCGCCTTGGGAAGGAACTTGGGCGCATTGCCGAGGTGCCACTTGCCGATATGCACCGTGTGATAGCCGCGCGTCTTGAGCACCTCGGCGACGGTCACTTCCTCGGGCGGCAGGCCCTGCTCCTCGAAGGGCGGGGCGCTGGCCTCGGCCTCATCGTTGGTGAGGATCGGCGGGCGGTCCGGGTGCATCTGGTTCCAGACCATCGGCACGATCCGCGGGAAGCCCGCGGGCGTCGGCGTGAACTCGAACCCGGTGCGGGTCGCATAGCGCCCGGTCATCAGCTGCGCGCGGCTGGGCGAGCAGGTGGCATTGCCCGCATAGGCCTGGGTGAAGATCGCGCCCTCGGCGGCGAGCTTGTCGATATTGGGGGTCTTGACCTTGCCGCCCGCCACCCCGCCGCCGAAGGTCGAGAGGTCGTTCATCCCCAGATCGTCGAACAGGATGAAGACGATGTTGGGCGGGCGCTCGGACGGCCTCTGCGCCGCCTGCGCTGGCCCCTGCTGCCACGGCACGGGGCGGTTGGGCGCGACCGGCTGCGAACTGCTGCGCCAGCGCACGAGCGCGAGCGCGATGTCGGTGCGGAACATCCAAGCGCCGCCCGCCGCCAGTGCCAGCCCGCCGAGCGTGCCCAGCAGCGCCTTGTGCCAGCGTTTCATCCGAGGCTCGCCCGCGTGCAGATATTGAGCTGGCCCGCCAGCCCCGCCTCGCGGTGCTTGGTGATCGCCTGGTATTCGGGCGATTGCACCATCGCCATCATCGCCTTGCGCGACGGATATTCGGCGATCGCCACCATGTCCCACAGCTCCTCGACCTCGCCGAGCAGGAGCCCCGTCACCGCCCCGCTGAAGCACACCTTGCCGCCGACCGCGGCAAGGCAGGCCTGCACGCCGGCAGCATAGCGGGCATAGGCCTCGCGCCCCGACAGTTCGGGCTCCGAGCCGTCGGCATAGGTCGCCTTGTCCTTGAACTTGAGGAGGTTGACCATGCACATCGGCGCACCGTCATCGGCGGCGAAGAAGGCCATCGCCTGTTCGGGCTTGGGGTGCTGCGCATTGGTGACGATCATGACTGGCCTCCCTTGGCGGCGACATCGAGAATGGCGGCAACGAAGCCCTGCGGGTCGTCCTCCTGAATGAAGTGCCCGCCCGTGAGGGTGCGGTGCGCCTGCCCCGCCGTGCCGGGGACACGGCCGATGAAGCGCGTCTCGCCGGTGCGGGTGATCGGGTCGCCATCGGAAAAGGCGCAGAGGAACGGCTTGTCCCATTGGTCGAGCACCTTCCACGCTTCCTTCTGGTCGGGCACGGCGGGGTTGCCCTCGAAGGGCACGAAGCTCGGGAAAATACGCGCGCCCGCCTTGTAGCGCGCATCGGGGAAGGGGGCGTCGTAGGCGGCGATCTCTTCCGGCGAGAGCGGCCGCTTGGTGCCCTTGGCGATGATCTTGCCGATCGGGAAGAGCGGGCTGTATTTCGAAAAGGCCCGCCAGATCGCGAAGGCGCGCGGCGCCGGACCGCCTTCGGGCAGGCCGCCGTTGGAGAGCGCCACCGCGCGGAACCGCTCCGGCATTGCGGCGACCAGCCTCAGCCCGATCAGCGAGCCCCAGTCCTGGCACGCGAGCGTGATGTCCCTGAGGCCCAGCCCCTCGAGCCATTGGCGCATCCACCTGACGTGAGCGGCGTAGGAGTAGTCCGACTTTTCAGCGGGCTTGTCGGACTTGCCGAAGCCGACGAGATCGGGGGCGAGGACGCGGTATCCTGCCGCGACAACGGGCCCGATCATATGGCGGTAGAGATAGCACCAGGTTGGCTCGCCGTGCATCATCAGCACGGCCGGCGCGTCGCGGGGGCCTTCGTCGATGTAGTGGATACGCAAGGATGTGCCGCTCGCCGGGTCGCGCACCTCGGCGAAGTGGGGCGCGAAAGGGAAGTCCGCGATGGCGGAGAACGCCTCATCCGGCGTGCGCAGGACCTTCACTGTCTAACTCTCCCCTCTTTTGGCATTAGGAATGTCATTAGTGGCGCTGCGCGTCAATCCTCGGAAGACGGCGGTGGGCGGCGCGTGTCGATCAGGCGGAAGCCGATGTGGTCGGTGCCCAGCCCACGCTCCTGAAACTGGCGCGCCGCGGGGCGGTAGCGGGCGCAGTAATTGGCCGCGCACAGGAACGAGCCGCCCTTGATCACGCCGACCGGCTCGGCAGCGTCTGCGCGCTCGCCCGCCGTGCTGGTCCATTCCCAGACATTGCCGATCATGTCGTGGAGGCCGAAGGCGTTGGCGGCAAAGCACCCGACGGGAGCGCGCCCCGTGAAACCATCCTCACCAAGGTCTTTGGCCGGGAACACACCCTGATAGTAATTCGCCTGCGGGTCGCCCTCGCCGTCCACCGGCTCGGGCAAAGCACGGGCGCCGGCGCGGGCGGCATATTCCCACTGCGCCTCATCGGGGAGCTGCTTGCCCGCCCACTTGGCGTAGGCCGCCGCGTCCTCGTAGGCGATCTGGACGACCGGGTGACGCTCCTGCCCGGTGATCGCCGATCCTTCGCCAGTCGGCCTGCGCCACTGCGCGCCGACCGCCCAGCGCCACCATGCGCGGTTCTCGGGCGTCGGCACGCGGAACACGGCCGAGCCGGGGCGCATCATCTCGGGCGGGGCGCCGGGAAGCGCGGGCGGGGTCCGCTCGGCCAAGGTGACATAGCCCGTCGCCGCGACGAAGGCGGCGAACTGGGCATTGGTGACCTCGTGCGCATCCATCCAGAAGCCCTCGACCTTGACCGCGCGCGGGGGGCCTTCCTCGGGGTAATTCGGGTCTTCGCCCATGGTGAAGGAGCCGCCCGGGATCCAGACCATCGCGTCGTCCGCAAGCCCCTTGCAGGTGCTCGACCCGGGAGCGTCAGGGGCCTCGGCTGCGCCACACGCGGCGAGCAGCGCGCAGGCGAAGAGGAGTGCCAGCCAGCGCGCCATCACCCTTGCGGCCAGCGCGCCAAAGCATCGTCCAACATCCGCCGCACCACCGCCGCCGCCTCCTGCGGGGCGAGGTTCTGGTCATGACGCAGCAGCCGCCAGGTGGAGAAGCTGAGGATCACGTTGAGGCCCCGCGCCCCTTCGGCATCGGCGCGCACCGCTTGCGGGAGATACGCCGCCAGCGCCTCGCTCTCCAGCCGCAGCTGGCGGCGGTATCCCTCCATCAGGAAGGCGGAGTCGAAGCGCCGGACATTGGCCGAGATGCGGTAGGGCATGATCGTCTCGAAGATCGCCGCGCGCCGGTCGGCAATGTCAAACAGGCGCTGCTGCCAGGTCGCCCCCTCGGGCGGGCGCATCAGGATCGGGAGGATCTGGCTCTCGATCGCCTCGGCCATCTCGCGGTAGAGCGCATCCATGTCGCGGAAATGGCGGAATACCGAACGCAGACCTACGCCGGCCACCTCGGCGACCTGCGCAGCGCTCGGACTGACATCGCCGCCGGCGACCAGATCGAGCATCGCCGAAACGATCTTCGCCCGGCTCGACCGGCTGCGCGCGCGGCGGCCGTCCGAAACGATGGCAGGCGGGGTGCGCGTGACGTCCGGAAGTGCCATAGCCAGTTAGATTAGAATTTGGCACTCGTGCTGTCAATTCTGCGCTCGAATGCGCGGGGAGTGCTCATTCGAGGGCGGTGCGCGGGAATAACCAATGCGCGACGAGCGGCGGCTCGAACGGCGCCCACGTGCCTTCGGGCTGGGCCAGCCGGTCGGCAATCGCCATCATCACGGCCGGATTGACCCCGAGCCCGCAATGGCTGGCATAGACCTCGATATTCTCGGTCAGCGTCGGGCCGGGCTGCTGCACCGATCCGCGCCAGTGCACGATGCCATCGGTCTTGGTGAAGATCGAGGTGGTCGGCACAGGCGGCGCCTCGCCCAGCGCGCGAAAGCGCCCGCCCTGCATCGCCTCGGGCTCCTTGCCGTTGAGCATCTCGAACAGACGCGCGGCGCTGGTGTGGTTGCGGTCGTCCGAGATCGGGCTACCGAGGCTGATTACCAGCCGCACCCGATCCGGGTGCAGCTTGGCAAGCTCGCGCGCCAGCACCCCGCCGAGGCTCCAGCCCACCAGCGAGACCTTGCGACCCGTATCGTCATTGAGGCGCTGGAGCTGGGTTTCCAGCCGCTTGATCAGCGCATTGTCGACCCGGACATTGCGCCCGCTGTTCCAGCCATGCGCGTCGTAACCCAGATCCCGCAGCAGGCGCCGCATCGGGCTGGTCGAGGTGTTGCTGGCCATGAAGCCGGGCAGCACCTGCACCGCGTGCCCGTCACCCTTGGGCAGAGCGGACAGGAACGGGCGGCTCATGTAGAAGGCGCCAAGTTCGAACATCGCGCGCCCTTCGACGAGCGTCCAGAAGCGGTGCGGCGGCTTGGCGACCGGCTGGAACTCGGCAGATTTGCGCGGGGCGGCGAGGGTTGCCGATGCGGCCATGGTGTTATCCTTTTCGGGTTCGGTCTTGCGGCCGGTCATGCAGGCTTGGCTTTTGCAGCGGCACGTGCCGGCTTGGGCCTTGACGCCGGTTTGGCCTTGGGAGCGGGCTTTGCCTTGAGCGCGGGTTTCGCCTTGGCCGCAGGTTTCGGCGCGGCGGCAGCCTTGATAGCAGCAAGCAGCTCGGAGAAACTATCCTCGATGCACTTCACGTAGAAATCGGGATCGGGGAGCAATTCGCGGTCGGCAGTGAAGGCGATGGTCGCCTCGTCGCAGTAGCTTTGCACCACGTGGCCGAGGCCGAGGCCGTCGGTGAGGCACAGGAGCCCCATCATGCTTTCGAGCCGCGCGCCGGTGAAGTGGATCGGCACCGGCGGGCCGGGTACGTTGGTCACTACGGTCGTGAACGGCGGCGCGACCCCGCGATTGGCGAGGCCGAGGCGGGTGTAGAGCTGCGCGCCCAGCGCCATGAACAGCGCAGGGCTGACCTTGCTCATCTCGGTCATGTTGCGCGCGCCGATGGCGTCGGACATGGCCTTGGAATTGGCGGTCTGCGAGAAGACGAAGGCGAGGCGCTCGGCAGGGTCCTCGATATGCGTGCCGAGCGGCGCGATCATGGCGGCGACCTGATTGCCCATGTCACCCTTCTCGCCGCTCGATCGCACCGAGATCGGGGCCATCGCGGTCAGCGTCTTCTTGGGCAGGTCGTCCTTGGCGAGGAGGTATTTGCGCATCGCCCCGCCGATGATGGCGAGGAACACGTCATTAACCTTCGCCCCTTCCGCCAGCGCGCGGATCGCCTTGATGTCGGCGAGCTTGAAGCTTCTCCCCTCAACCACGCGGTGCGGGCTGATCTTGCGGTTGAAGCGCGATTTCGGCGCGAGCATGTCGGCGCTGACAGTGAAGTCCTTGACCACCAGGCCCTTGATCGCCTTCGCCAGCCCCGGCGCGGCCTTGGCGGCGACCTCGAGCTGCTTCAGCGGATTGGTGACCGCGTTGAGGTAGCTCTTGCCGAGCAGTTCGATGGGGTTGGGGATGCGCTCGGGCTTCCAGGTGTCGGGCTGGTTCGGGGGCGGATCGCCGGGGCGCAGGGTGTGGAGCGCCTCCATCAGGTCGATCCCGCTCATCCCGTCGATCGCGGCGTGGTGGACCTTCGTGACCATCGCGAAGCTGCCGGGCGCGACCCCGGGGATGTTGTCGAGCCCCTCGACCACGGTGAACTCCCACGGCGGGCGGTCAAGATCCAAGGGCCGCGCAAAGATCCGTGCCGCCTGAATGCACAGCTGCCGCCAGTCCCCCGGACGCGGCAGCGCGACGTGGCGGACGTGATATTCGAGATCGAAGTCAGGGTCCTCGACCCAGTAGGGATAGTCGAGATCGAACGGCACCCGCACCAGCCGCTGGCGCATGGTGCGGCTCAGCTGCGCGCGCGCACCGATGAAGCCCAGAATGTCTTTGAAGCGCACGAACTGGCCGGGCGCGGTTTCGGGATTGTAGATGAGGATCGAGCCGATGTGCATCGGCGAATTGCGCGTCTCGAGCGCCACGAAGGACGCGTCCATTCCCTGCAATTGGCGCAAGGTTCTCTCCCCATTGCCACCCTTTTGTGGGTGTTTGTTGCGCGAGAGGCTAACAGACCCCGGGGCGCGGTCAACTTGCCGCCTCCGTCAACAGCTTCCGCTAGGGGCGCAACAGCGCCAGCAGGGCGAAGCTAGCGAGCCAGTGTTCGCCCATGTAGTCGCCCGCGACATGGGGGAGCGCGGCGGCGAGGTGCTCTTCCGCGAGGCGCTGCAAGGAGTCTTGCGGATCGGTCCGGCCCAACGCCCGGGCGATGTCGCGCAGGCACCAGGCGCGGCTGAGGTTCAGCCCGTCGAGATGCGCGATCTTGCCGTCGGTGCGGTCGGAGACCGTGACGGGACGGCATTCGCGCGCGAGCCAGCCGTTGGCTTCGACCAGCGCCTCGAACCACGGCGCGAAGACGAGGTGCGGGGTGACTTCGCTCATCAACAGCGCAGCGGTGAGGACGGGGGAGAGGAATTCGTCCCCGCCCGGCTCCCACCCGGCATAATCGCGGCGGTGGGCGAAGGCGCGGCTTGCCCAGTCGTCGATCAGGATAACGAGACCAGGGTCGCGGGCGAGGGCCCAGCGCCGCGCCAGCACCAGCGCGAAGGCGGTGTTGAAGTGGGTGCCGACGGTGATGGGATAGGTGAGGATGCCTAGGTAATCGCGAAACCGCGACGCGAAGGCGCGAGCGAGCGGTTCGAGCTGCGCGCCCCATTCTTGATCCCCATGCCGCGCGGCCTCGTGGTGCAGATACATCAGCCAGCCCCAGCCATAGGGCCGCTCGAACCCGCGCGCCGAGGGGCGTTCGAGATAGGCGAGCTCGGTCGCCAGCTTCTCGGGCGTGAAGGTCGTCTCTGCCAGCGCCGCGATCTGCACAGCCTCGGGCATGTCGGGAAACAGCCGTCGCAGCGTCAGCAGGGTCCACCAGCCGTGGACGCAGGAATGCCAGTCGAAGCTGCCGAAGAACACCGGGTGCGCGATCTGCGGCAGTCGCAAGTCGTCCGGCCCGGAGAAAACGTGGTCGTCCTTGTACGGGAAGGCCCGCGTCACATGGCCAAGCGCCACGCGGGCAAAGTTGCGGGCGGTACCCTCGGTCAGTTCCACAGCAGGAAGGCTCCCGCATAGATGATGAACACGTTGACCGCCCACAGCGGCACTGCTGTTCCCACCTGCTGGCGGATCACCGCGTTCTGGTCTTTGAGTTCGAGCAACGCGGCGGGCACGATGTTGAAATTGGCCGCCATCGGGGTGAGCAGCGTGCCGCAGAAGCCTGCCAGCATCCCCACCGCTCCGATCACGGCGGGGTTGCCGCCGTAGGTCTGGATCAGCAGCGGAATGCCGATCGCGGTCGCCATCACCGGGAAGGCGGCAAAGGCGTTGCCCATGATCATCGTGAAAAGCGCCATGCCCGCCGCGAAGACGACGACGGTAAGGAACACGCTGCCTTCGGGGATCACCCCGCGCGCCACGCCGCCGATGATGTCGCCCACCCCGGCAGCTGCGAAGACCGCGCCAAGGGCGGCGAGCATCTGCGGCAGGATTGCCGCCCAGCCGATGGAATCGATCAGGCGGCGGCCCTCCTCAGCGGGTGCCATCAGCGGCGGGCGGAGCCAGGCCATCGCGCCGACCAACGCAGCGAGCACGCCGATGCCGAACAGGATCAGCGTCTCGCGCCTTGCCTCGAACAGGCCGGTCTCGCCCAGCGGGGTGTAGTTATAGAGCAGCGTCCCCGCGACCGCCGTCAGCGGCACGACCAGCGCGGGGAGGAACAGGCGGTTGCCGAGCCGCGCGGCCAGCGCCCGCCTCTCCTCGGGCGAGGTGGTCGGTGGATCGCTGCGCTTGAGCCCGCCGAGCCCGGCAATCGCTACCAACGCGAGCACCAGCACGCCATTGGCGAAGTCGGACAGGTAGCTGCCGAAGAAGAAGCTCGCCGCCAGCAGCGCCCAGAAGGCGGCGTTACCCCAGCGTCCGTCCTTGGCCGAAAGCCCCGCCCAGACCGCGAAGGCCGCCCCCGCGAGGACATAGAGCCAGTCGTAGGTGATCATTGGCCCGCCCTCCCCAGCCGCCGGTCGAAGGCCAGCACCCGCCACGCATGGATGGCAAAGGCGGCAATCGCGGTCGGGATCGCCCAGACCGAGAGTTCGAGCGGCGTCAGCGGATAGCCAGCCGCCTCGAACACGCCCTGGATCAGCAGGATCGAGGCAATGGCGAAGAAGATGTCCTCGCCGAAGAACAGCCCGACATTGTCGGTCGCTGCCGCCATCGCCTTGACTTCGTCGCGGGCGGCATTGTCGAGGTCGCCATGGGTCTTGACCGCCGCCGCCTCGGCCATCGGCGCGACCAGCGGGCGCACGGCCTGCGCGTGCCCGCCTATGTCCTTCATCCCAAACGCCGAGGCCAGTTGGCGGAAAGCGAGATAGGCGACCAGCAGCCGGCCCATCGTCGCCCCGCGCATCCCCTCGATAAGGCTGCGGGCGCGCTGCTGGAGGCCGTAGCGCTCAAGCAGGCCGATCACGGGCAGGATGATCCACGTGACCGAGATGTACCGGTTGTCGTTGAAGGCTCTGCCGAGCGCCTCGATCACTGCGAGGAGATCGAGCCCCGCCAGCACGCCGGTCGCCAGCGCGGCGCTGACCACCACCAGCAGCGGATTGAAGCGCAGGGCAAAGCCCAGGACAACGATGGCGATCCCCGCCAGCGGCCAGTAGTTCATTGGCCGAAGCCCCCTCCTCCGGGTGTCAGGATCACGAAACTGTCGCCCGGCTGCATTTCGGCCGAGCCAGTCGCTCCGAGATGTTCGACCGTGCCATCGGCGCGTTCGACCCAGTTCTGTCCGGGGAGCGCATCGCCCCCGCCCGCGAGACCGCGCGGGGGCACCTTGCGGCGGTTCGCGAGCATGTTCGCGCGCATCGGCTCGAGGAAGGTCACGCGGCGCACCACCCCTTCGCCGCCGCGCTGCCGCCCGGCCCCGCCTGACCCATGCCGGATCGAAAATTCCTCCAGCCGCACCGGCAGGCGCGTCTCGAGAATTTCGGGATCAGTGAGGCGGCTGTTGGTCATGTGGGTCTGCACCGCGCTGGTGCCCGGGTGATCCGGCCCCGCGCCCGAGCCGCCGCAGACCGTCTCGTAATATTGGTGCGCTTCGTTGCCGAAGGTGAAGTTGTTCATCGTCCCCTGTGAAGGCGCTAGGCGGCCCGTGGCGGCGAACAGCGCGTCGGTCACCACTTGCGAAGTCTCGACATTCCCCGCCACCACCGCCGCGCCGGGGCGGGGGTTCAGCATCGAGCCCTCCGGCACGATCAGCGTGACGGGCCTGAGGCACCCGTCGTTCATCGGGATCGCATCGTCGATCAGCGTGCGCAGCACATAGAGCGCGGCGGCGCGGGTGATTGAACGCGGGGCGTTGAAGTTATCGGGCAGCTGGTCGCTCGTGCCGGTGAAGTCGAACACCGCCGAGCGGCTCTCGCGGTCGATCCGGATTGCCACCTGCACCACCGCGCTGTTGTCCATCGGATAGGCGAAGCCGCCGTCCTCCAGCCCGCCGATCAGCCGGCGCACGCTTTCCTCGGCATTGGCCAGGACGTGGCCCATGTAGGCAGCGAGCACATCGGAACCATGCTCGCGCGCCGCGCCCGCCAGCAGCTCCGCGCCGCGCGTGCAGGCGGCAAGCTGTGCACGCAGGTCGGAGAGATTGCGGTCGGGGTTGCGTGCGGGATATGCAGCCGCCGCTAGCGCCGCGCGCAATTCCGCCTCGCAAAAGCGCCCTTCGTCCACCAGCAGCACATTGTCGAGCAGCACGCCCTCTTCTGCGATGGTGCGGCTTTCGGGCGGCATCGATCCGGGCGCAATCCCGCCGATATCGGCATGGTGCCCACGCGCGGCGACGAAGGCGTCGGGCTCGGCACCCTCGGGGGAGTAGAAGACGGGCACGATCACCGTGATGTCTGGCAGGTGCGTCCCGCCGCGATAGGGATCGTTGAGGACATAGGCATCGCCCCGCTGGAAGCCCCTCCCGTCGCGGCCCTTGCCTCTGGCTTCGATCACTCGCGCGATGGAGTCGCCCATGCTCCCCAGATGCACCGGGATATGCGGTGCATTGGCGATCAGTGCGCCGCCCGCGTCGAACAGCGCGCAGGAGAAATCGAGCCGCTCCTTGATGTTCACCGAGGTCGCGGTCGATTGCAGCACCACGCCCATTTCCTCGGCGATCGCCATGAAGAGGTTGTTGAAGATCTCGAGCCGCACCGGATCGGCGGTTGTACCTGCCGCACGCTTGCGCTGAAGCGGAGCAGTGCGGGTGAGGATCAGGCTGCCCTCCTCCGCCAGCCGCGCTTGCCAGCCCGCCTCGACCACCGTCGTCGAGCCCGGGTCGATCACCAGCGCCGGGCCGGAGACGCGCTCGCCGACACGCATGGCTGCGCGGGTCACGGTCGGCCAGCGGCCCGAAGCCTCGCCCGGGAGGGCGACCGGCTCTGGCATCACAGCGGCGAGCCCGCCTGCCTGCCCAAGCGCCTCAACACTCAAAGCCTCGACGATGATCGCGCCTTCGGCATCGGAATAGCCGAAGCGCTCGCGGTGCAGGCGGCGGAAGGCGGCGTCCATGCCCTGCGGGTCGCCGCAGGGGATCGTGAGCAGGCTGTCGCTCCCTGCAAAGCGCAGGCGGGCGGCGGGGGCGAGGCAGATCGCCTCGGCGGGGATGCTCTGCGCGAGCAGGTCGCCCCGCGCCTGCGCTTCGAGTGCGGCGCGTTCCTCGGCGAAGCTCTCTCCCAGCGGGCGTAGCAAGCTGACCTCGCGGATGGCCTTCACCGGCGCAAGACCGATGCCATAGGCCGAGAGCATCCCCGCGAGCGGGTGGACCAGCACGGTCTCCATCCCCAGCGCATCGGCCACGCGGCAGGCATGCTGGCCACCTGCCCCGCCGAAGCAGGCGAGCGCATAGGTCGTCACGTCGTGCCCGCGCGCGACCGAAATCTTGCGGATTGCCGCAGCCATGTTGTCGACGGCGATGGCGAGGAAGCCCTCGGCAATGTCTTCGAGCGGGCGCGGCTCGGGCAGCGCGGCGGCCACCTCGCCCAGCCTTGCGCGCGCGGCTTCGGCGTCGAGCGGCTCATCGCCATCGGGGCCGAACACGGCAGGGAAGAACGCCGGGTCAATCCTTTCGAGGAACAGGTTGCAGTCGGTCACCGTCAGCGGCCCGCCCTTGCGATAACAGGCAGGACCGGGGTCCGCCCCCGCGCTCCCGGGACCGACGCGGAAGCGCGACCCATCGAAGCGGCAGATCGAGCCGCCGCCCGCCGCGACGGTGTGTATCTGCATCATCGGCGCGGCGACCCTGACGCCTGCAACCACGCTGTCGCCGGTCAGTTCCACTTCGCCCGCGTAATGCGCGACATCGGTGCTGGTCCCACCCATGTCGAACCCGATCAGCCGCGTGTGGCCGAGCGGCGTTGAGGCCGCGACCATCCCGACAACGCCGCCCGCCGGGCCGGAGAGGATTGCGTCCTTACCCCGAAACGCGCCGACCTCGGCAAGCCCGCCGTTCGATTGCATGAATCTCAGCGCACCCGTCGCCGGAAGGCTCGCGGCGAGCTGGTTGGTGTAGCGGCGCAAGACGGGGGAGAGATAGGCGTCCACCACCGTCGTATCCCCGCGCGGGATCATGCGGATCAGCGGGGCGACCTCGTGGCTGACGCTGACCTGCGCGAAGCCGATATCGCGCGCGATGGCGGCGAGCCGCGCCTCATGCGCGCGGTGCTGCCAGCCGTGCATCAGCACGATGGCGAGCGCATCGAAGCCCTCGGCGCGAAGCTGCCTGAAGTCTGCGCGGGCGGCGTCTTCGTCCAGAGGCCGAAGCACGCTGCCATCCACGGCCACGCGCTCCTCGATCTCGATGACTTTTTCGGAAAGCTGTTCGGGCAGCACGATATGGCGCGCAAAGATCTGGGGCCGCGCCTGTGTGCCGATCCTGAGCGCATCGCCAAAGCCGCGCGTGATCGCCAGCGCCAGCCGCTCGCCCTTGCGCTCCAGCAACGCATTGGTGGCGACCGTGGTGCCGATCCTGAGCTCGGCGATGGGAGCCTCACCATGCTCCGCCATCAGCCGCCGCACCGCCTCGCTGGCGGCGTCGGCATAGTGGCCGGGGTTCTCGGAGAGGAGCTTGGCGGTGACCACGCGGCCATCGGGCGTGGTGGCGACGACATCGGTGAAGGTCCCGCCGCGATCGACCGCGAAGCGCCATGCCGGAGATTGTGCCACACTCATGCGGCCCCTGTGTCGTCCAGCGCGCGCGACAAAGCAACCGCGCTGCTATGCCCCGTGCGCCGCCTTCCAGTCGCGCCGCAGCTTCTTGGCGAGGCTCCACTTGTGGACCTCGGTCGGCCCGTCATAGATGCGGAAGGCGCGGATTTCGCGGAACATCGTCTCGACGATGGTCTTGTCGGTCACGCCCGTGCCGCCCATCACCTGCACGCATTTGTCGGCGACCCGCATCAGCGCCTCGGACACGGCGACCTTTGTCATAGAGCTTTCGGCCGTGCCGAGCGATCCCGTGTCGAGCACACCCGCGCACCAGTCGATCATCAGTTCGCACTGCTTCAGGTCGATCATGTTCTCGGCGAGCATGAAGCCCACGCCCTCGTGGTCGATCAGGGGCTTGCCGAAGGCCAAGCGGCGGTTGGCGTAATCGGTCGCGATCTCCTGCGCGCGGATGCAGCCGCCGAGCCAGCGCATGCAGTGCGACAGGCGCGCCGGACTGAGGCGGATCTGGGCATATTTGAACCCCTCCCCCGCATCGCCCAGCATCTGATCGGCGGGGATGCGCAGGTTGTCGATGGTAATCTCGGCGTGGCTGCCGGGCATCGAGCTGTCGATGGTGTTGGGAACGCCGGTGATCTGAATGGCGGGATCGGGCAGGTCGACGAGGAACATGCAGGCCCCGCCCGCACTGTCGGGGTCTTCGGACTTCGCCATCACGATCCCGACCTTGGCGCCCTCTGCCCCGGTGATGAAGCACTTCCTGCCGTTCACCACCCAATGGTTGCCGTCCTTGCGGCAGGTGGTGATCATCATCGAAGGGTCGGCGCCCGCGCCGTTCAAGTCAGCGGGCTCGGTCATGAAGAAAGCCGAGCGCGCCCGGCCCGAGACCAGCGGCGTCAGGAAACGCTCCTTCAGATCGGGGCTGCCGACCTTGCCGATCAGGTACATGTTGCCCTCGTCCGGGGCCTGGGTGTTGCAGGCCAGCATCCCCAAGGGCGTCAGGCCCGACTTGATGAGGATGACGGCCGTCTCGCGCTGGTTGAAATGGCTGCCATCGGGGCGAATGTGCGGGGTGAGCACACCGGCCGCGCGCGCCAGCTCGCGCATTTCCATCACCAGTTCGTCAGTCGGCGCACCGTGGTGGTCGCGGCGCGGGTCCTGCTCGTAGGGAAAAATCCGCTCCCGCACGAATGCTTCGACCCGCGCGGCCATCTCCAGCGCTTCGGTGCTGATCGTCATGCGTGTACTCTCCCCCCTCGTAATGCTCTGTGCCGCGCTCATGCAGGTAGCGGCACACCATGCCAAGGCCGAGCGTCCGACGCGCCTAGTGATTTGGGGCGGGCAGCCTGTCCGCCACGCCCGCGAGGTTAATGCGGATTGCTTTGAGCGGAAGGATGAAATTTAATCCGACATCAACGAAGGGTAAGCCAGTTCTGCCGCGTTGGGGCACAAAACGGGGAGCGCAGCGATGTACCGTCCGGGCGATGACGAAAATGCCATGCCAGCTACCGAGCACGCGGAGAGCCCGCAGCCGGAGGCGACTCCGGAACCTTCCCTTCCCGGCATCAGGCCTGTAGCGGCGAGCGCGCTGGCTCTTGCGGCCGCAGCCTGCGGCGGGGGCGGCTCCGGCGGTGGCGGAGGCGGCGGCACCGGCGGCGGCGGTCCGCCGGTTGCCACTGTGCGCAAACCCCAGAACGATGCCGAGGCCGCGCGGTTTCTCCTCCAGGCCTCGCTCTCGGTCTCGACCGGCGCGATCACCGAACTGCGCAGCGAAGGCTACGGGCCGTGGCTCGACCGCCAGTTCGCCGCGAACAACGACCAGACCGGCGCCGAATTCCTGTCGGCACGCGGGTTCGACCAGGTGACCGCCGCCCAGTTCTACAACGGCACCATCACCGGCGACTACATGATCTGGTCGCAGCTGCTGACGGGCGGCAATGCGGTGCGCAAGCGCATCGCCTTTGCCCTGTCCGAGTTCTTCGTCGTCTCGCTGACCGGCATCGACATGGTGTGGCGTGCCCCCGGGATCGCTGCCTATTGGGACACGCTCAACGCCCGCGCCTTCGGCAATTTTCGTGATCTCCTGCAGGACATCACGCTCAACCCGGCGATGGGCGTGTTCCTCAACACCCGCGGCAACCGCCGCGCCGACAGCTCGGGCCGGGTGCCGGACGAAAACTATGCGCGCGAGGTGATGCAGCTGTTCACCATCGGCCTGTTCGAGCTCAACCAGGACGGTACGCTGCGGCTCAACGGCAGCAACCCGATCGAGACCTATATCAGCGCCGACGTGAGCAATCTGGCGCGGGTGTTCACCGGCTATGACTTCGACCTCGCCGGGCTCACCTTCACCACCGAAGTCGGCGGCACGCGGCAGATCATCGACCCGGCCTACACCCGCCGGGCGATGACGGCGGACCCCACCCGGTGGGTGCCGGCACGGACTACCGGTTTCCATTCGCCCGAGGCCAAGACCTTCCTCGGCCTCACCATCCCCGCCAACACCAGCGCGGCCGAAAGCCTGCGGCTGGCGCTCGACCATCTGTTCAACCACGCCAATGTCGGGCCGTTCTTCGCCAAGCAGATGATCCAGCGGTTGGTCACCAGCAATCCCTCGCCGGCCTATGTCGGGCGGGTGGCGGCGGTGTTCGCCAACAACGGGCAAGGGCGTCGCGGCGATCTGGCGGCAGTGTTCAAGGCGATCCTCACCGACGACGAGGCGCTCGACCCGGCCAACGTCAGCAATGCCAATTTCGGCAAGCTGCGCGAACCGGTACTGCGCTTCGTGCAGCTGGCGAGGACCTTCGGGGCGCGGTCGACCAGCGGCAACTGGCTGATCGGCGACCTCACCGATCCCGCCGGTGCGCTTGGCCAGAGCCCGCTGCGCTCGCCCTCTGTGTTCAACTTCTTCCGCCCGGGCTACTTTCCCGCCAACACTGAAATCGCCAATCGGAGCCTGCTCGCGCCGGAATTCCAGCTGGTCAACGAAACCTCGACGGCTGGCTACATCAACTTCCTCGAACGCGCCGTGGCCGGCACCCGGTTCAGCGATATCACGATGGACTACTCCGCCGAAATCGCCATTGCGCAGGACTCAGCCGCCCTGCTCGACCGGCTCGATCTTTTGCTGACCGGCCGCCAGCTCAGTACGGCTGCGCGCGATACCATCCGCGCGGCGATGGAGGACGTGGCCATCACCGCGACCTCGAGCGATGCCGAAAAGCGGCGGCGGGTGCAGATCGGGGTCGCCCTGATCCTCGCCTCGACCGACTATCTGATCCAGAAATAACGGGGACGCGGGACATGTTCATCGGCAAGAGCATCGAGATCGAGCGGCGCGCGTTTCTGAAGCGGTCGGCCCAGCTGGCGATGATGGGGGGCGCGGCCTCCTATGCGCTGGACCTTGCGGGCCTTGCCGAAGCGGCAGCCTTCAGCAATTCGGGCGGCTACAAGGCGCTGGTCTGCGTGTTCCTCTATGGCGGGAACGATTACGGCAACACGCTGATCCCCTACGACAGCGCCAACTATGCGCGCTACCAGACGATTCGCGGCACGACGGGTTCCGAAGCAGCAAACGGCATCGCGCTCGCCCGCGCGGCGCTCGCCAATACCGTGCTGAGCCCGCCGCAGGGCCAGACCCTCACCGACAACATCACCTACGCGATCGCGCCGACCATGCCGCGCCTCAAGGCGCTCTACGATCAAGGGGCGATGGCGCCGCTGCTCAATGTCGGCCCGCTGATCCAGCCGCTGACCCGCGCGCAATACGACGCCAACAGCGTGCCGCGCCCGGCCAAGCTATTCTCGCACAATGACCAGCAATCGACCTGGCAAAGCTCGCAGCCCGAAGGTTCGCGCACCGGATGGGGCGGGCGAATGGGCGATCTGGCGCTGAGTTCGAACACCAATTCGATGTTCACCGCGATCAATGCCACCGGCAACGCGGTGTTCCTGAGCGGCCAGACGGCCGTGCCCTATCAGGTCTCCCCCTTAGGGGCGACGCTCTACAATCCGCTTCAGACCGGGCGGCTGTTCAATTCGACCGCTGCCTCGCAGGCGCTGGGCACCTTGCTGCGCAGCGGATCGGGCAATGTCTTTGCCGCCGATTACGCACGGGTCAACGACCGCTCGATCACCTACGGCGCCTTCGTCAACAACGCGCTCGCCAATGCGAATTTGACCACCAGCTTCGGAACCGGCAACCGCCTTGCCGACCAACTGCGCGTCGTGGCGCGCCTGATCGCCGCGCGCCAGAGCCTCGGGGTGACGCGCCAGGTGTTCCTGGTATCGCTGGGCGGGTTCGATCACCATGACGGACTGATCGGCTCGCATGATGCGCTGCTCGGCCAGGTCGATTTCGCGATGGACGCCTTCTACCGCGCAACGGTGGAGCTGGGCGTTGCGAACAACGTCACCACCTTCACCGCCTCCGATTTCGGGCGCACCCTGTCCTCCAACGGCGACGGGTCCGACCATGGCTGGGGCGCGCACCACTTCATCGTGGGCGGCGGGGTGCAGGGCGGCCGCTTCTACGGCCGCGCGCCGCAGGTTTCGGTGACCAGCACCGACCAGGTCGGGCAAGGCCGGCTGCTGCCGACAACCTCGGTCGACGAATTGTCGTCGACGCTGGCCCTCTGGTTCGGGGTCGCGCCGAGCGAGCTGCCGTCGGTGGCGCCCAATATCGGCCGCTTTGCGTCGCCCGATCTCGGTTTCATGAAGCCGGCGCAGACCACCCTTTCGGCGGCGCGCCCCTAGCGGACGATCTGTGCCCCCTTGATGACCGCTGAGACGCGCTCCAGCACGGCGATCTCGGCGAGCGGATTGCCCTCCACCGCGATCATGTCGGCGAGATAGCCGGGGGCGATCCGGCCCAGTTCGGCATCGCGGCCAAGGACCCGCGCCGCGTTCACGGTCGCAGCCCAGATTGCCTGCAGCGGCGTCATGCCGTTCGCGACCATGTAGCGGAACTGGCGCGCGTTCAGGCCGTGCGGAAAGACTCCGGCATCGGTGCCGTAGGCGAGCGGCACGCCCAATTCGACCGCGCGGCGGAAAGCGTCGCGCTGGACCTGCGTGGTCTCGCGGTTCTTGCGCAGATATTCTTCCGGCCAGCCCTCGGCGCTGCCGACTGTATCGATGTAGTCGCCGTTATAAATGTCCATCACCAGCCAGACGCCCTTTTCGCGCGCGAGCAGCAAGCCCTCTTCGTCGATCAGGCTGGCGTGCTCGATGCTGCGGACGCCTGCGCGGATCGCGGCCTTGATCCCTTCGGCACCGTGGGCATGCGCGGTGGCGAAGGACCCGCGCGCCTTGGCCACTTCGATGGCAGCGCGCATCTCGGCTTCGGTCAGCTCGGGCTCGCCCGGCTCGGTTCCGATCGCCAGCACCGCGCCGGTCGCCATCAGCTTGAGGAAATCGACGCCGTTATCGAACAAGTATGCCGCCCGCGCGGCGGCCTCCCCCGGGCTGGAGAGCACGCCCAGACGCATGTCGGCGGGGAGCTGGTCGTTGGGGACCACCCCGTTCAATTCGCCCCCGCCGCCCGGGTGGGTGAGATAGGCCCCGGCAACGAACATCCGCGGGCCCGGCACCAGCCCCCTGTCGATCGCGTTGCGCAAGGCGACGTCGGTGAGCCCGCGATAGGTGCCGACATCGCGCACCGTGGTGAAGCCTGCCTCGAGCGTCAGGCGCGCATTGCGCGCGCCGATCAGCACCGTTTCGACCGGCGAGGTTTTGAGCGGGTCCGACAGGTCGGCGCTGCTGCCGGTGTCGGAGAGGTGGGTGTGGAGATCGATAAGCCCGGGCAGCACCGTATAGGCTGACCAGTCCACGCGCGTCGTGCCCTCGGGGATGGCGGCGCAGGTCTCGATCCGCACAATGCGCTCGCCGTCGGTGAGGATGCACTGGCCGGTCAGCATCTCGCCGCTTTTCACATCGAGCAGCCGGCCTGCCGCGATGTAGAGCCCCTCGGCGAGCACAGGCGACGGCGCGGCCAGCGCCAGCAGAGCGGCGGCGGCGGCGACCGTCCTCACTTGGAGGAAAGCTCCGTCAGCAGCAGCCGGTAATATGCGAGGCTCTTGCCGATGTTTCCGATCGGCACGCGTTCATCGAGGCCGTGGGAGAAATCGTCGCTTTCGCGCATGAAGGTGCCGCTTGCTCCGTAGCTGGGCACGCCGAGCGCGCGGTACCACATCGAATCCGAGGCGCCGGAAGATTGCGCGGCGATCACGGGGACCTCCCCGAAAGCGCCGCGGATGGCGCGCGTAGCGGCCCCGACGAACACCTCGTCATAGGGGGAAGCGGGCGAGGCGGTGGTGTATTCGGGATCGATCTGGCGGATGGTCAGCGCCGGCTCGGCGGCGACAGCCTTGAGCTCGGCCATCACCTCTTCGGGAGAATGGCCGGGGAAGATGCGGCAGTTGACGAAAGCGGTCGCGCGCTGGGGCAAGGCATTGAGCCCGTGCCCGGCGCTTGCCATCGTCGGCACGCAGGTCGTCGCGATCTTGCCGACCGTGGCCGGGTTGCCGCGCAGCACCGCGATCGCGGCCTTGTCGGCGGGGTCCTTCGCGAAGGCCCGCATTGCCGAGGCGAGCAGCGGGTCGGAGACGAAATCGGCGGCCTTGACGAAGTAATCGCGGGTGATGTCGTTCACTTCCGGCGTGAAGTGATGCGCGCCGATCCGGGTCAGCGCGCCCGAGAGCTGGACGATGGCGTTCTCGGCACGCGGGGCCGAGCTGTGGCCGCCCGGATTGGTCACTTCCAGCGCGAAATCGGCATAGGTCTTCTCGGCGCCCTGCCAGCTCCAGTAGGCGGGCTCGCCGCTTGCCTCTTCGAGCGCGCCCGAGGCGCCGTCGACATTGAGCACCAGCCGGGCGCCCTTCAGCTTTTCGGCGATGATCCGGGAGGTGATCATCGTCGTCTCCTCGTCGCCCGAGAAGGCGAGCACGATGCTGCGTTCGGGTACGAAGCCCCCCTTGCGCAGCTCCATCACCGCGACCATCGCCTGCACGGAATCGAATTTGGTGTCGCTCGCCCCGCGCCCGTAGAGATAGCCGTTCTCGACCACCGGCGTGAAGGGATCGCGCTTCCAGTCCTCGGGCTTGGCGTCGACCACGTCCATGTGCGCGGAGATGACGATGGGGCCTAATGCCGGGTTCTTCCCCTTCCAGGTGGCGATGAAATAGGCGGTGTCGTCCACGGGCACGATTGCGATCTCGGCCGCCTTCCAGCCGGCATCGATCAGCGCCGTGCGGAAGAGCTCGGCGACCTTGCCGGTCTGGTTGCCCTCGCCCCGCACCGAGCGCAGCGCGATGGCCTGGCTCGAGAGGTCGACGACCTGCCTTTCGGCCGGGGTCGTCTGGGCCAGCGCCGGGCCGCAAAGGGCAGCCGCCAGAAGACCGGACAGCAAGAGTTTGGCGCGCATCGACAGGTCCCCCGTTGGTCGTAAGGTGGGCAGGCTATGGCAATCGTCGGCCTGCGGCAACCGCGTCGCCTAGACTGCGGAAAAGCGTCGGAAGCTGCCGCCGTCGGCGAGCACCTCGTGCGCGCAATTGTGCCCCGGAGCGCCGGTCACGCCGCCGCCCGGGTGATTGCCCGCGCCGCACATGTAGAGCCCCTTCACCGGCCCGCGATAGGCCCCGTTGCCGAGCACCGGCCGCGCGCTCCACAGCTGGTCGAGGCTCATGTGGCCGTGCATGATGTCCCCGCCGACCAGCCCGAACTTGCGGTAAAGCCCCTTGGGGCTCAGCACCTGCCGCCCGAGGATCGAGGCGCGGAAGCCCGGCGCGTGGGCTTCGACCGTGTCGATGATGGTGTCGGCGGCGGCGTCTTCCTCGTCGTCCCAGTCACGCCCGTCGGGCAGCTCGGGAGCGAATTGCTGGCAGAACAGGCTGGCGACGTGCTGGCCCGGAGGGGCGAGGCTGTCATCCACTGTCGAGGGGATCAGCATCTCGACGATCGGCCGCTTCGACCAGCCATGCCCCTTGGCGTCGAGGAACGCCTTGTCCATGTAATCGAGCGTCGGCGCGATGATGATGCCGCTCTGGTGATGCTCGCCGGGTTCGGGCAGGCAGGTGAAGCGCGGCAGCTCGGAGAGCGCCACGTTCATGCGGAAGGTGCCCCCACCCGCCTTGTAACCGCGCATCCGGCGGCGGAAATCTGCGGGCTGATGCTGCTCGGCGAGCATCTTCCCGTAAAGCAGCTTCGGCCCGACATTGGCGATCACGCGCTTGGCCGCGATCTCCTCGCCGCTTTCGAGCTTCACGCCCGCGACGGTGTCGCCATCGACCAGCACCTCGGCGACCGGAGCCTCGAGGCTGATCTCGACCCCCGCCTTGCGGCACACCTCGGCCATGATCTGGGTGATCGTGCCCATCCCGCCGATGCAGTGGCCCCAGGCGCCCTTCTTGCCGTTCACCTCGCCGAAGACGTGGTGGAGCAGCACGTAGGCGCTCCCCGGCGTGTCCGGGCTGGCATAGTTGCCGACCACCGCGTCGAAGCCGAAAGCGGCCTTCACCGCCTCGCTCTCGAACCATTGGCCGAGGAAGCTGGTGGCGGACTTGACGAACAGGTCGAGGACATCGCGCTTGGCCTCGAGGCCGAGCTTGGACAGGCCCCAGCCCTGCGATGCGCCCGCAATCAGCGTGCGCAGGCCCTCGCCGACATTGGGCGGGGACTTGAGCGCGAGGCTGCGCAGCACTTCGGCGACGCCCTCAAGCGCGTCGTAATAGGCGGGCAGCGTCGCCGCATCGGCCTTAGAGAACCGCGCAAACTCGGCCTGCGTCCGCTCCAGCCCGCCGCCCAGTTTCAGGTAGCCGCCATCCTCCTGCGGCAGGAAGTTGCTGATCGGCCGCTCGATCACGCGGTAGCCGTGCTCGGCGAGGCGCATGTCGCGGATCACCTTGGGCTGGAGCAGGCTGACGGTGTAGCTGGCCACCGAATTGCGGAAGCCCGGGTGGAATTCCTCGGTCACCGCCGCCCCGCCGACGATATCGCGCCGCTCGACAATCCGAACCTTCAATCCGGCCTGCGCAAGATAGAAGGCACAGGTGAGGCCATTGTGGCCCGCGCCGATGATCACGGCGTCGTATTTCTGGGTCATGCGCGGCGGCTCCATCCGGCTGCGGGTTGGCGTTCGAGGCGGGCCTCGGGGATCAGGTCGCGGATGCGGCGGCAGAAGTGGCGGAGGCACACCTCCTTGTCGCTCAGCGGACCCATAGAGAAACTGCGGCTCGCCATGCCCTGCTGGACGCGGGTGATGAGCGCGGTGTCCTCGGCATTGACCTGGCGGTTGATGCGCCAGTTGAGGTAGCGCGCGGCGCGCATCTCCCGCCTGTCGTCGGGCAGGACATAGCTGATCTCGCGGATCAGGCAGGTGGTGGGGCCGGTCGGCAGCCACTGCATGAAGTCGATCTGGTCGGGATAGATGTCGAAGGCGACATTGGGCCAGAGCTTGAAATAGAGCCAGAAGCGCTGCCTTTCTTCCGGCAGGTGCGGCACGGGCGGGAGCAGCTTCTGGTACATGCGTTCGGACCAGTTGGCGCTCTCCCGGTCGACCATCGCGCCCCACATGCGGTCGACATGCGCCTCGGCCTCGATCCCGTAGCCCTTGCCGAACAGGCGCGTCAGGCCCGGGTGGGCGACGGGGATGTGGAGGCCATCGGAATAGTTGTCGCCGACATTCTTCCAGTTCACTTCCCGAGGGCGCAGGGTGACGCGGCCGAGGGCTTCCAGTTCCTCGAAACGGTAGGGCGCCACCATCGCCTCGTAAGGTGCCATCTGCTGCGCCACGGCGGGCCCGCCGTCGTCCTGCAGGCGCACGAAGATGAAGCCGCGCCACACTTCGAGCTCGACCGCGACGAGGCCCGCTTGGCTGCGGTCGAGCGTCGGATAGCTGGCGCTGTCGGGGACGCCCGTGAGCGTGCCGTCGAGATCATAGGTCCAGGCGTGATAGGGGCACACCAGCTTCTTCGCACACCCGCTCGCCCCGTCGACGAGGCGCGAGCCGCGGTGGCGGCAGACATTGGTGAAGGCGCGCAGCACCGAATCCTGCCCGCGCACCACGATCACGCTCTCGCCGCAGTAGTCGAGCGTGTGCCAGTCGCCCGCAGCGGGAATGTCACTGGTGTGGCAGACCACCTGCCAGCTCGGGCGGAACACGCGGTCGAGCTCCACTGCATGGAATTCGGCATCGTGATAGGTCCAGCTCGGCAGGCTCCAGCCCTCGAGCGGATCGGTGTCGTGGACGGGCTGTGTTGCCATCTGCTTTTCCTTGCTTTACGTTCGTATAACAAGCAGAGAATGACCGCACAACCCGCCTTTACCCGCGCCGATCCCGACGCGCGCCGCCAGAGCCTGATCGAAGCGACCGCGCGCGTGCTCGCGGCGCGCGGTGCGGCGGGCGTCTCGGTGCGCACGATCTGCGCCGAGGCGGGCGTTTCGGCGGGGCTGCTGCGGCATTATTTCGTCAGCCTCTCCGAGGCGATTGCCGAGACCTATCGCTGGACTGGGGCGGAGATCGACCGGGCGCTGGAGGAGGCCGTGGCGGCGGCCGGCCCCAATCCGCGCGCGCGCCTGATCGCCTACCTCACCGCCAATTTCCGCCCGCCGATCGCCACTCCTGACCTCCTCGCCACCTATGTCGCCTTCTGGAGCCTCACCCGCAGCGATTCCGCCGTCGCGGCGGTGCGCGCCGAGGTTTACGGGAGCTTCCGCCATGCGCTGGAGGGGCTGCTCATCGCCTATCGCCCCGATCTCGCCGATGTGCGGGTGACCGCGGTAGCGCTTACCGCGCTGATCGACGGGCTGTGGCTCGAACTCTCGCTCGGGCAGGCGCCGTTCAGTGCCGAGGAAGCGGAGGCGCTTGCTGCGCAGTGGCTCGACGCGCTGACGGCCTAATCCGTCGCCCCTCGCTGCGCCCACAGGTAGAGCGGCACGCCCGCCGCCATCAGCGCGAGGCTCCATGCGCTCGCCTCAATCCCTGCGCCCCACAGCGTCCACAGCGCATAGCCCGCGCCCACCAGTGCAAAGCCGCGCGACACCCTCATCCGCCACGCCGCCAGCGCGCAGGCGAGGTAGAGCCACAAGGCCGCGCTGGTCGAAAGCAGCAGCACGAATTCGTAGATGCCCTGCATGTCCTTGCTGGCGTTGAAGATGAGGCAGAGCGTGGCGATCACGCTCGAGACCAGCAGCGCGCGGCGCGGGGTGCCGTGGCGGTCGGTCGCGGCGAACCAGCGCGGCAGCATGCCCCGCGCCGCCATCGCGCGCGGCAGCTCGCCTTGCAGCAGCACCCAGCCATTGATCGCGCCGACGCAGCTGACGATGGCGAAGAGCGTCACCAGCGCGGCCGGGCCGGGGCTCCAGTAGCGCTCGACGAAGGTGGCGAAGGGCGCAGGGCTGGTCGCCGCGACCGCCTCGGGCAACATCAGGGCAATGGCCGAGCATACCAGCAGATAGAGCACGCCCGTCAGACCGGTGCCCCACATCGTGGCGCGCGGCACGTTGACCGCGGGGTTCTCGACCCGCGCCGCGGCGATGCTCGCGCATTCGAAGCCGAGCAGCGCGAACAGCGTCAGCGCCGCCGCGCCGCGAAGATCCGTACCGTTGAGTTCGGCCATTACAAAGGGCCGGATCTCGCCCTCCCCGCTGCCGAGCACGACCGCTGCAATCACGATCACCGCCACCAGCGGAACGAGCTTCAGCAGCACCGTCACGATCTGGAAATTGCCCGCCGCCCGCACGCCGCCGAGGTTCACCAGCGTCATGGCCCAAACCAGCGCGATGGCGCACAGCGCCGGGGCCATGGGGGTGCTGCCGATCGCGGGGATGAAGGCCGAAAGGTAACTCACCGCCGCCACCGCGATCGAGACCACCGCGGTCCACACCGAGACCCAATAGACCCAGCCCACCAGAAAGGCCGGAATCTCGCCAAAGGCCTCTGCGACGAAGCCCGCCGGATCGCTCGCCCCCGGCCGCGCGCGGGTGAGCGCAGCGAGCACCCATGCCAGCACCAGCGTTCCGGCGGTGGTGACGATCCAGCCCGCCACCGCGTTCCAGCCGAAGGGGGCCAGGCTCGCCGGGAGCAGGAACACCCCCGATCCGATCATGTTGCCCATGACGAGGGCAATGGCAGCAAAAAGGCCGAGCTTGTGGCCCGGCCTTTCGCTTGTGTCGGACACTCGGGTCACAGGCTCAGAAATCGAAGCCGGCCTTGATCCCGATGATGCGCGGGCGAGTGATGACGTCGTAGAACGCCCCGCCGGTGTTGCTGATCCCGGTCGGATCGCCGCACACGGTCTCCACACACTGCACCCCGCTGTTGATCACCCCGTTCGAATTGAACAGGTTGGTGGCGTAGAGTTCGAAACGCAGGTTGTCCTTCTCCATGCCGATGCTGAAGTCGGCCACCGCATAGGGATCGAAGAAGCCCTTGATCGCGTTCTCTTCGGTGCGCAGGTCGCTGCGGCGGCGGCCGATGTAGGATACAGCGCCCTGCACGTGCGCATCCCAGCCGCCGACCGGAAATTCATAGCGGGCGATCGCGTTGCCCTTGAATTTCGCGGTGACCGGCAGCTGCGTGCCCGCAGGTGCAAGCAGCGCATTGATGCGCCCGTCACCGGGATTGAGCGTGCAATCGAAGGTCGGGTTGGCGATCCGGCAGAAGTCGCGCCGAATCGTCGCATCGTTGTAGCTGCCCGAAGCCGAGAGCGTCAGACCGCCTGCGCGGTAGGTGAGATCGGCTTCCACCCCCCTGATCCGGGCAATCCCGGCGTTGCGGATCTCGGTCAGCCCGTTGGCGCCCAGGAAGGACAACTGGATATCGTTCCAGTCCTCCTGATAGACCGCGCCGTTGAAGGTGACGTTGCCGAACTGCGTCTTCCAGCCGAGCTCGTAATTGTCGAGCGTGTCGGGCAGGTAAGGCGGCAACGTGCCGCGCCGGTTGACGCCGCCCGGACGGAAGCCCTGCGACCAGGTGGCATAAACGAGGATGTCGGGCGTGATCTTGTAGGTCGCATTGAGCTTGTAGATCGCGTCGGTATCAGAGGTGGTCTTGTCGAGGTTGGTGCAGGGCGAACCCGATACGATCGCCGGGCCGAAGCACGCCGCCTCGCCCGTGCGGCTCGAATAGCCGTCGCTGAAGCCGAAGAAGCCGGCAAGCGAGTTCTTGTAGTTATAAAGCCGCGCGCCCCCGGTAACTGTCAGCTGGTCGGTGATGTCGTAGCTCAGTTCGCCGAAGGCGGCATAGTCGCGGTCGACACGCTCCTGCCGGGTGAGCCAGATGTTGCTTTCCGTCCCTGTCACCGTGATCGCATCGGCGATGTTGTCGATGATGTAGTTCTGGGTGATCCGGTGATACTGGCGCTGCGCGAAAACGCCCCCGATGAAGCGCAGCGGCGCATCCTGCGGGCTCGAGATGCGCAGTTCCCCGAAGACGCGGCGGTAACGGTCGTTGCCCTGGATGTACTGGTTGGGATTGACCAGATTGCCGGCATTGTCGGTGAAATAAGCCCCATAGCCCGCCAGCGCATCGTAGAAATAGGCATAGTCGGAATAGTCCGACGCCGTATCGGTGGTACGCCACAGGTGGCCGGCGGCCGCGACGAGATCCCAGTTGCCGATCTTGCCTTCGATGGTCAGCGCGGCCTGGAGCCACTTGTCCTTCGAAAATTCGGGATTGTACTGCACGGTCTGGAGCGAGCGGGTGACGGCCGAGCTGCGCTCCTGCGCGAAGCTGCCGTCGGCGTTCTGGACCTGACCCATGACGGTCGGGCGCAGCGTCCAGCTGTCGTTCAGTTCGATCCCCAGCGCGAGCCGCGCACCATAGGTGTCGACATCGTTGTAATCGTCCTCGACCAGCGCGGCATTGTTCTGGGTTATGCCCGAGGAGGCGTAGGTGCGGCTGCCGGGGATGTTGTCGATGAAGCCGCCGTCGCGGCGATACCACGCCACCAGACGCACCGCCGCAGTGTCCGAGATCCTGGCATTGTAGAAGGCCTGCGCGATCCCGCCGAAATCGCCGCGGTTGACGCTGTTGAGCTCGAAGTCCGCGGCGCCGTAGCTGTCTTTGTAGTCGGGCGCATTGGTGACCATCTTGATGGTGCCTGCCATTGAGCTCGCCCCGTAGAGCGTGCCCTGCGGCCCGGCCAGCGCCTCGACCCGGGCAAGGTCATAGGCATGGATGTCGAGCGCGCCTTGAATGGTGGTGATCGGCATTTCATCGAGATAGATGCCGACCGTTGGCAGCGAGGCCGAGTGGTTGGCGTTCTCCCCGCTGGCAACGCCGCGGAAATAGACCTGGCTGAAGCCGGGGCCGCCGGTCTGCACCGTTACCGAAGGCAGGAACTTGGCGATGTCGCGCAGCTCGTTGATCTGCAAATCTTCAAGCGTCTCGGTTCCCAGCGCGGTGATCGCGATCGGCACGTCCTGAAGGTTCTGCGAGCGCTTCTGCGCGGTGACGATGATGACGTTTTCGTCCTTGTCATCGACAGTGTCCTGCGCGGCAAGCGGTGCAGCGACCGTCATCGCGGTGCCGGCAAGAAGCGATGCGGTGATAGCCCGCATCCTGTTGGTTTCCATGCGTATCAATGCCGCCTCCCTCTGGCAGTCTGTTCGATCCCCGCAACAAACCGCCACAGCAAGTGCCGCTTGCCAAGCGGTTGCTTATCTTCAAGGTCCGGAGGATGAACTTTGCTTGCGCGCTATGACAAATTTGTCACATCATTGCGCAGCGCGTCAGCGCGGCCGGTCGGCGTAGGTTTCGACCAGCTCGCCCAGCGCAGCGCGCAGCGGGCCAAGCCATTGGGCATAGGGCTCCCATTGCCCCATCCCGTCGCGGTTGATCGGCCGGCGGACCTGCTCGGACGAGGCGGTCCGCACCGCACGAGTGTTGCGGTGGAACTCCATGCACGCCTCCTCGAAGGGCAAGCCAAGATAGGCGAGCATCGCGCGCACCTCGCCTTCGGGATCGTCGAGCAGGCGCTCGTGGATCACTCGGTGGATGCGCCCCGGCAGCACGCGGTCGTAATGGTCCATCGCGCGCACGTAATCGGCGTAATAGCGACCGATGTGATCCAGCGAATAGGTGAAGGCCTGCCCCTTGGCGAAGTGCTGGCGGAAGTTGGAGAAGCAGCAGTCCAGCGGATTGCGCCGCGCGTCGATGATCTTCGCGTTGGGCAGGATCAGGTGGATCAGCCCGGCATAGCTCCAGTTGTTGGGCAGCTTGTCGATGTAGAAGGGCTTGCCGGTCTTGCGCTGGACACGGGTGCGCTCGAGGAATTCGGCGCCCAGTTCGGCGAAGCGCTCGGGCGGCATGGCCGCCACCGCCCCCGGCCAGTCGCGCGGATCACCGCCCGCCGCTTTCGACTCGCGCATGGCAATGGCGGGGATGTCGGGCAGCTCCATCGTGCCCTCGACCGCCGAATGGCTCGACAGGATCTGCTCGAGCAGCGTCGAGCCTGCGCGCGGCAGGCCGAGGATGAAGACCGGATCGGGCGCGGGATCGCCCACGCCCTGCCGCGCGGCGAGGAATTCGGGGGTGAGGACTTCTATCACCCGGTCGACCTGCCGCGTGGTGGTTTCGGGATCATAGGCCAGCTCGCGGCTGCGCAGGTCGTTGCCGGCGGCGTAGTGGCGGAAGCTGTCCGCCGCCGCCTTGCGGTCGCCGTAAGCCTTGCCGAGCGCAAAGTGGAGGTGGAAGGCGTCCTCGTCCGACACCTCGTCCGATACCTCTGCCGTCAGCGCGGCCTCCATCGCGGTTATGTCGGCGTCATCGAAGGTGACGGTCTTGAGGTTGGCAAGGCTCCACCACACCTCGCCCAGATGGGGCTCGGCCGCCAGCGCACGGCGGTATGCGGCGATGCTCTCCTCCAGCCGCCCGACGGTCTTGAGCAGGTGGCCGTAGCTCATCCACAGCTTGGCATGATCTGGGAAGGTTCCGGTCAGCTCGCCGTAGAGCGCCAGCGCCTCGTCATAATCCCCAATCCGCCCAAGCGTGGCGGCGAGCAGGTTGCGGCTGCTGACATTGGCCGGGTCCTGCGCCAGCACCGCTTCGAGCACCTCGCCCGCCTCGGCAAAGCGGTTCTGCTTGTAGAGCACGATGGCAAGGTTTGCTCGGGCCGCGGTAAAGCCGGGGGCCAGTTCGATCGCGCGGCGCAGCAGGCTTTCGGCATCCTTCAAGCGCCCGATCCGGCCGGCCAGCTCGGCCATCATGCGGATCGCGGCGACATCGGTCGGCTGGACGGCGAGGCGCTCGCGCAGTCCGGCCTCGGCGGCGGAGAGGTCATTGGCGAGCAGCGCCTGCGCGATGGCGATCATCCGCGGATCGTGCGCGGCAGCGCGGACCGCATCCATCTCCGCGCGCGCCGCCTCCTCGTCGCGCCCCAGCTGGCGCAGCAGGCGCCCGAGCATGCGGTGCGCCCCCGCGTCGGCGGGATTGCGCGCGGTGATGATGCGCAGCTCGGCAGCGGCGGCGGCAGGATCGCGGCGCGCCAGCTCGACGATGGGCGATACCTGTCTTGCCTCGCTCTTGCTCATGCGCGTGACGCGTATCATGCGCCTGCGCGAGTGGGTAGTGGCCTTGCCCTCGCCATCACCAAGCCGTAACCCGCCCCCGCCCACAGATCGGAGACTGCCCCCATGGAGACCCTGTCCGAAACCCGCAGCCACGGCGGCACGCAAGGCGTCTACCGCCATGCCTCCAGCGCGACCGGGACCGACATGACCTTCGCCGTCTTCGTCCCCGACCACGCCCCCGGCGAGCGGTTGCCGGTGCTGTGGTATCTCTCGGGCCTCACCTGCACCCATGCCAATGTGATGGAGAAGGGCGAATACCGCGCTGCTTGCGCCGCGCACCGCCTCATCCTCGTCGCCCCCGACACCTCGCCGCGGGGCGACGACGTGCCCGACGCGCCCGAGGAATACGACTTCGGCAAGGGCGCGGGCTTCTATGTCGATGCCACTGAAGAGCCGTGGGCACAGCACTACCGGATGCGTTCCTACATCGAGGACGAACTGCCCGCTCTGGTGGACGACAACTTCCCCGCCGACATGGCGCGGCAGGGGATCACCGGGCATTCGATGGGAGGGCACGGCGCGCTCACCATCGCCCTGCGCAACCCCGGCCGGTTCCGCTCGGTCAGCGCCTTCGCGCCGATCTGTGCGCCCGCGCAGGTGCTGTGGGGCGAGAAGGCGCTGGGCCGCTATCTGGGCGAGGACCGCACCGCGTGGGCGCAGCATGACGCGGTCGCCCTGATCGAATCCGGCGCGCGCCTGCCCGAGCTGCTGGTCGATCAGGGCAGCGCCGACAATTTCCTCGACAGCCAGCTACGCACCCCGCTGCTCGAGGCCGCCTGCGCCGCGGCCGGCATCCCGGCGACGATACGGATGCAGGAGGGGTACGACCACTCCTACTTCTTCATCTCGACCTTCATGGCCGAGCACGTCGCCTGGCATGCCGCGCGGCTTGGCGGCTGAGCCTTTGGGGGCGCCTCAGGCCCACAGCTTGGCGGAAAGCTCCGGCAGGGCGGCGGCATAGCGGGCGACATCCTCCATCTTGCCGGTGCTGACCCGCGAATAGCCGTTGAGCTTGCCATAGGCACCGCGGATCAGGATCCCCTTGCTTGCCATCGCATCGCGCAGCGCATTGGCATCGGGCACCTTCACGAAGACGAAATTGGTCTGCGAAGGCAGCGCCGTCAGCCCGGCCTTGGCGACCGCGGCGTTGATCATTTCGCGCCCTTCGAGCACGGCCGCGCGCGACTGCTCGAGGAACGGCGTGTCGTTGAGGCTGGCGATCGCCGCTGCGAGCCCGGCAAGGTTGCCGCCGAAGCTCATCTGGTGCGAACGGATCTTGGCCGCGTTCTCTTCGCTGGCGATGGCATAGCCGACGCGCAAGCCAGCCATGCCGTAGATCTTCGAGAAAGTGCGGCACACGATCACGTCGGCTCCGGCCTTGACGAGATCGATCATGGCATTGTCTTCGGGCTTGTCGGTCAGTTCGTTATAGGCCTCGTCCACCAGCACCGTCGCCTTGGGCGAGACCTTGCCGATGAAGGCGCGCAGGTCCGCGGAAGGGATCAGCATGCCGGTGGGGTTGTTGGGGTTGCAGATGTGGACCATCGACACCGTGTCGTCGAGCGCGGCGGCCATGCCGCCAAGGTCGACGCCCATGTCGGCCATCAGCGGCACGCGGATCGCCTTGATGCCCTGGCGCTCGGCATATTGGACGGTGGTGTCCCAGAACAGCTCGGGCGCAAGGATCGCGCCCTTGCGGCCCCATGCGAGCGCGGCGGCGCTCAGCACCTCGGTCGAACCTTCGCCGATCACCACCTGGGTCGGCTTCACGCCGAACCGCTCGGCGATCATCGCGGTCAGCTTGGCGTGGCCGCGGTCATTGTAATAGCAGCCCATCTTGGAGGTGTCGGCGATTGCGCGCAGCGCGCTCGGGGCCGGACCATAGGGGTTCTCGTTGCGGCTCAGCAGCGCCTGACCGAGCTTGGGCCCGAAATCGGGTTCCGCCGCTGCGGCCGCCGTAGCGGCGCTGAGGGTGGGGAGCGGAAGCGCGCCAAGTCCGGTGGCAACGCCTGCTCCGGCGAGGAAAGAACGGCGGTTGGTCAACATGAGGCAGGTCCTCTCTGCATGGGTGGACAAGGTTCAGAAACGAGTGATCATAACGATGCCGATGATGGCAAGATATAAGCCGAAGAACGCACGCAGGATGTTGGCGGGAAGGTAGTGGGCGGCGGCAACGCCGTGGGGCGCGAAGAACACGGAAGTCGCGATCAGTGCAGCGGCAGCGGGCAGGTTGACATAGCCGAGCGATCCCCAGCCGACGCCGTGGGCGCCGAAACCAATGATCATGAAGCCGATGGTCGAGGGCAGCGCGATGATCGCGCCCATGCCCGCCGCGGTGCCGATGGCACGGTGAATCGGCGCGCCGCACACCGTCATCGTCACGGTCGTCACCGTGCCCCCGCCGATGCCGAGCAAGGTCGAAAAGGCGCCGAGCGAGGTCGCGATGCCGACGCGGGAAAGTCCTGTGGGTAGCCCCGCGAAAAGAGGCGCACCCTTGCGGGCGGGCAGCAGGAAATAGACCGCAAAGCCGAGCACGCCGCAGCCGAAGATCAAGGCGAGTTGGCGGCTCGAGACCATACCTGCGACCATCGTTCCCACCGCCGTTCCGAGCACAACCCACAGCGCCCAGCTGCGCAGGAAATCGAAGTCGACCGCTCCGCGCGCCGCATGGCTGCGGGTCGAGCGGATGGAGGTGAAGATGATCGACGCGAGCGACGTCCCGACCGCGACGTGGGCGATCTCCTGCGGCACGACGCCAAGCAGCGGCAGCAGAAACATCAGCGCGGGCACGACGACGAACCCGCCGCCGATGCCGAACAGGCCGCCTGCAAAACCCGCAGCGGCACCGGCAAATAGAAGCGCCGGGACGGCGACGTACAAAGTGGAAGCGGTGGACACGACAAGCGTGATAATCCTGCCCGCGCATTAGCCAAGCACTTTATTGCGACGCACAATCTGCATTTATCAGAAAAATTCGCATGTTTGCGGAAAAATGACATATAGTTACGATTTCTCGCAATTTTCTACGCAAAATTGTCACGAATTCGTCTCAAAAATACATCTGTTTGTAACTTTGCGAAATTTTACGTCATTTAGCCACCCTCGGCGCGCATAATTGTTGCGATTTGAAGGCTCCGTTTTGCTACCGCTGCATTGCAGCAATAACAAAAAGGGGCCCTCTCACATGCGTCTTCGTCACCTTCTTCTTGCTTCGCTTGTCATTCCCGCAGCACCTGTTTTCGCCGAGGACAATACCCTTGGCCTCGCCGCCGAATCGGTTGATGTCGCACTGGCGGACGATGTCGCCCAAAGCGACGAACAGGGTCCGCCGATCGTCGTCACCGGCACGCGCCGCACCGACCGCACCGTGCTCGAAAGCTCCGCCCCGGTCGACGTCTTCTCGGCTGACGACTTCAAGGCCCAGCCTTCGCCGCAGCTCCAGACCATCCTGCAGACCCTCGTTCCGTCCTTCAACCAGCAGCGCAACCTGCTCGGTGACGCTTCGGCGTTCATCCGCCCGCCGACGCTGCGCGGCCTTCCCTCCGACCAGATCCTCGTGCTGCTCAACGGCAAGCGCGTCCACCGCTCGGCGCTGGTCCAGCTTCAGGGCGGCGCGCTCAACGCCGGGGCGCAGGGCGTCGACCTTTCGCAGATCTCCAGCGCCGCCATCGGCCGGGTGGAAGTGCTGCGTGACGGTGCGGCCGCGCAATATGGCTCCGACGCGATCGCGGGCGTGATCAACATCGGCCTGCGCCGCGACACCGGCTACGAAGTGACCGCGCGCTACGGCCAGTCCTATCAGGGCGACGGTCAGGACACGCAGATCACCGGCTTCTATGGCACCGACCTCGGCGACAATGGCGGCTTCTTCAATCTGTCGCTGGAATTCATCGACCAGAACGTCTTCGATCGCTCGGTCGAGCGCCCCGCCATCGCGCCGCTCCGGGCGCTTGGCATCACCCCCGACCAGCCCACCGGCAACCGGCTCGGCGGTCCGGAAAACCGCGCCTACCGCGCGACCGTGAACACCGAAATCCCGGCTGGCGATGCGACGTTCTATGCCTTCGCCAACTACGGCTGGCAGCGTCAGGGCAACGATTTCAACTACCGCTCGCCGCGCACCGTCACCCACTTGCCGATCCCGGGGCGCCCCGGCACCAACAGCACCGGCCGCGCGGTGCCGATCAACTACCTCACCCAAATCGGCTTCGACGCGCAAGGAAGACCCATGTGGGATTTGAACGGCGCGACCTTCGACATCTTCAATGACAGTCGCTTCCCGCAATTGCAAAACGGCTTCATTCCCTTCTTCGAACAAACCAACGAAGACATTGGCATCGTCGGCGGGTTCAAGGGCGACACCTCGGGTATCAACTACGACTTCTCTCTGATGTATGGTGTCAATCAGGTGCGCTATTTCATGAGCGACACCATCAACGCCTCGCTTGGTCCGACGACGCCGACCGAATTCTACATGGGCAAGTTTGCTCAGCGCGAATTCAACTTCAACGGCGATTTCAACACTGAAGTCGAAATCGGCTTTGCAGAGCCGCTGTTCATCGCCTGGGGTGTGGAGGTGCGGCGCGAGGCCTTCGAGGTCGGTCTGGGCGACACGCCCTCGTGGCAGATCGGCCCCTATGCCTCGCAGCGCCTTTTCCAGTGCACCCTCAATGCCGCACCCGTACCGTGTTCGACCCCTGGCGCCTCGGCCCCGGCCTTCGTACGCACGCAGGTCGCGCTGCCGGGCTCCAACGGCTTCCAGGGCTTCGGCCCGGCCTCGGTGATCGAAGGCGGCCGCAACAACTATTCGGGCTACATCGATCTTGACGCTACGCTGGTCGAAGGGCTCGATATCGGGGTCGCGGCACGCTACGACTACTTCGACGACTTCGGCGACACCTTCAACGGCAAGTTCTCGGTGCGCTACGAAATCACCGATGCCATCGCGCTGCGCGGTACGGCCTCGACCGGTTTCCGGGCGCCGACGCCGGGCCAGCAGTTCACCCAGAACCTCACCACCGGCTTCCCCTTCGGTTCGACCACGCCGCTCGGCACACTCGTGGCGCGGCCGGACAGCGAAATCGGCCAGTTCTACCTCGCCGAATCGCTCACGCCCGAAGAGTCGGTCAGCTTCTCGGGCGGGTTGGTCATCCAGCCCGGCGGCGGGTTCGACATCACCATCGATTACTACAACATCAAGGTCACCGACCGCATCGGCCTGTCGGGGCAGATCAACCCCAACATCGTCAACGCGAACGGCCAGACCGACGCGCAATTCCTGCTCGCGCAGGGCGTGGCCGAAGCGGCGGAACTGGGCGCGGTGCGTTACTTCACCAACGCCTTCGACACCCGCACCCAGGGCTTCGATGTGGTCATCTCGCACGAGGCCGACACCGGCATCGGGCGGTTCAACACCAACCTCGCCGTCAACTACAACACGACCGAGGTAACCGACCGCAAGGTCATCAACGGCACGCTGGCGAGCGGGCGGGTGCTCAGCAACTTCCAGCCGGTCGACGATGTACGGGTCGGCAATATCGAGGAATCGGTTCCGCGCTGGCGGGCGGTGCTCTCGACCAGCTGGCGCGAGGATATCTTCGATGCCACGGCGCGGCTGAACTACTATGGCAGCTTCACCACCTTCTTCGATCCGATCACCACCGGTATCGGGCCGACGCCGACGGCCGGGAATATCAACACCCTCGCCGAGGCGCAGGCGCTCTACCCGGTGCCCTTCTCCAAGAAGTTTGGCGCGCAGGCGGCGTTCGACATCGAAGTGGGCGTGACCTTCGCCGAAAAGTACCGCATCGCGGTGGGCGCGCAGAACCTGTTCGACACCCTTCCCGAGCGGGAAACCCGCAACATCTTCGCCGGCACCGGCGGGGCGGCGAACGGGTCGATCTACAACGACAACTCGCCGATCGGCTGGCTCGGCGGGTTCTGGTACGCGCGCCTTACCGCGAGCTTCTGACCAGCTGGAAACGCAAAAGGGGCAGGCGGTGCGCCTGCCCCTTTTGCTTGCCTGCGCGCCTCAGCCCAGCAGGCTCTTGCGCATCGGGATCAGCGGTACATCGGCATAGCGCGCTTCGGGGCCGCTGGGCGTATAGCCGCAGCGCCGATAAAGCGGCTCGCCCGAAAGCGTGCTCATCAATTCGATATCGCGAAACCCTGCCGCGCGCGCGGCATCCTCGGCCGCGGATAGGATCGCCATGCCGACCCCGCGCCGCACGAAGCCGGGGTGGGTGTACATCGCCCGGATGCGCGCGGGTTCGGTCATGGGATCGAGCGGTTCGGGATCGATCAGGTCGCCCGCGCCGTCACCGCCGAAAAGCGTGCGCCGCCAGCTCCACCCGCCGCAGCCGGCGATCTCGCCTTCCAGCACGGCGCACAGATAGGTGCCATCGCGCAGCAGCTGGCTGTCGACCCCCATGAACTGCCGACTGGCCTCGATTTCCCGCGCCGAGAGGAAGCCGTGCTGCAGATCGGCAATGGCGCGCTCGACGATGGCCGCGATTGCCGGAAGATCGTCGTGGGTCGCGATGCGAACGGTCGCTTGCATGCCGTCAGTCTATGCGGCGGGCCATGCCAAGTCGAGGCCGGCGGCAAAGCAGGAATTTTCTGGCAGTTTCAGTCCGCCCTTCGACGGAGTAGAGCGCCGGCCTCCAAGTCTAGGCGTTCAGCTGGCGCTGGTAGCCTGCCCCGTCGCGCAGCAGCCCGGCCACTGCATCGGCCGCAACCGGCCTCGAGAACAGGTATCCCTGGATGTTCTGGCACCCCTCGCGCTCCAGCACTTCGAACTGGGCCACGTCTTCCACCCCCTCCGCCAGCGTTTCCATCCCGAGCGCGGCGGCCAGTGTGGTGATCGCGCGGATCACTGCATGGCTATTGCCGCTGGTGCCCAGATCCTCGACGAAGCTCTTGTCGATCTTGACCTTGTCGAAGGGGAAGGAGCGCAGGTAGCTCAAGGAGGAATAGCCAGTCCCGAAATCGTCGAGCGCGATGCGCACGCCGAGATTGCGCAGCGAGTGCAGCGTCGCGAGCGTCTGGTCGACATCGGCGATGAAGATGCTCTCGGTGATCTCCAGCTCCAGCCGCCGGGCAGGCAACCCGCTTGCGGACAGGGCCGACAGGACGGTCGCCGCAATGCCGTTGGCGGCAAACTGCTTGGGCGAGACATTCACCGCGACCGAAACGTTGCTGGGCCATGTGCTGGCCTGATGGCAGGCTTCGCGCAGCACCCATTCGCCGATCGGAATGATGAGACCGGTTTCCTCCGCCAGCGAGATGAACTCGACCGGGTTGACGCGCCCACGCACCGGGTGGTTCCAGCGGATCAGCGCCTCGAAACCGGTCAGGCGCTTTTCGGCGAGGCTGTAGAGCGGCTGGAAGTGCAGCTCGAACCCGCCCTCCTTGATCGCCGCGCGAAGATCGAGCTCGAGCTGGCGGCGCTGGCGGGCCGCTTCGTCGAGCCCCGGTTCGAAGAAGTGGTAGGTTGCCTTGCCCTCGTGCTTGGCGCGGTAAAGTGCAAGATCGGCATTCTTCATCAGGGTGATGCCGTCCACCCCGTCGCCCGGGGCGACGGCGATGCCGATGCTCGCCCCGCAGGCGGCATGCTGGCCGTTCACGGTGATCGGGCGGTCGAAGCTGCGTTGCAGGCTGTCGGCGATCGTGCCGAGGTTCGCCTTCTCGTCGATGCCATCGATCAGGATCGCGAATTCGTCGCCGCCCAGCCGGCCGATCAGCGCATCGGGCAGGTCCTCGCGCAGGTGATCGGCCACCATCCGCAGCAGGCTGTCGCCCGCCGGGTGACCGAGTGTGTCGTTGACCATCTTGAAATCGTCGAGGTCGACATAGGCCACCAGCACCTGCTCGTTTGCGCGCCGGCGGGTCAGGGTATTGGCAAGCTGTTCGGTGAAGAGCTTGCGGTTGGGCAGTCCGGTCAGACCATCATGCAGGCCGACATGGATGATCTGCCGTTCGCGCTCCTCGATCGCGACGACCATCTGGTTGAAGCTTTCCGCCAGCCGTCCGATCTCGTCGTCTGTCTCGACCGCAAGGCTAACCTCGCGCCCCTCGCCGATCATGCGGGTCGCCTCATCGAGCTGCTGGAGCGGTTCGGTGACGGAGCGCGCGACCTTCCAGCTCATCCCCAGCGCCAGCGCAATCCCGCCGATGGCGAGCGCGACGAGCCACGCCTTGAGGCTGGCATAGGCGGCAAGCGACCGGTCCAGCTCGTGGCGCAGCACCAGGCGCGGCACGACGCCATCCTCGAGCACCGCCAGATCGGAGGTGTGGTAGAGGAAGCGCTCGCCTTCGACGTCGCGTTCGAACACGGTGCGGGACTTCGCTCCGCGCAGCCACCCGGGCTGGCGGCTCGCCTCGCCGACCTCGGCCTCGAGCGCGATCGGCGCAAGTTCCACCAACCGGTCAAGCTCGGCACGGTCAAGCGGCTGGGCGATCACCAGCCAGCCGATCAGATCGGGCGCCTCGATCGGGGCGGCGGCGGCAAGGGCAAGGCCCTGGCGCGAACGGATGATGCCGTGCGTCTCGCCCGCATCGAGCCGGGTCCACAGGCTTTCAGGCGCAGGCACCGCCCCGGCGTCGGCGGCCAGCACCTCGCCATCGAGCGTGAGGACGAAGGCCGTATCGCTGCGTGCGCGCCCTTCGAGGCTGGCGAGCGCGCTGGCGATCGTCGGCAGATCCCCGGTCGCGACCGCCTCGTGGAAGCCGAAATCGCTGGCGAGGACACCGGCCTGATCGCCCATCTGCCCGGCGCGGGACGCGAGAATCTCGTCGAACACCCGGGCATTGGCTTCAAGATCGCGCGCCGCGCTCGCCTCACCGAAGCGCGCCAAGCCTTCCGCCGCGAGCGTGACGACCACCCCCAGCACCAGCGCGAACAGCCCGGCATAGAGCAGCGCGATGCGCGTGCGCAGCGATCGCAAGCGCACCGGGCGCAGCCGCGCCAGCGCGGCGAGCGCCGGCGCGCGCGCTGTCAGGGCGCGGCTCATCGCACGGCCACCTTCAGCTTGTGCGACTGGCCCGCGCCGGTGACCTGGAGCGCCGAGCTGGTCTCGTTGCCGACCGCGCGCAGCATCGGATGCCACACGGTCACCCGCGCCCCGCCCGCGGGCACTCCGGTCAGAGTGACATAGCCGTTCTGGTCGGTCTTGCCGGCGAAGGGCGTGTCGGTGACGCGGATATAGCCGCGCATCTGGTCGTGGATGTTGCAGCCCAGTTTGACACTGCCGGTGATCGGAAATGTCTGGGTGCGGGTCTGATCGCGGCCGTAGAGTTCGATGGTGAAGCGCGCAGCCTTGGAGAAGCTGTAGATCGAATGGCGCACCGTATCGAGATTCGGGAAGGCGACCGTGCTGCCCTTGGCGACGATCAGCGTACCGGGAACGAACTGCTGGTCCTTCTGTGCCATCCCCATCTTCCACGGGAAGCGGATCGGCCCCGCGCCGCCCTTGGCGCTATGCACTTCGACGACAGCGTCGCGCACCGGAACCCCGTCAGCGTCGACCACCTGCACGCGCAAGCTGGCAGGGGCGGCGGCTGCGGCGATGGCAGTGACCCCGCCGGTGGCCCAGATCACGGGCGCGGCGGCAAGGAACGCGGTGAGGAGACAGAGGAAGGCGGGGCGCATGACAGTTGTCTGCCAATAGGGATAATCTATTAAAAAACTGCCGCTGCATGGTTTAGGCAGGTTTTACGAAATGGCGCTAACGACGGGCGTAATGATCCTCTCCGCCGCCAGTCTCATCGCAATCGCCAGCGCAGCTGCCCCGGTCTCGGCATCGCCGCCGTCCGCGCCGCCGCCTTACATCGCCCCGCTGTCCGTGATCGCTGCCGAAGCCCTGCTCGCGCAGGACGAGGACGGGGCAGCCAGCGGCAGCGATCCCGTGCCCGAGCCTGAGCCCGAGCCCGAAGCACCGCCAGCGCCGGACAAGCCGCCGCGCATCGCCGGGATGGATGTGTTTGCCGGCGGCAAGCTGGTGCTTACCAATGGCGTCACCACAGTCGATGGCGCCTCGGGCGGAGGCCTTGCGCGCTGGGCGACGATCGGCGGACGGCAGATGAGCGGCGGGATCGGTCTTTCCGCCCATGGCACCGCGATCGAGCTCAAGGATTACGGCTGGCGTTCCTACGGCGTGCTGCTGGGGATCGGCGACAGGATCGAGCTGAGCTATGCCCGCGCCGATTTCGATACCCGCGATGTGGGCGCGTTGCTGGGCATCGGGCAAGGCTATACCTTCAACCTCGACACCTTCGGCGCCAAGCTGCGCGTGGCGGGGGATCTCGTCTACGGCGATACATGGCTGCCGCAGATCGCGGTCGGCATCGAGCACAAGCGCAGCCGCGACGGAGCACTGGTCCGCGCGCTGGGGGCCGCCGACAGCGCGGGAACGGACTACACGCTTTCGGCAACCAAGCTGTTTCTCGCTCGCAGCCTGCTGGTCAACGCCACGCTGCGCTACACCGAAGCGAACGAGCTCGGGCTGCTGGGCTTCGGTTCGGCATCGGGCGAAAGCTACAAGCTGCAATTCGAAGGCTCGCTCGGCTACCAGCTTTCGCGCCGTGCGGTGATCGGCGCGGAGTATCGCTCCAAGCCCGACAATCTCGGGCTCGGCGATGACGACTGGATGGATGTGTTCGCCGCCTTTGCCGTGACCGATCATCTCACGCTGACCGCAGCCTATGTCGACCTCGGTTCGATCGCCACCATTCCCGATCAGCGCGGCGGATACCTGTCCGCGCAGGTCGCGTTCTGACCCCGGAGTTTTGCACCAATGCCGATCCTCGCCGTCGCCTCTGCCGTTCTGATGCTGCTGCAACAGGCCCCGGCAGAGGGCACCGATTGGGACGCCGAATTCGGGGTCGAAGTGAAGCAGCGCGATCCGGTCACGGGCGAGCTGCCGGTCGATCCATACCCCCGGTCGAATGCCAATGCCGGCGCTGTCCCCTACGACAGTGCCGGACTGGTCGCGGATTTCGGCGGGCGCGAGGGGATCGCCCGGATCGCGGTCCGCACGGTCGAACTGTCCGAGGCAGACCCGCGCATCGCCTCGATTTTCGCCAGCCATGATACGGTGCGGCTGAAGCGCACCCTCAGCGAGCAGTTCTGCTATCTGCTCGGCGCCGGGTGCGATTATTCGGGCCGCGACATGCAGGCCGCCCATGCCCAGATGGGCTTGACCAAGGCGGACATGAATGCCCTGGTCGAGAACCTGCAAGCCGCCATGCGTGAGGCCAACGTGCCCTTCGCAGCGCAGAATCGCCTGCTCGCCAAGCTCGCCCCGATGTCGCGCGATGTGGTGACGCGCTGAACCTCGGCATGGTTGGCACGGCATAGGGCGACCCGCCTTTGTGAAAGCTTCACCTGCGGCGCGCTTCATTCCCGGTCAGCGCACGGATCGACTCCCGCTCGTCCGGCCGGGCCAAACGCTCGTTTCGTCACTTGAATTGAAGCTATCGTTTTGGTTACGCTGCCTTAAAGCATGCTGTCTAAATGCAGCAATATCGCCGGGGCATCGAGTGCTTGATGATGAATGAAGACCATGCGCCAAGGTCGCTTGGGCCGCTTGCCTACCATGAAAGCGTAGTCGCGCATCTGCGGAGCGAAGAGCGGCACGCGTGGGAATGGTCATCGTCCGGAGCGCTCGCTCAGGAGGTCGGCGATATCCGTGACACCATGTTGCGCGATACCTATCGCCTCGAGCCATCCGGTCATCCGCTGGTGTTCGATGCGTGCCGCACCGCCATGTCGCGCTTGGGGATCGAGGCTCCGGTTACGCTCTATCAGGCCCATGATGGCACCATGAACGCGTCGCTCGTCTATGTGCCGGGCGAGATTCATCTCGTGTTCTTCGGCCCCATCCTGGAAAAGCTCGATCAGGCTGAAATGCTTGCGCTGATGGGGCACGAGTTGTCGCATTACCTGCTATGGTCGATGGGCGAGGGCGAGCATTATCGCGCGAGCCGGGTGTTCGACCATGCACTGTCCTACCCCGATGCCAAGCCCTCGCATCGGGAGACAGCGCGGCTGCTGAGCCTGCATACCGAACTCTTCGCCGATCGCGGCGCGGCAATCGCGGCAGGCGCGCCTGAACCGGCGGTGGCGGTGCTGGTCAAGGCCATGACCGGGCTGACCAGTGTCGATCCTGCGGCATACCTGCGCCAGGCACAGGAGGTGGAAGCCGCCGGCGCCAGGTCGCAGGGTTTTTCCCATCCGGAGGCGTACCTGCGCGCGCGTGCGGTGCAATTGTGGTGGACGGGTGATCCCGATCTTCCGCAGTGGCTGGACAAGCACTTGCGCGGACCGCTTTCGATCGAAGCGCTGGACCTTCCGGGGCAGAGCAGGCTGACGCAGATGACACGTGCCTTTCTGGCCCGCTTCATGATGGAGGTGGAAGAAAGCAGCGACGAGATCGCCACCCAGTTGCGCGCGTTCTTTCCGGATTTCGGGCGGCAGGAAGAGGTTCCACTGGACCTCACCGAAATCGGGGCGGAACGGATCGACGATGCAACGCGCGATTACTTCATCGCGCTGATGTTCGACCTCGCCATGGCCGATGCCGATGCCATCGACACGACCATGCTCGCCGCCGCGAAGATCGCAGCCGAAATCGGCGCGACAGAGCGGCTGGTCGCGGCGCTTCGGCGCGATCTCAAATGGACCAAGGCGCGCAGTGACAAGCTGGTCGCTCAGGCGGCAAAAGCAGCGTGAGCATGGACATCAGAGCAAACCCCACGCGCCTGCTGCGTGCCGTCCTTTCGGATGGCAAGCCTTTGCCTCCCGACGATCTGGTGCACGCCGTTCTCGGGCTGATGCGGCAGGTTGCCGACCTTCATGCCCATGGCAAGGTAGCGCAGATCGGGCTCGACACCGTGGTGGAACTGGAGGACGGCCAACTGGCGCTTGCCGATCCTGCAGGGATTGCGCCGCGCGCCAACCTCTACGCCATCCACGCGGTGCAGCCCCAGGTCTCCAGCGCATTGAAGCTGGTCGGCAATTACCGCGTCACGCAGGATGAGGACCGCGGGACCAAGGTTGACGATCTGTCGGTGCTCGACGGTGACGAGATCGAACTCAAAAGCCCGGTCTACATCACCCGGCTGCGCACCTGGGAAACGGAGCTGGGCCACCACGACGAAATCACCGATGTGTTCCAGCTGGGCATGGTCATGGCTTCGCTTGCCTGCGGTCTCGATCCGGCCGAATTCGATGACGTCGAGCGCTTTTCCCTCAATCGCCAGAACCTGTTCGCCATCGCGCCGCGCCTGCATCCGGTCATCGCTTCGATCATCCTCGAAGCGACCGAGCTCAACCGCCATGAACGCGCGACCGATGTGGCCGAACTCGCGCGGCGGCTGGATACGTGGCGCGATCAGCCGACGGGCATCGAAGTCGAGCGCGTTCTCGCCGAGGCGCAGGGCGTTCCCGGTCGCCGTGCGGCGGTGCTGGCGCATCTTCGCGACCGGCTGTTCGACCTCTCCCGCCGCAACCGGCTGATCCACTTTCGTGCCACGCAAAGCTCGATCAACTACACCGAGGCGAGCATCCCGATCGTGATGCGCATCGAGAGTGTGCGTGCCGACGATCTGTGTACCTGGAAGGGCCAGTTCGCCAAGGATGTGCTGAGCGGCAAGGCCGTGCCGCTCAATCGCTGGCTGCGGTTCGAGGACCAGCCGCAGATCCCTTCGCAGCTTGATCGCATCATTCAGGAAAATCGCCGGAACCGGAACGAGTACGGCTTTTCCAGCCTCAGGCTGACCGTCGCGTTCCTGCATTGGCACAACCTGAAGGAAGCACCCGACGAGCGCATCAGTTCGCCCTTGCTGTGGCTGCCGGTGGAGGTCTCCCGCCGCAAGGGCGTGCGCGACCGTTATGTCATGACTTGCGTGGACTCGGTGGCGGAATTCAATCCGGCCCTGCGGCACATGCTGCGCCAGCTCTACGATATCGAACTGCCCGAAACGGTCGACCTCGCGGAAACCCCGATCGAGGCGATCCATGAAGCCATCCGCACGCAGATCCACGAAAGCGAACCGGGCGTGCGGCTGGAGTTGCAGGAACGCCCCGCGATCCGGCTGATCCTCCAGCGCGCGGTGGCACGCGTCAACAAGTTCAATCGCCGCCGACCGGGCAAGAAAGAGACGATCAGCGCCAAGGCCGATTTCAACTATGCGCGCGACGATTATCGCCCGTTGGGCCTCGTCCTGTTCGAGAAATTCGTCAAGCCCGATCCCTTGCCGCAGCGCATCGCAACCGGCGGCGGATACACGCCCAAGCGCGAGTTCATGGTCGCCGAAACGGAGAGCTTGGCCTATGGCAAGGCCAGCGGCGAAGGCCACAAATTCGTATGGGAGATCGACCTGACGGGCGTCACTCTTGCCAATTTCAACTACAAGAAGATGTCGCTGGTACGCGATTACAATGCGCTGATCGACAAGCCGGAAACGCAACCTGCCTTCGATCAGGTGTTCTCGATCGAGCCGCGGCCATTCGTGGAAGGGGCACCGCCTCCAATCCCGCCGGAAGAACAGTGGGGCGTCGTTCCAAGTGACGCGACGCAGGAGCAGGCGGTGGCTTTCGCGCGCACCGGGCGCAGCTACATCATTCAGGGACCGCCCGGTACGGGCAAGTCGCAGACGATCACCAATCTGATCGCGGATTATGCCGGACAGGGCAAGCGGGTGCTGTTCGTGTGCGAGAAACGCGCCGCTCTGGACGTTGTCTACCACCGGCTGGGCCAGGCCGGTCTCGATGGACTGGCAACGATCATCCACGATGCGCAGGACGACAAGAAGGACTTCATCGCCGACCTGCGCGATCATTACGAGCGCTGGGGCCGCACGTCGGACGGGCTCGAGGATGCACGCGCTGCCCGTGCGCAGACTGTCGCTGCGCTCAAGGAGCATCTGCAGCAGATCAGCGCATTCGAAGCGGCTGTCGGCAATGCGGGGAGCGATGGCGAACTTGCCTTGCGCGACCTTGTGCGCCGCGCCGCAGCCTTGCCGCCTGTCGTCGGCGGGATCGGTGCCGCCGCGCGCGAGACCCTGCCCGGCATCGCGCTGTGGGATGCGAACCGTCAGATGGCGAGCCGGGTGTTCCGGGCGTTCAAGGAAATCGTCGGTGCGTCCGACCTCGCCTCCCATCCCTTCGCGCGGCTGCGCGGCGAGGTGATCCGGCAGGATCGCCCCTATGCGGCGGTGGAAGCGGCAATTGCGTCTGCCGAGGGGCTTATCCAGCGGCTCGACGAACTGCTCGAAGATCCGGCGATCCCGCTATCGGGAGACACCGCGCTTGCCGAAGCTTGCGCAGTGGCCGAACTTGCCGCGAAGATGGTAGCCACCGGCCTCGCCAATTCTCCGGGGCTGCTCGATCCGCTGTCATCGCAATCGCAGGCATTGCAGCGCGACATGGCAGCGCTCGCCAAGCTCGAGGCCGCCGAAACGACTGCCGCACAGAACGCTGCCGGATGGAGCGATCCGCTGGGTCCGGCAGACACCGCCGCCGCGCTGGAACTGGCGCGAGCGAAGGAAGGCTCGCTCTTCGCCATCTTCAGCGGTGCCTGGAGAGCGCTCAAGTCCACAGTCGCGGCGCGCTATGACTTTGCTTCCCATGCGGTGAAACCGAAAATCACCGCGGTGCTGGGTTCGCTCGCGGCATTGCACGAAGCCCGCGCCGATCTGGCGAGCGAGACAGCGGCTATCGAACAGCGGCTGGGCACAGGCGATCTGCGTGCCCTGCTCGACCTGCGCGGCACTCTCGTCGGCGGCACGCATTCCGACCCGGTCGGCAAGCTGCTGGCCCTCGCTTCCTCGGGCGTCGGTCATCAGGCCCTCGCTCGTATTGCACTGCAGGCGCCAACCTTGCGCGGCTTAAGCGAGACGCTGGCGGCGAGCCTGGACGAGCCGGGCCAGCTCACAATCGAAACGGTCGGCGAATTGCTGCGCGACCTGCGCGAAAATCTGGACGATCTGCCCGATCTGCTGCCGCATCTGTCCGAAGTCCACGCCGCCCCGCCCGCTGTCACCGCTGCGCTCACGCGCCTTGCGTTGCCGCTTGCGGGAATAGAGGCGCTGGTGGTGGACGAAGCGATCGCACGGCGCGAGCGCGCCAATCCCGACATCCGCCGGTTCGACATCGATCGCATGATCGTCGTCTCGCGCCGCGCCGCCGCTGCGCGGGAGCTTCTGCGCGATCAGAATTCGGCAGCCATCCGCGCAACCCTGCACCGCCAGTTTCGCGACAATGTGAAGATCTCCGAAACCTCGGTCACCCAACTCGACAATGCCGGGCGGGAATTCAAGAAAACCTACGCCACCGGACGGCGCGAGCTCGAGCACGAATTCGGCAAGACGATGCGCTACAAGTCGATCCGCGAACTCGCCAGTGGCGACAGCGGGCGGGTGGTCAATGATCTCAAGCCTGTCTGGCTTATGAGCCCACTGTCAGTTTCCGACACGCTCCCGCTCGAACCCGAACTGTTCGACGTGGTCATTTTCGACGAAGCCAGCCAGGTTCCGACCGAGGATGCGGTTCCGGCGCTCTGCCGCTCACGTCAGGTCGTGATCGTCGGCGACGAGATGCAGCTTCCGCCGACCAGCTTTTTCGCGACCGCGCAATCGGACGAGGATATGGAAGTGCTGGCCGAGGAGGATGGCGAGCGCATCGCCATCGTGCTCGATGCCGACAGCCTGCTTAGTCAGGCCGCGCGCAACCTGCCGGCAACCTTGCTGGCGTGGCATTACCGCAGCCGTTTCGAGGCGCTGATCAGCTTCTCCAATGCCGCCTTCTATGCGGGCGAATTGGTGACGATACCCGACAGGTCGCTGCGGACCCGGCACGGCGCCGATGGACCAGTGTCCTCTGACGACGATGCAGCATGGTCTGCGGGAGTCGATCGCCTGCTTGCCGCACCCATTACCGCCCATCGCATGGCGGACGGTGTCTACGAGCGCCGCGCCAACCTGCCGGAAGCGCGCTACATCGCCGGCCTGGTGCGCGAGCTGCTCCGGCGCGAGACCGGGCAAACCATCGGTATCGTCGCCTTTTCCGAAGCGCAGCAGTCCGAGATCGAGGATGCGCTCGAACGCCTCGCCGCAGAGGATGCAGCCTTTTCCGCAGCGCTGACCCGCGAAGTCGAACGCGAGGATGACGGCCAATTCACCGGGCTCTTCGTCAAGAACCTGGAGAATGTACAGGGCGATGAACGCGACATCATCCTGATGAGCGTGTGCTATGCTCCTGGGCCTGACGGGCGGATGGCGATGAATTTCGGCCCGATCAACCAGCGGGGCGGGGAAAAGCGGCTCAACGTCATCTTCAGCCGCGCCAAGCGGCACATGGCCATCGTCTCCACCATCGCTCCCGAAGCGATCACCAACATCCACAATGACGGTGCACGCGCATTGCGCAGCTTCCTCGCCTTTGCCGAAGCGCAGTCGGCCGGGGCGCACGACAATGCCCAGGCGGTGCTCGCAACGCTCAACCCCGATGCCGCGCGCACCTTCGATGCGCAGTTGCCGCCCGATCCTGTCCGCAGTGCAATCGCCGCTGCGCTGCGGGCGAAGGGGCATGAGGTTCACGAGCACGTCGGCGGGGCAAGCTTCCGCTGCGACCTTGCCATCGTCGATCCGGCTGGCAGCGGATATGCGCTGGGCGTCCTGCTCGACCGCAGCAGCACCGACACGGCGGCGATCGAGGAACGGTTCGTTTTCAGGCCCGGCATCTTGCGCGCCTTCGGCTGGCGCGTGATCGATGTGCCGGTCACCAGCTGGCTGCGATCACGCGAACAGGTGGTCGAGCGGATCGAGGCCGAATTGCAGCGATCCAGCTGGGATCTTGCAGATGGGGATCCGATGGCAGGTACCAGTCTGCCGCCGCTGGACGCCGGAAAGGAGCCGGGCGCACCCATCCTGGAGCCGGAGGGCAATCCTCTCGCCGCACCCGAAGCCTCGGCTCACGAGACAGCTACGTCTGCGCCCGACGGCATGACCGAGTACCGGCTCGTCGCGGGTTCCTCGAACAAGTTCTGGCGCGTGGGCGTGGTCGGATGCGACCTGATCGTCGAATTCGGACGCGTGGGCACCAAGGGTCAGCGCGTGGTCAAGAGCTATGAGGATGCCGACCGCGCGCAGCGCGAAGCGAACAAGCTGACGCTGGAGAAGACGCGCAAGGGTTACGAGGAATTCAGCTGAGGCTGACGGGCCGGCGGGAAAACCATGACACCTGAACTCATCAAACTGGGCCTGCTGATGTTGGCCATGACACCCCTGCTGGTGGCGAACCTGCGCAGCGGCAACGTGCCGAACGGGCTTGTCGGCCTGCTGCTGGCTTGCGGCATTGCCGTCGCGGTGCTCGGGCCATCCTTCGGTGCCGCACCTTTTGTCACGAGCAGCCTCGTATGGTGGGCCGCGGGGTCGGTGCTGCTGCTCGCCGCTGCCATATTCCGCGCGGTTTCAGGCGGCGTTGCGAAGTTCCTGATCGCCCTCATTCCGTGGTACGGCGTGGAACAATATCTGATCGTCGTGACGCTGGGAATGTTGCTCGCTGCGGCAATCGGCAAGTTCGCAGGATCGGGCCGGGCGCTTGTCGTCCCCCCTGTCATGTCTGCAGCGCTGGGCGTCGGGATCTGGAGCGCGATTGCCAGTTGATCCCGATCAATCCGGCGTATCGAGATGGGCCAGCAGGGGCATCCTGATGGTCTGGTGTTCGACAACCCTGGACAGGCGCAGCACCGCCGGATCGATGTCCTTCCCGCCCATGTCGATCAAGGTCGCGATCGCGGCATTGGCGATGATCTTCGACCGCATGCCATCGTCGCCCGTCCAGGTGTAGGTCGCAGCGCTTTGCGCGGTGCGTTCGAGCGCCTCGATTGCGCGCGCACGGTTCGGCATCAGCGCCACCAGCCACAGGGCACCGCGCAGGAATTCCTCGTTCTCCACGCTGAGGCGCATCCATGTGGCGAGGGTAGCGTACGAGGCGCCCTTGTAAGCCGGCGCGAGCATGTGCAGCACGCCGGTCGTGGCGCTCCTGTTCTTGTAGGTGTGATCATCCAGCCGGATCAATTGGGCATGGAAATCGAAACAGATGTCCTGGGAGGCGCCGCTGGCAATCGCCATGGCCACGGCCCGGCCAAGCGCCCGAGTTTCCGACGCATGGCGCGCCGGCCAGTCGGGATGCGCGGTTTCGAGCCGATCGATCGCGGCAGAAAAGCGCTCGCCATTGCAGACGTTGGTATAGGCCTCCCTTCCCAGCATTGGCGTATGGAACAGGGCCAGCCAGTCGTGCAGGCGTGTCTCGACCAATTCGATGCCGATCGGATCGCACAGAGCGAGCGCTTCCTTCTGCCACGCCCTTGTGGCCTTGGTGGCGCGCCGCTGGGTGATCATGTGCTCGACCAGGGCGGTCCAGTCCGGATTTTCCAGATCCGCAAGAACCTCGAGCCCGGGAATCTGATCGCTTTGCCAGTTGTAGCGCGAGTGCGCCTGTGCTGCCGCGATGGTCGAGGGCAGGCGGCGATAGGCTTCGGGATCCGCCCACCCGTTACGTTTGCCATTGTGTTGCACCAGCGCCGCAACCGGCTGGTTGCTGGCCTTCCAGGCGTCGAAGCTCGGGCAAACGTCACCGCAGACCGGCCAGGCATTGGCGAAGGCTGCGGCGGTGCGGGACCAGTCGGGCTTTGACGATCCCTTGGTGGCCAGCCGGATTTCGTTGAGCGCGAGAGTGACCTCTGCCAGCAAGTCTGCCCAGAATTGCGCATTGGGCCGTGGCTTGTCGACGATGGCGAACGGATTTTCAGCACCTTCGCAGCGTTGCATCAGGAATTCGGTGGCACTGACTTCCACGCCGGCCAGCTTTTCCAGCCTTTCGGCGCGGGCGATCATCTTCTTGGTGTCCGCCTTGCGATACGATTTTTGCGCACTGCGGATGGCGGCAGCCATTTGCGCCAATTCCTCGCAATCCTTACTTGAAAGGTATGCTCCCTGCCGGATCGTGCTGTCGATCAATCGTAGCAATGCCTTGAACTCAGATTCGAAATAATTCCTTTCCCTCAGGGACTTGTTGCCGGTCAGCAGGGCCAGCAGAGCGCCAAGGTGCTCTGGCCGAACCATGATTTCGGTCTGCCAGATCGCGTTCAAAGTATAATACGCGACCATTTCCTGCTGGGGCTTTTCGCGCATGTACCCATCATGGATGCCGGGCCGGAAGGCCAGATCGGCAAGCAAATCGCCGCGCTCCTCGGGCGAGAGAAAATCGAGGGCCTGGCGGCAACCGGAGGCCGGGTAAGGGGAGTTGCGCGCCAACAGCGTCGCTTGTTCGAGATGGCGATCGAAGGGTGCGTTTCCACCGGTCGGCGCACCGCGATCGAACAAGCGCGAACCTGGCTGCGCATCGGGCTGCGCATTTCCCGAATCCTTGCGGCCGAAAACCTTTCGGCCAAACTTCATGAAGCTCACGGCCAATCACCCAAAAACGCAGCAGACCAATGGCAGGGAGATCTATTCACCTATGGTTTACAAGCGATAAATACCTGAAAAGACTTCCCGACAGGTCTTGGCGAAATCCGCCATGACCGGCGCCAGCTTACCACCGCGCGCCGGGGCAAACCATCCGGCGACACCTCGGCAAGCAATCGGCAAGCCCGTGCCCGGGCACGAGCGGATCGGGGCGCCCGGTCCCGATCGGGACAAATATCTCGAATTTTCAGCGGCTTTTGGCGGAGCAGGAGGGATTCGAACCCTCGATACGGTTTTGCCGTATACACACTTTCCAGGCGTGCGCCTTCGACCACTCGGCCACTGCTCCGTCGTGTCCTTGGACGCTACCGCTTTGCGGCCTGTGCGCTTTCAAGGGCAGGAGCGCGCGCACTAGCGGTGAATGGATTGCTTCGCAAGGCGCGTGATGGCACCACTTGCCGCATGAGAACCCTGCTTCTGGCGGCTTCGGCTGCGCTCGCCCTGACCGTGCCGCTCGCTGCCGAGGAGGCCGCCAAGCCCGCCTACCCGGCCCCGTCCGAAATCGTCGCCGCCGCGCCCGCGAGCGACTGGGTGGCGATTGCGCCCGAAGACCTCTTGGTGATGACCCTCGCCCCCGACGCCGAGGGCCGCCCGCGCACCGTGGTGATCCAGCTGATGCCCGCCCCCTTCTCGCAAGGGTGGATCCACAACATCCGCCTCTTCGCCCGCGCCAAGTGGTACGACAATATCTCGGTCAACCGGGTGCAGGACAACTACGTCACCCAGTGGGGCGATCCCAATTACGACAATCCCGAAGCGACGGGGAAGCCCAAGCCCCTGCCCGAGGGACTGAAGGTGATGGGGGAGGCGGAGTATACGGCCGCGTCCTTCGTTCCTGCGGGGGCGGCGGATCGTGGCATAAGGCAAGGCGCGGCTACGGTCACGGGGCTGGTGACTGCCGGGGTCGATGTCGAAGCTCTCGCCGCCTTGCCGGAACCGGAGCAGAGCCAGAAGGCGCGCGCAGCGCTGGCTGACCGTTATTCGGCGTTCTCGGCCTTCACGCAGGGCTGGCCATTTGCTGGCGAGGACGAGAGGTTCTGGCCCACCCACTGCTACGGCATGGTCGGCGTCGGGCGGAATTATTCGCCCGACACCGGATCGGGCGCGGAGCTATATGCCGTGATCGGCCATGCGCCCCGGCACCTCGATCGCAATATCGCGCTGGTCGGCCGGGTAATCGAGGGGATGGAGCACCTCTCCTCGCTCCCGCGCGGAAAGGGCGATCTGGGGTTCTACACCGCCGAGGAAGCAGCCAAGCGCACCCCGATCCTGACCGTCAGGGTGGCGAGCGACCTGCCCTCTTCCGAGCAACCGAAGTTCGAATTTCTCTCAACCGACAGCGCAGCCTTCATCCGCTATGCCGAGGCCATCGCCAACCGCCGCGATCCGTTCTTCATCGTCCCCGCCGGCGGCGCGGACATCTGCAACATCAAGGTGCCAGTGCGGCGGGTCGCTTCTTAATCGTCATTGCGAGCGGCGCAGCCGCGCGGCAATCTATGGACAGACGTCGCCCATTGCGGAACCGTCGATCGATGGATTGCTTCGCAACGCTCGCAATGACGAAGGATGGCCCTACGCCTGCTCCATCAGTTCGATGCGGTTGCCGAAAGGGTCTTCGGTGAAGAAGCGCGTGTAGCCTTCCACCGGCTTGTCCTCGCGGACCGGAAAGCCCGCCGCTGCCAGCGCCTCGCGCAGAGCCGCAAGGTCGTCCACCAGCAGCGCGGGGTGCGCCTTTTTCGCGGGGCGGAAATCGGGGTCGACGCCGATGTGCAGGGCCGCGCCTCCGCCTATGAACCAGCAGCCGCTGGCCGAGAGGTTGGCTGGCACCTCCACCATTCCCAGCAATCCGGCGAAGAACGCCCGCGCCCGATCCTCGCCGCCCGCAGGTATTGCGAGTTGCACGTGATCGAGCCCGACGACCGGCACCCTACTGCCGTTCCGCCTGCGCCACCGCGTCGCTCGCGCGCAGGGCCGAGACGATGCGGTTGAGGTGGCTGACGTCCTCCACCTCGACCTCGACGTCGTAAGTGACGAAAGGATGGTCGATCTGCGCCTGCATCAGCGTGATGATGTTGGCCTTGTTCTGCGCGAAGATGCCCGCCATCTCGGCGAGCGTGCCGAGCCGGTCGTAGATCGTCACCGACAGCTGCCCGGTCGCGCCGACCGACTGCTTGCCCCAGGCAAGATCGATCCAGTCGCTGTCGACCCCGCTTGCGAGTTCCAGGCAGTCGATCGCGTGGACCAGCACCGGCTCGCCCTTGCGGCGGATGCCGACGATGCGGTCGCCGGGGACGGGGTGGCAGCACGGGGCGAGCTCGAAGGCGACCCCGGGGGTGAGGCCGGTGATCGAGATCGCGCGTTCGCGGCGCTCCCAATGCTCATCTTCCTCGATCCCCGCCGTGCAGCCGGGGACGAGCGCCTCCATCACTTCGCGGTCGGCGATCTTGGCCGCGCCGATGGCGTACATGAGGTCGTCGGGCTCCTCCATCCCGAGCCGTTCCACGGCCGCGCGGATCGCCTTCTTGCCGATCCGGGCGGGCACGCGCGCGGCGATCTCATCGAACAGCTTGGCGCCGATGGCGGCGACCTCATCACGCTCCTTCATCCGCACTGCGCGGCGGATCGCGGCGCGCGCCTTGCCGGTGACGACGAAGGCGAGCCATGAAAGCTGCGGCGAAGCGTGGGGGTTCTTGATGATCTCGACCACGTCGCCGTTCGCCAGCGGCGTGCGCAGCGGCATGTGCCGCCCGTTGATCTTCACCCCCGCGGTCTGCACCCCGAGCTTGGTGTGGACCGCGAAGGCGAAGTCGACCGCGGTCGCGCCCTTGGGCAGCTGGAACAGCGCGCCCTTGGGGGTGAAGGCGAAGATGCGATCCTGATAGATCGCCATGCGGGTGTGCTCGAGCAGTTCCTCGGCATCATGGCTGGCATCGACGATCTCGATCAGGTCGCGCAGCCAGCCCACCGCCCCGTCGGGCTTGTCGCCCTGCTTGTAGGCCCAGTGCGCGGCGAGGCCGAATTCGTTGGTGCGGTGCATCTCGCGGGTGCGGATCTGCACCTCCACCCGCATCGAATTCTCGTACATCAGCGAGGTGTGCAAGGAGCGGTAGCCGTTCGACTTGGGGGTCGAGATGTAGTCCTTGAACCGCCCCGGCAGGAACTGCCAGGTAGTGTGAAGAATGCCCAGCGCGCGGTAGCAGTCCTCCTCGCTTTCGGTGAGGACGCGGAAGGCCATGATGTCGGTGACCTGTTCGAAGCTGACGTGGCGTTCGGCCATCTTGTGCCAGATCGAATAGGGGTGCTTCTCGCGCCCCCAGACCTCGACCTTGAGCCCCGCCTCGGCGAGGCGCTGCTTGATCTTCAAGGCGATGTCGTCGACCTGCCCGCCGCCTTGCGAGCGCAGCTGTTCGAGCCGGCCCGTGATCGTGGCCCAGGCTTCCGGCTCCAATTCGCGGAAGGCCAGCGCCTGCATCTCGCGCATGTATTCGTACATCCCCACCCGCTCGGCGAGGGGGGCGTAGATGTCCATCGTCTCGCGGGCGATGCGCTTGCGCTTGTCGGGGTTCTTGATGAAGTGCAGCGTGCGCATGTTGTGGAGGCGATCGGCGAGCTTGACCAGCAGCACGCGGATGTCCTCGGACATAGCGAGCAGGAACTTGCGCAGGTTCTCGGCCGCGCGCTCGTTCTCGGGCATGGCCTCGATCTTGGAGAGCTTGGTGACGCCGTCCACCAGCCGCGCCACTTCCGCCCCGAAATGCGCCTCGATATCGTCGATCGTGGCGAGCGTGTCTTCCACGGTATCGTGGAGCAGCGCGGTGATGATCGTCGCCTGATCGAGCTTCAGGTCGGTCATCAGCCCCGCGACTTCGACGGGATGCGAGAAATAGGGGTCCCCGCTCGCGCGCTTCTGGCTGCCGTGCTTCTGCACGGTGTAGACATAGGCACGGTTGAGCATCGCCTCGTCGGCGTCAGGGTCGTAATCGAGGACCTTCTCGACGAGTTCGTACTGGCGGAGCATCGCTAGGGAATATGTGCGCGCGGGCGCGGTGCCGCAAGTGCGAAGAAACCCGCCGTCACAAAGGTCACGACCACGTCGCGCGCGGCGGGAGGCTCATCAGGATCGCGTCGATATTGCCGCCGGTCTTCAGGCCGAAGATCGTGCCGCGATCGTAGACGAGGTTGAACTCGGCATAGCGGCCTCGGTATTCGAACATCTGCGCCTCGTCCTCGGGTGTGAACTCGCTGTGCATCCGCTTCCTCACGATCGCCGGGAAGACCTCGAGGAACTGCTTGCCGATGTCCTGGATGAAGGCGAAATTCCGCTCCCACGTCGTATCGTCGGGGCATTCGAGGTGGTCGCAGAACAGCCCGCCCACGCCCCGGTGGACCTTGCGGTGGGGGATGTAGAAATACTCCTCCGCCCACTTCGAATAGCGCTCGTAATAGGTCTCGTTGTGCGGCTCGCAGGCGGCGCGCATGGCGGCGTGGAACTGCTCGGTGTCCTCGGCATAGGGGAGCGGCGGATTGAGGTCCGCGCCGCCGCCGAACCACGCCTTGGTGGTGGTGAGGAAGCGGGTGTTCATGTGCACCGCAGGCACGTGCGGGTTGGCCATGTGGGCGACGAGGCTGATGCCGGTCGCGACGAAGCCGGGGGCTTCCGCGCTCGCGCCGTTGATGCTGCCGGCGAATTCTTTCGCAAAACTGCCGCGCACGGTCGAGACGTTGACCCCGACCTTCTCGAACACCTTGCCCTTCATCAGCCCCTGCGTGCCGCCGCCGGGATCCGGGTTGCCCTCCTCCTCGCGCTGCCAGGGAGTGTACTGGAAGGCGGCGTCCGAGCCCGCCTCGCGCTCGATGCTCTCGAATTCGGCGCAGATGTCATCGCGCAGTGCTTCGAACCACACGCGCGCGCGTTCGGTGTAAGGTGTCCAGTCCGTCATACATCCCCGTCCGTCATCTTCGCGCACCATAGGCGAAGGCGCGCGGGCCGCAACCCCGACTTTGCCGGGCCGCAGGTGTTGCCAAGCGCCGGAATTGGCGGCAGAGGGAGGGCATGGTTCGCGCTATGTTCGCCCCCTTCCCGTTTGCCGGACACGAGCTTGCCCTCGGGCAAGGGCGCGCGCTCTACTGGCCGGCCGAGCGCGCATTGCTGGTTGCCGACCTGCACTTGGAAAAGGCGAGCTGGTTTGCCGCAAGGGGCCAGATGCTCCCGCCCTATGACAGCCGCGACACGCTCGAGCGGCTGGCGGACGCGGTGAGGGTAACGGGCGCGCGGCGGGTCATCACGCTGGGCGACAATTTCCACGATGATGCGGGTGCGCTTCGGCTCGATGCCCACTGCACCGGCATGCTCGAAGCGCTGACCCGCTCGCTCGATTGGGTGTGGATCACCGGCAACCATGACGAAGCTCTGCCGAAAGGCTTCGGCGGGACGATCCTGCCCGAGCTGGTGATCGGCGGCGTCACCTTGCGCCACGAGGCCCGTGCCGGAGAGACCGCGCCCGAGCTGTCGGGCCACTACCATCCCAAGCTGCGTGTCAACGTCCGCAACCGCCACATCGCCCGGCCTTGCGCGGTGCTGGGACGCGGCGTGATGGGGCCCGAGCGCATGATCCTCCCCGCCTTCGGCACCCTCACCGGAGGGCTCGATGCGGGCCATCCCGAAATCCTCGGCGCGCTACAACCGGCCGCCAAGATCGAGGCGCTGATGCCGGCAAGCGGCCGCATCGCGCGCTTTCCGCTGTGGCAGGCGGCGGCCTAATCGCTCAGGCGTTCGAGAACAGATCCCACCTTGGTGACACCTTCGCGGGTCAGTGCGACAAAGGTAACGCGCCGGTCGCCCTCGGAGTGGCTTCGGGCCACGAGACCGCGGTTTTCGAGCCGGTCGATGATCCGCAGCGCGGTCGTCTCGGGACAGCCGGCGATGATTTGCAGGCTCTTGGTCGAAACCTTGGCTCCGCCCGCAAATTGCTTGAACAGTTCCAGAAGCATGTTCCAGGCCGGGATGCCGAGCAGATCGGCGCCGATGACATCTTCGCGCAGCCTGGCGCGATGCTCTTCCTTGGTCGCCGAAAAGGCGAGCGATATGGCGTTGCGCTCGATCCTCGCGGATTGCGAGAACCAGGGAAAGTTCGAGCGGACCAGAGCGGGATTCCAATCCTGGTCGATCGAGTCCGCCAATCTGAGCAGAGTTGCGGATAAATCCCGCAAGGACGACGGCGACATGTTCGCTTCGAGCTGACCCAGGAGCTCATCGACGTTCATAGCACGCTTTCCCCCACAGGTTTCCGGATGAAGTTCAAAAAGCCTGTTTAGCAAACGGGTTATAACAGATGAGCGCCTCTTCGGAAGGCTAACCAATTCGCTTTAAAAGTGGTTTACGTTCAATCTGGAGTTTTCTCATTCTTGCTTCGGGCGAATCACGCGGCTGCTGCGGCATCGCCCCTTTTTCCGATGTCGCAGGCGAGGGGGGTGAAGACTCCATCTGGCGTTTGCCCGCGTTTCGCACTACATAGCCGCCAGCACGAAGTTACCACAGGAGAACACCCCATATCACGTCCCCCCCGGCGCTCGCTGGCCCCGCCTGTCAAAAGCGGCCCGCGCTACGATTTCATGATCAACGTCCCCAAGGTTCGCGTCATCGATGACGAAGGCGAAAACCTCGGCGTGATGTACACCCGCGAAGCGATCGAGCAGGCCAACGAGAAGGGCCTGAACCTCGTCGAAGTGTCCCCCAACGCGGACCCGCCGGTGTGCAAGTTCCTCGATGTCGGCAAATATCGCTACGAGGCGCAGAAGAAGGCGAACCTCGCACGCAAGACGCAGAAGACGCAGGACATCAAGGAAGTGAAGATGCGTCCGAACATCGACACGCATGACTATGACGTGAAGATGCGCAACGTGCACAAGTTCATCGAGCATGGCGACAAGGTGAAGATCACCCTGCGCTTCCGCGGGCGCGAGATGGCGCACCAGCACCTCGGGATGGATCTCCTGAAGCAGGTGCAGGACGATGTGGCTGAATATGCCAAGGTCGAGGCCTTTCCTCGCCTAGAAGGCCGCCAGATGCTGATGGTGCTCGCGCCCAAGTGATCGCGCGATCCCGGTGAAGGACAAGAGGGGCGGGCCGCAGGGCTTCCGCCCCTTTTCCTTGCCCAGAGGCAGCCCGTGCTGATACGTCCTCGCCATGGCCGGGGAGCACACTGCATGACCGCACGCCGGATCGGCCTTTTCCTCGGCCCGCTGGCCTTTGCGCTGACCGTGCTCACGCCTCCCCCGACGGGGATGAGCGAGAGCGCCTGGGCGGTCGCCGGGCTGACCGGGTGGATGGCGGCCTGGTGGATGACCGAGGCCGTGCCGCTTGCGGTGACCGCCGTGCTGCCCTTCGTGATCCTGCCGCTTGCCGGGGTCTCGGACGCCGAGACAACCGCGAGCACCTATTACTCGCCGATCCTGTTCCTGCTGCTGGGGGGTGCCTTCATCGCGCTGGCGATCGAGCGCACCGGCATGCACCGCCGCCTCAGCCTCGCGATCCTGCGCGTGGTCGGCGCCGATGGCGGTCCGGTGCGGCTGCTGATCGCCTTCATGCTCTCGACCGCGCTCCTTTCGATGTTCATCTCCAACACCTCGACCACGTTGATCATGATGCCGATGGCGCTGGCGGTGCTGGAGGGGGGCTCGCGATCCGGGGAGGGGGACGCGCCGCTCCAGACGGGGCTACACGGTGCCCTGCCCATGGGCATCGCCTTTGCCGCCAGCATCGGCGGCCTCGGCACCATCGTCGGATCGCCCACCAACGCCATCGCCGTCGGCCTGCTCGACAAGCTGGCGGGCGTGCGCATCACCTTTGCCGAGTGGTCGCTGTACGGCATCCCGCTGGTGCTGCTGAGCGTGCCGCTCGCCGCGCTCATCGTAGCGCGGGTGCAGCGGGTCGCCGGGCACGCTTTCGATGTCCCCGCCGCGCGCGCCGCTATCGACAGCAACGCCGCCTGGACGGCGTCGGAGAAGCGGCTGGTGCCGGTCGCGCTCCTCACCTTCCTCGCCTGGGCCACCCAGCCGCTGGTCGCCGCGATGCTGCCGCCCGGTTCGTGGACCGACGGCACCATCGCCGTCATCGCCGCCCTCGCCCTGTTCCTGCTCCCCGACGGCACCGGCCGCCCGCTGCTGGTGTGGCACGAGGCCGAGCGCGCACCGTGGAGCGTGATCTTCATGTTCGGCGGCGGGCTCGCGCTGGCAGCCGGCATGGCGGCCTCGGGTCTTGCCGGGTGGATCGGCACCGCGCTGCTCCCGCTCCAGACCTGGCCGCTGCTGCTGGTCGCGCTGACGATGACGGTGCTGGTTATCGTGGTCACCGAGTTTGCGAGCAACGTCGCGACCGCCACCGGGATCATCCCCGTGGTCGCCTCGCTGGTGGTGGCCCTGGGCGTCGATCCGGTGCTGCTGGCGCTCCCGGCAGCGCTCGCTGCGAGCTGGGGCTTCATGCTGCCCGCCGGCACCGGCCCCAACGCGATCGCGTGGTCGACCGGCCGCATCCGCATCGGCGCGATGGTGACCGCGGGCGCCTTGCTCGATGTGGCAGGGGCGGTGCTGATCGTCGCCGTGGTCTGGGGGATCGCCGCTCTTGTCTAGGGCACGGGCGGAAGGTCCTTGAGCCCCGGGAAGGGCGCAAGGGCATCATCCGGCCACATCGCCTCAAGCTTCTTCTCGCCCCCCTTGGCGAGGTGCATGTCACCCCCCGAGATCCCGTCCCAGAACCGCCCGCCGACGATCTGTTCGGCATCATAGGTCTTCATCAGGTAGCTGGAGAGGTCGCGGCTGGCGAGCGGATCGGGCAGCGCCGGATCGGCCACCAGCGGTGGATTGGGCATCTTGAAGGTCCACAGCCGATGCCGCCCCTGCCGGTCCTCCACCAGCACGCTCTTGATGAAGGCATGCGGCACGGGCACGCTGATCCCGAAATCGGGGAGGTTCTTGCCGATCCGCTCCACCGGCTCGCCAAAGTAGAACACAGGGCAGGTCAGTACGTAGGTTTCCAGCACGTCATTGCGCGCATCGAGCTTGCGGATCGCCTCCTCGAGCTCGCGCCACCGCTTGCGGTTGAGATCGGGGTGCTGGGGCGACATGTTCGAGAGCAGGAAGGTCTCCGAGTTCTGGATCTCGACCAGATCCTGATTGGCGCTCGCCACCAGGTGCCCGCGATCATAGCCGCTGCCGACATAGGCCTTGAGACCCGCCCGGAACCGCTCGGGGATGCGGGTGTCGGCGCGGAAGTTGTCGAGCCGGTCCACCTCGGGCACGGTGTCGTTCACCAGCGGCAGATCGCGGTTGATGATCTCCAGTGTCCACTTGGCCTGTCGGAAGTACCAGGAATAGCCGATGGTGAAGTGCCGCCCGGTCAGCACCTGATCGCACACTGGGTAGCCATAGCGCAGCTCGCGCTGCATCAGGAACGGATCGTTCATGCCTCACTCCTCCTCGTGAAGGAAGCCGTCCGGCCCCCGATTGATCTGGAATGCGACCTGCGCCTTTGCGGCCTTGGTTCAAGAGTGGCGGGCGGCGTCCGGCCTGCCAAACTGCCGTTTTCTGAAGGCCACCCTAGACCGCCCCGCTTGCAAGCGTGTGACACCGCAGTAAGCTCGGCGGCCTGAGGGAGAGAGCACATGACCGACAGCCGCAAGCCGGTGTTCCTTGCGATCGGCGCGGGCGCCGGGATCGGCGGGAACGCCGCCGCGCGCTTTGCCGCCGGGGGCTACCACGCCGTCCTTGCCCGCCGCTCGGACGAGGAAGGCCTTGCCCGCATGACCCGCCAGATCGAGGCCGCGGGCGGCTCTGCCACCGGCACCCTCCTCAACGCCGCCGAGGACGGCAGCATCGAGGAGCTGGTCGCGCGCACCGAGGCCGAGATCGGCCCCATCCATGCCGCGCTCTACAACCTCGGCGCGCAGATCGGGAACCGCGCCCTGCCCGACACCCCGCACCGCATCTTCGAGCTCGGCTGGCGGCTCGGCACCTTCGGCGTCTTCCGCCTCGCCCACGCGCTGTTCCCGCACATGGTGGAGCGCGCCCGCGATGGCGGCCCCCACGGCACCCTCCTCGTCACCTCCGCCACCGCCGCGGTGCGCGGCAACGCGGGCCAGCACAGCCACGCCGCGGCGATGGGCGGGCGGCGGATGCTGTGCCAGACCCTCAACGCCGAGTTCGCCCCCAAGGGCATCCACGTCGCCCACGTCATCGTCGACGGCCCGGTCGACGCCCCCGACACGCTCGGCAAGCTGCTCGGCGACCGCTTTGACGCCTTCAAGGCGGGCAAGGGCGAGAACGGCGTGATCGACCCCGCCGCGCTAGCCGAGACCTACTGGCACCTCGCCCACCAGCCCCGCAACTGCTGGAGCCACGAGGTCGACGTGCGCCCCTGGACCGACGTGCCGTGGTGGAACGACAACCCCGATCCGCAGATCGACTCGAGGGGCAAGGGCTTCGCCGGTCCGGCCGTTCAGCCAGACGCGCGCAAGGCTGAACCATGAGACACGAGAGACACTGTCCAGAAGCGAAAACCTTCGCCCGCGCGCGGCTGCCCGAGGCGGCACAGGCACAAGCTGAAGCGGGCGCGAAGCAGGTCATCCGGGCAAGCTGTCAGACAGCGCGAGAGTAGGAAAATCCTTTCTCTCCTACCGCCCGGAATGACGCCGGGGGCGCGTGCGCGCCTGTCCGCCGGACGCGGCTTCAGCAATCCTTTATCATTCCTGCTTAGACACTTCGCACCAACGCCGCCGACCGGGACCACGTCGCCATGAACCCAGCCCTCGACGATTTCGAACGCCAGCAGGAAGAACTGTTCCAGCGCCAGATGGCATTCCTCGCCAGCCGTTCACCCGACGACTGGCACCGCTATGCCGATAACCTCAACTGGGATGACCGGCTTGACGCGCTCTACTGGATCGTCAGCCAGCCTGATTGCGACCGGGCCACGGCGGTGATGACCTTCTGGAAAGGCGAGCCGACCGGCTACGACTGGCAGGATTGCGACGAGCCGATGGGCGAGAACGAATATGCCGTCGCCCCGATGCTCAAGTATATCGTGCAGCGTTTCAACGCGGGCGGCTACCAGCGCTCCGAGATCGCCTATGACTTCCGCGAGAGCCACGGGCTCAACATCGCCGCCCATGCGGAGCGCGAGCGCGCGTCCCGGCTGCGCGACATCGAATATCTGCTGCAACAGCAGGCCGATTTCGACGATCCCGCGATCAGGCTCCACCCCGAGCTTATGCGGCTCTCGATCCCCGGCCGCAAGGTCGGCGGCTATGCCGACCGCAACGAGTATTACGACCTCTTCCCCGAATAGGCCGGGGCGGGCATCCGCCCGGCGCCCCAGCCAAAGCCTTGCTTCAAGGCGGTTTTAACCACAAGGCTCTATGCCAGCGCTTCCTTTTGTCTCCGGAGCGCCGATGGACAATTCCGCCTTTTACCAGCTGCTGTTCGTCGCCCTTCTCGTTTTTGGCATCGGCGCGATCCTCAAACGCGTCAGGAGCCGGCCGGCCGACACCGGACAGGAAGAGAGCCTCCCGCCTGCCAGCCTCAAGCGGGGCGCGATCGGCCTTGCGCGCGCTGACGAACCCGTCATCGACCACCCCGTGCTCGGCACAATGACCGGGGCCGAGCTGCTCCAGAAGATCATCGACGACAACGCACCCCCGCCCCCGCCGGAGGGCCCGCTGCCCGCAGCCATCGACGCCGCGCGCCGCAACGCGATCGTGCTGCGCACCGCGCTTCCCCAAGGCCCGGGCAAAGACGGATTGTCGTTCTTCGGCGGCCTGCCGATCGGCCCCCAAGGCTTCCAATGGCCGCGCCGCCACGGCAACGAGGGCCAGCCGCTCACCTTCATGATGCAGTGGGATTGCGAGGCGCTCGCCGCGCAGGACAAGCACGGCCTTCTGCCGACCGACGGCGTGCTTTACTGCTTCATGGACCTCGAATGGGGCAATGGCGATCGCGAGGCCCGGATCGAAGCCTTCCTCCATCACCCCGGCCCGACCAAAGGCTGGGCCGAAATCCCCCTCCCCGCCGACGCGCCGCCGATCTTCGGCGATCAGGGTGTGTATCAGGAGGGCTGCACCGACACGATCGACAACGCCCGCGATCACGTCCCGCGCGTGATGCCGCGCTTTCCGTTCCAGCCCTTCGCGCTCGACTGTTCGGCCGCCGCCGATGCCCTGCCGGAAGGCGAGCGCCTGTTTTACGGCGACACAGGAGGCAATGAGCAGCTGCTCGCCATCGCGACCCACGGCGCGCCTGCCGAGCCGCTGCGCGAAGGCCCCGCGCCGCGCCGGCCCTTTGCCCGCCCTTTTCCCGCCTATCCGCACGATTTTGCGGCGGTGCGCCATCTGGCGGCGACGATGATCGGAGACCTTCGCAGGAGCATGGGGGAAAGCCTGAAGCGCCACCACCCCGACATGAACGACGAAGATTGCGATACCCAGGTGGCGGTGTGGATGGACGAGGCAAAGGAAGTGTTCCTGCTCGGCTGCCAGCGTCCGATGTCGGACCCGCTCGACCAGTCCGTCGCCGACGACATCTGGCAATGGCTCGAGGCACGCAAGGACCATCACATCGGCTTGCGCGTCGACATGCATCAGCATGCTGTCAGTGCCGTCAGACTCAGCCTCGGTGCCGGCAGCCGCGCACTGGACCGGGTCCCGCAAGAATTCATCGACCAGGCGATGCGCGCCTCCAGGCTCGCCTTCGAGTCGATGGAGACCGAACGCCACGACCCACTCAAGCACGGCACATGGCAGGAATACACCGCGCTGCGTGACGCCGGCGGGCTTCCGACAGTCCGCTACATCAGGGCCAGCACCCCGGCGCGTCTGCTCGGCCCGCCGAGCTACGTGCAGGGTGATGTCGAGGAGCTGATGGACGAATATGTCCTGCTGCTCGAACTGCCGAGCCACAGCGTACCCGGCTTCTCGCTGGGTGAGGGGGTGGTGCAATATCTGATCCGGCCGGACGATCTCGCCGCGCGGCGGTTCGACCGGGTGGTGTCGGTCGCCAGCAGCTACTGACGCTGCCGCATCAACCGCGCCACTCGCGCCGCTCTTCCGCCGCGCGCAGGACTTCGTAGCTGGTCTGGATCAGCTGGAACTGCCTGGCCGCCTCGGCATCGCCCGGTTTCACGTCGGGGTGGACTTCCTTGGCGCGGGCGCGGTAGGCCTTTTTCACCGCATTGAAATCGGCATCGGGTTCGAGGCCGAGCACCTCCAGCGCGCGCATTTCATCGGCCGAGCGCGAGCCGTCGCCCGAGCCTGCCCAGCCGTAATGCGCGCTCTCGGCATAGCCCGCGCTTTCCTGCCGCTCGGCGCGGGCGCGCTCCTCCTTCTCGGCCTTGTCGAGGCCTTCGAAGTAGTCCCACTTGGAATTGTATTCGGCCGCGTGCTTCTGGCAGAAATACCACCGGTCACGGCTGTTGGGGGCCTTGGGCGCGGGGCAATCGCCCGGCTCGTCGCAGCCGTGGCGGTCGCAGATGCGGACATTGGCCGCTTCCTGCGAGGAACCATAGCCGCGCCAGCGCGGAAAGCCCCAGTCCATCGACCGGCGCGCGCGGCTCATCGGGTCTTGCCCGGGGTCATGTCGTTGGTCGATGGGGTCACGCGGTCAGTCTAGGCGCTGTGGCCGCAAATGGGAAGGCGTGAGAACGCGGGAACCGGTTGCAATGTGAAATGCTGCATTGCAAAAGGACCAGACGCCATGAGCCAGCAACTGACCCTCTCCAGCCTGTTCTGTGTCCTCGCGCTCGCGGGCCTGTGCGTGGTCACCAGCGCGCGCGAGATGGCGGGGATCGAGGCGCCGGTTGCATCGGCGGCGACCTATCAAGCCGCGGCATTTTCGGAAAAATCATTGATGTAAAATGCTTTTTTTGCTATCTACCCCACGTTCGGTGAATTTTTTCGCACCGGACGCCTCGGTGCGTGAAGCTGTGTTCACGCACTTAACCAAAGGGGGTCGCAATGAAAAAGCCGATTTTTAGCCGTTTTTCCCGTATCCCGACGCTTGCGGGCCTGTCTGTTGCGGCAGTGGCGTTAATGATGTCGCAGGTGGTCCCAGTGACCGCGCAGTCAGCCGCACCTCCGGTGCCCGGCGGTTCGCCGGCCAATGACCAGCTCGCCTGGGCGAACTTCGTGCGCGCCGTGACGCCCAGCAAGGCGGCACCGGGCAAGGTTGCTTACGAGACCTGGGCATCGGACCAGGACATCTACGTCACCAATCCGTGCAATCCCGTCACTCCGATCCAGCCGTGCAATCGTCCGGCATGGCCAACGGCGCGCAAGGCCAAGGTGCTGGAATCCACGACGATCGGCCATGACCAGTCGACGCGGATCGCTCTTGCCGCCGGAACGGGGACAGTGCAGGCCATCGGCCCAAGCCAGGGCTGCGGCAAGCCGGGCGGTCTCGGAGCCGGCAACGCTGCGGCCAATTCGGGTTTCCCGGCGAACGGCTGCGTCGGCGAGGAAGTGCGGCGTGACCGCGCCTCGTACGACTACATCGTCAACAACGGCCTGTGGTCGAAGTCGGGGTTGATCAACTCCTTCAACGGCGGCGCCCCCGTGGCTTTCCCGACCAATGCGCTCAACGTCAAGGCTGACTGGATCCCGGTAAAAACCCTAGCGGCCTGGCTGGGCAAGCCCGAATCCTTCGTCAAGGCCAGGTTTTACACCGCGCTCGGCAGTTTGGGCGAAGGCACTCCCGCAACCGTGCTGATGGCGATGACCAGCATGCACGTCTCCATCAAGGCACCGGGCTATCCCAACTGGGTTTGGGCGAATTTCGAGAATGCCTACACCCCCGGCCGGTGTGATCTGACGGGCTGTGTCGACAATTTCGGAGCGACCAAGCCATTCGTCGCGCCAAACCAGCAGAACTGGGGGCAGTATGGTGCCTGCGATAAATCACCGGCGGCCATCGCCATGCTGCGCAATGCCAAGGTCCCGCCGATTTTCGCCAATTACTGCCTGACCGGCACTCAGGTGGATTACGGCACTTCGGCCAACCCGACCTTGCTCGGCAGCCCGATCATCGAGCCGCTGAACGCAGATGTCCTGATGAACAGATCATCGTGCATATCGTGCCATGCGGCAGCCGCGTTCCAAGTGGCCAACAACGGCAAGATTAACTTGCCCTTTTCGGTCCTTGGTTCGGCCCCGATCGGACCGCAGAACACGCCCGCCGGATTCAAGTCCTATGACTTCATGTGGGGCGTGCTGAAGGCCAACTGACACGGCCTGTCCAGCAATCGGCACAAACAGAACGCGCCGTTCGCCTTGCGAACGGCGCGTTCTTTATTGGCGGCAGCGAAGGTACCGGGCGCGAGAACCGGTCCCCGCAGGCGGTCAATTGATGATGACGCTCGCGGCGCGGCGGTTCTGCGCCCAGGCGGCTTCGTTCGAGGCGAGCGCGACGGGGCGCTCCTTGCCGTAGCTCACCACCGAAATGCGGCTGCCATCGACGCCGAGGCTGACCAGATAGGCCTTGGCCGCATTGGCGCGCTTTTCGCCCAGCGCGATATTGTATTCGCGCGTGCCGCGCTCGTCGGCGTGGCCTTCGATGGTGAAGGTGATCTGCGGATAGCGCGCGAAATACTGCGCCTGCGCCTGGAGCGCGGCGGCATCCTGCGTGTCGACATTGTAGCGGTCGGTATCGAAATAGATCGTGGTCGAGGAGCCGACCGCCTGCGCGAAATGCGCCTGCGTGCCGACAGCCGGGCCGCCCGGCGTGGTCGGACGCGTGGTCGGGGCGGGGGTCGGCGTGGTCTGCACCGGATCGGGCGGCAGATCGACCGGCGCCTTCTTGGCGCAGCCCGCAAGGGCGCTGGCAGAAGCGAGGAGCAGGATCGTCGCAAGCTTGGTGTTCATCGCTCGTGTTCCTTTCGTGGCAAATCTCAGGGGCGGATCGGGCCCCAGGCGGGGTCGGAGGCGTCAACCGGGGTCGGCAGGCGGCGTTCGTTCTGGCCGGTGAGGTCGACCTGCCAGATGCCCGAACGCCCGGTGTTCTTCTCGGTGCGGAAGAACTGGATGATGCGGCCGTTGGGCGCCCAGGTCGGCGCCTCGTCCTGCCAGCCGCGGGTGAGCACGCGCATGCCGCCGCCCGAGGTGTTCATCACCGCGACGTTGAAGTCGCCCGCGATCCGCGTGAAGGCAATCTGGTCGCCGCGCGGGCTCCATTCGGGCGTGGCGCAGCGCCCGCCGAAAAAGCTGATGCGCTTCTGGTTCGAGCCGTCCGCGTCCATCACGTAGCACTGCTGGCTGCCCGAACGGTCGCTTTCGAACACGATCTTGCTGCCGTCCGGCGAGAAGCTGCCGCCCACGTCGATCCCGGGATTGTCGGTGAGCTTCTTCGCGGTGCCGCCGGTTACGGGGATGCGATAGATGTCGGTATTGCCCGCGACCGCCATCGAGAACAGGATCGACTTGCCGTCGGGCGACCAGCGCGGGGCGAGCGTGGGGTTCCGGTTCTCGGTGACGAGGGTCTGCTTGCCGCTGCCGATGTCGTAGACATAGATGCGCGGGTTGCCGTCGACATAGGAAAGGTAGAGGATCTTCGAATAGTCGGGCGAATAGCGCGGGGTGAGCGCGGTGGCGCTGCCGAGCGTCAGGAAGCGGTGGTTCGCCCCGTCGCTGTCCATCACCGCGAGCCGCTTGACCCGGCGGTCCTTGGGCCCGGTCTCGGCGATATAGGCGATGCGGCTGTCGAAGAACGGGCTCTCGCCGGTGAGGCGGCTGAAGATGAGGTCGCTGCACTTGTGCGCCGCGCGCCGCCAGTCGGCCGCGGCGACCACCCAGCCTTCCTTCACCAGCTGCTGCTGGAGCTGGACGTCGTAGAGGTAGCAGCCGACCACGAGGCGCCCGTCATCGCGCGCGGTGACATAGCCCTGCACCAGCATCTCGGCCCCCTGCCCGGCCCAGGCGCCATAGGCAGGCGCGCGCACGGCAGAGAAGGCGGGCTGCGGCAGGCTGTCGGGGCCGACGGGCTTGAACAGGCCGTTGTTGCGCAGGTTTGCGGTGATCACCCGCGCGATCTCGCGGCCCAATGCGCCGGTGCCTGCCTCGTTGGCGGGGGTCGCACGCTCGCGGTCAGTGGCGAAGGCGGGGATGGCGATGCCGATATCGGACCAGGCGGCCTCGTCGGTGATGCGGATCTCCACATCTTCGTCAGCGCTGCTGTCGATCACTTCGACCGGAGCGGTCTCGCCCTGCGGTGCGCCAAGGTCCTGCGCGGCGGCAGGCAGGGTGGCGGTTCCGGCGAGCAGCAAGGCAATCAGCGCCTTCATTACGAATTCCTATCGAAGACCAGAGTGAAGCTGTTTTTATCGGCAGGCACCGGGAAGGGAACCTTGAATTGGCCGACGAGCTTGATCGCCCGCACCGCTTCCTCCCGGTGGCGGGCGACCTGGTTGCGGTTGAGATCGGTGACGCCGGTGGTGGCGCCGAGGAATTCAGGCTCGCCGGCGAGCGTCCCGTCGGGGTTGAGCCGGAAACGCACACGGGTGACGAGCTTCTCGGCATCGGGGCCCTGGGGCACGCGGCCCTGCCACTTGGCCCTGACCTGTCGCGCGACCGCGCTGCGCAGCGAAGCGAGCTCGGTTGCGCCGATCACCTGGGCCGGCGCGCGGGTTTCGGTGGTGGTGGTCGAGCTGCCCTTGCCGTCGAGGAAATCGTCGCCGATGCGCGGCGCGCCGCCCGGTTTGCCGGTGGTCTGCCGCGGCGGGGTGGTCACCTGCTTGGGCGGGGTGCGGTCGGGGCGCGATCGGTCGCGGGT
>NZ_LSKQ01000204.1 GCF_001557115.1 Erythrobacter sp. CCH5-A1
TCGTGGTAGGTCCCATCCATAACGTGTCCTTTCTGTCCTCTTCTGCCAATCAAGCAGGACACATGATCCGAGCCCCCTCTTCTCTGCCGGACAGGGAGGGCCCGAGGGCCCTTCCTGTCCGGTTGCAATCTTGGGAGTGGGTATGGCGCAGCTGTTGTTCTCGACGCCTGCATTCCGGCCCGACGGATCATCGGTGGAGAATGTCCCGATGCTGCTCGACGCCCGGATGCGGCTCGTCGAACCGGCCTGCGCATGGCTGATGCACGTTGCTTTGGTGCGCGGCAGGACCCGCAGCCCGCAGACCTGGCGAACCTACGCTGAAGCTCTCTACGACTGGTGGCAGACGCTAGAGGCCAATGGCTGGGCCTGGGACGAGGTCGGTCCTGGCGAACTGGCCGCCTATCGCGATCAGATGCTCCGGCCCCGTGGCGACAGCGGCAGACCGCTGGCACGCAGTACAATCAACGGGCGGCTCAGGACCATAGGGCGTTTCTACCGCTGGAGCGTGGCGACCGGACTGATGAAGCAGGTCCCGTTCGCAAGCCAGGAAATCGCGTTGTCGCGCAGTCGCCCGCAGGCGTTCCTGGCCCATGTCGATGCCACCGGCGGTCGAATCCGGGCCAACGAGCTTACCGTGCGGCATATGCCGATGTTGCCGCGCCCGCTCGCGCCGGAAGCGATCCGGCGCATCATGGCCGCAATGCCGGCACGCGACAGACTGATCGTTGAATGGGCAGTGACTACGGGAATCCGTCGGATGGAAGTGGCGGGCCTGACCGTGCGTCATCTGAAAGGGGCCGGCAGTGAACCGATGGTGCCAGTGCAGATCGACGAAACCAAGGGTGGGCGGTCGCGAATAATATATCCACCGGCCCCGCTGGTCGATCGTACCCGTGCCTATGTGCGGGAAGAGCGGGCGGTCCTCGTCCGTCGTGCGGCGACAAAACGGGCAGATCGCGATCCCGAGGCTCTGTTCCTGACTTGTCGGGGGCAGCCCATGAAACCGCGCAGGGTTGGCGCGATGTTCACGGCTGCCGCCGAGGCAGCGGGTGTGACGGCGACGTTCCATGCGCTGCGACATACCTTCGCCGCCGCCATGCTGCGGTTCCTGCAACGCGAAGCCCGGGCCAATCCCGAACTCAATCCCTTGCTCGCGTTGCAGGTGCTGCTCGGCCACGCCGATCTGGCAACCACCGCGGTATACCTGCGCGTTGTCGAAACCGACCTCTCGGCAATCGAGACCTCGGTCGACGATCTCTATGCGGCGCTGCTGTAATGCCGCGTCGGCAAAAGGACTACCGGGTCGAGCCATCGCCGAAGCCGCTGATCGGCAATCCGGGCGCATTGCTGGTCAATGTCGTAGATGCCGACGGCCAGCTCGAATGCGCGTTCGACTTCTCGATCTTCGATCGGCCGACGATGGCTGCCGAGTGGGCGCTCGCGTTCCGGCATCACTATGCTGCCAAACAACCGGCCAACAGAGGCTCAGCGTTCCGTACTTTGAAGTTCTGGTTTGCGTTCCTTGCCGAATACGATTCCGCCATCTTAGCCACGCGCGACGTCGATAGCGGCATTCTCAATGCGTTTATCGTTTGGCTCGGCACGAGGCCCTGGAGCAAGGGGTCACGGTATACTGTCTGGTCGATCATCAAGCAGCACATGGCCTGGCTCAAGCGCAACCGGCCCGACCTGGTTCACCCCGAACTCGAAATCCCGTTCAATCCGTTCCCCCGCAAGAATGCGGAAGCGCGCCAGCGTGAGGCACTGAGCCGCGATGAAATGGAACGCGTGCTCACGGCGGCCCATCGGGACATCGAAACAGCCTGGGCACTGTTCGAGGAAGGCCGCGCTGCGCTGGCTCGGGTCGATCGCAAGGCCATTGTCTCCGAACCCGACCTCGCCAAGCTCGATCTCGACGATATCGGGGTCATGCTCGCGGTGATCGACGGTCGGTTCGGCGGCGTGCCACCCAAAGTCGGCGACATGTTGAGAAAGGGCGCGGGCCTCTCGCATCTCCACTTCGCCATGATCCGCCATGGTGGCATGGGCGAAATCGCGGGGCGGCTGTTTGCGCTGCCGGATACGATCGTTGCCTATATGATCGCCATCGGCGCGCAAACCTTTGCAAATGCCGAGGCCCTCAGGCTGATGCGGCGCGACTGCCTGAGCGAGCATCTGCTGCTCGAAGGCAGGGTTCTGGTCAGTTGGCGCAAGGGGCGCGCGGGACGTGAACAGCGCCGCAGCTTCCTGCGCGACAAAAGCTCCTCGGTGCCCGTGCTGATCGATCAGGTTCTGGCTATGACCGAAAGGCTGGTGTCGCATACGCCACGCCGCGACCAGAGTTATCTCTTCCTCACCGGGATGATACACGGGTCTCGCAGAGTCGGTGTGATCCCCGGCTATCTGGCCACGAAACTTACCCGGCGGTTTGTGGAGCGCCATGGCCTGCTGGGCGACGATGGCAAGCCGCTCAAACTGACGCTGGCGGCGCTGCGCGCATCGGGGCTCACACTAGCGCACGAGCGGCTCGGGCATGATATCCTGAAGACGCAAGTGCTGGCCAACCATGCTACTCCAGACACGACACAGCGCTATGTGGACCGGCCCCGCGTCCGAAAGGCGCAAGCGCTGGCAATCGGCAGGTTGCAAGCCCGGTTTGTGGAAATGGTCCGGGGCGATGTCGAGTCCCCGCCCGGGACGGAGGTGCTTCCCGATCTGCGCCACGCGACCGCAGGCGGATTTATCTGTAGCGATCCCCTTGCCGGCGCTGCCGAGGGACAGCGCAAGGGCGAGCTGTGTACGGCCTGGCTCGGATGCTTCACCTGCCCCAATGCCGTGATCCCGCTCAACGAGGACGTGCTGGTTCGCCTGCTGGCGACGCGGGCAGCGCTCACCGACGCGCGTGCCGCCATGGCTCCCGAACGCTGGCGGCTGCTTTATGCACCCAAGCTGGAAATCCTCGAGCGCGATATCCTGCCCCGGTTCTGCGAGGCGATGCTCGAAGCAGTTTCGAGGATGTCACTGCCACAGCTGCCGCCAGTCGAATGAACCAGCACCCCCACCCACTCACGCAGTCGTCGCCATCCTGGGAGGATGCGCGGCTTTCCCCGTGGAGCCGGTTCGGCGACGATGAATGGCGGCTCGATATCCGCACTGCGGGTCGCCGCGCGGATCAGAAGCGGTTCAGTTGGGCGTTGGCCATGCCGGAGCACACGCGCATCGGGAACAGTGATCATGCTCAGCTTGTCCGCGCCGCCAAGCACTTCCTCTGGTCGATGCACTATCATCCTCCATCAGGGCGCAAACGCTCGTCTCCGGCGTCGATCCATCACAAAGCAATGTTGCTGCGCGCGCTGCTGGAATGGATGGCATGCGAAGGACACTCGCGCTTTGCCGGGATCGATCCAGCTTCGGTCGAACAACTTTGCAAATGGTTGCGCAGTCGTCCTGCACGCGCCGGCGGAGGCAAAGGCAATATCTCAACTGCCACAATCACGAACTATCTGCTCGTGATCAAAGACCTTTATCGTCAGCGGGAAAAGCTGAACGATGCGCCACTGGTCGATCCGCTGCCGCTGGAAACGACCTATGAGGCCGCCGGCCACACCAGGGCGACCAAGGGCGTCATACCGTTCATCCCCGAAGACGTGGCCGTTGCAATCCTGAGCGAAGCCCTGCGGTGGGTCGAGGAGCATGGCGATACGATCGTCGCAGCCGAAACGATCCGCCGCGAAGCGCGAGCGCAGGGTCTGCGGCGCGGCAAGCGCCAGGCATCTGATCATGTTAGAGCGGCGCTGAGGCTCGCATCGCTGGCCGGACCATCGGGCGAACGGTTCGATGGCGCCTATGCAGTTCGGCACGCCGCCGTCCACCTCGTCGAGGCGTGCTATATCTTGATCGCGGGCTTCGTCGGGATGCGGTCCAGCGAAATCCTGTCAATGAAAACAGGGGCAATCGAGCATCACCCGATCGGCGAAACCGGCGTTAATCAGGCATATGTCGTGTCCCGGCTGTTCAAGACTGTCGATGATCTCGATGGCCGTAGGGAGCGCTGGGTTGCCCCGGCACCGGTCGTGCGCGCGGTGGAGCTGCTCGAGCAGCTGAGCGCGCCGCTGCGCGAAGCCTCGGGCCGCGACGATCTGTTCCTGGTGAAGAACACGCAGTATGGCCAAATCGTGCCGGTGACGCACATGCATATCGCCTGGCGCATCAATGACTTTGCGCGGCATGTCGGCATCCCCGATCATGATGGGAAACCCTGGAGGTTCAGCACGCACCAGTTCCGTAAGACCTTTGCCCGGTTTATTGCCAGGCGCGACCGTACCCAGCTTCTGGGCCTGGCCGAGCACTTCAAGCATGCTTCCGTTGCCATGACCGCGCGGGGCTACGTCGGCAACGACTTCGACCTGCATGGCCTCATCGACCACGAAGCCCGCGCCGAAACCGCAGCCGCCCTCGATCGCCTGCTCGCCGCGAAACGGCTCGGCGGCAAGATGGGCGAACGTATCGTCGCCGGAAACGCCCGGTTCCGCGGCCGCGCGGGAGAACAGGTACGCCGAGACTATGTTGCGTTCATCCTCAAGGAGACTGATCTTCGCATCCATGCCTGCGACTATGGCTGGTGCGTGTTCCAGCAGGAGACCTCCCGCTGCGGCGGCGAACTGCAACCGAATGAGGTCGGACGAGCGCCGGCGGTCTGCCTCTCATGCGCCAACATGGTGATCGAAGCGAAGCACGGAGCCTACTGGCGGGATCGCCGGAGACGCAATGCTGCGCTGTTGCCGGAGGCCAATCCGATGACGGCGGCCGTGCTCAATGAGGCGATCGGACAATGCGAGCGGGTGCTCACGCAAATCGGAGATGACGATGGGCAAGGATGATCAGGGGCAGCGCTGGCAATCCGCGGCAAGGAGCTACCGGGCGGCGCTGGCGAGGCTGGTGCGCGGCGAAGGGCGCCACGCCGACCATGCGGGACGCGTGGTGAAGATCACGCCGACTTCGGTCGCGCGCGAAGCGGGACGCAGTCGCAATCCGCTCTATACGAGCCATCGGGACATCCTCGACGAGATCGAAGCTGCGGCAGGACCAGGCACGCCCGCACGCGACCTGGCAGCGCGCATCGCCACGCTCGAGACCGAGCTGACGCACCTCAGGGCCGATGCCCGGCGTCACGCCGAGGAGCGGCGCGAACTCGCCAGCGAGAACCTGACGCTGTTGCACCGCGCCCGAAGCGCAGAGGATCGGCTCACGGCGCTCCTGCGGCGAATGCCTGAGGCATCCACCGCAGGTGCCATCATGCAGCCACGCTGAGTTGTTCGGGCTGCTGCGTATGCATCCAGTCAGCTGCCGCCTGCGCTTTGCTCGCCAGCGTGAAAATCGCGCGAGCGTCGGCCTTGAGCACGCGTAGCCAGGACGCGATGTACGCCGCATGGTCCGGCCGTGGATGGTGCGCGATACCGAGATCTGCCATGACCAAGGCGGCTCCCAGATCTGCGATGGCCTCCTCCGCTGCATATCTGTCCGATCCGAACCTGCCGGACAGATCACGGTCGCAGCGGGACGCCGCTCCTGTGGCATGCAGACCTTCATGGAAAAGCGTGCCATAATAAGCGGCAGGCTCCCTGAACTGTGCGAAGGGTGGCATTTGCACGCGATCTTCCGAAGGAATATAGTACGCCTCGTTGCCGCCATGCCGGCACTCAATGCCAAGGTTGCCCCAAAAGATATCGGCGTTCCGCATCCGCGCATCGTCGGACAGGAGATCGATGGTTGGTGGAGCATAACCCTCTACCTGCGCCTCGTTGAAAACGCTGTACCCCCGCGCAAACATGCGAGCGCGGCCACGCCCCTCCTGCTCGGAATCCCGGTCATCGGCATCCTCGCCGCGATCGTTGACCTTCCAGAAGACAATCGTGGTGGCCTGCTCGCCCTTGCGAACCTGGGCTCCCAGCGCTTGCCACTGACGATAGCTGGCCCAGCGTCCGGAACTGTAGCCTGCAGCCTGCGCCGCGATCCACAAGCTGAGAATGTTGGATCCCCGGTAAGCCTTGCCGGTGCCGGCGTTGATGGGGCGCGAGGTCGCTGATCCATCGTGATGCCACGGCATTGTCCACGAGCCCGCCCCTGCCTCGATGGCGGCAACGATCTCGTTGGTGACGCGCGTGTATATATCGGTGCGTTCTTTGCTGCGCATGATCAGGACTCCCGTCCTGAAATCGCACAGCAGGCCGTACGATGGTTGGGAAACAGCAGCGCGCAAAGGCCATCGACTGTCCTCGAAATGAGGACACTTGCGATGTTACATAC
>NZ_LSKQ01000205.1 GCF_001557115.1 Erythrobacter sp. CCH5-A1
CACCGGCCATGGCGAGTGCTACGGTCGGCATCGCCATGGGGGCAGCAGGATCGGATGTGGCGCTGGAGACAGCCGACGTTGCCCTCATGGCCGACGACCTCGCGCACTTGCCATTCGCTGTGGGCTTGAGCCGGCACACACGCGGGATCATCAGGCAGAACGTATTTGTGAGCCTCGGCGTTGTAGGGTTCCTGGTTCCCGCCACGATCATGGGTCTCGGCATCGGTCCAGCAGTGGCCGTGCATGAGGGATCGACCATCATTGTGGTGGTTAATGCACTTCGGCTTTTGGCGTACCGCGCCTGACCAATTGGGGGTTCTAACCCTAAGGCAGCGCACGCTCTGACAATCAATCACGGCCTGCATTCACGATCTGCGCAATATCCGCCGGTATTGGCATAGAGGCAAAAGCACTGACGTCCGATCGCCCGGTATTTCCCATCGGCGTGCGACCGGTCAGTGTGCCCAATGGCGCTAGAAACAGACGCAGCACCTGGCCTGCAACCTCGGCCCATTCGCGCCGCGACACCGCGAATGCCAGCATTACGCCGTGCGAGTGGAGATGCAGCGGCAGACTACCCTGGGCGATGATGTGCCCGCGTTCGAGCCTTTGCCAGGCACTGACGTGATCGCCGTTGGCACGCGCGACGCGATATGCCGCCAGCTCTTTTCGATAGGCTGTTCGAATGATGCTCATTGCCCCAATCTTCGCTTCGTGTTCGAGTCGCTGAGGCTTATGCACCCTGTAGCAGCTACAGGGTCAAGCGATGAAAATCGGCGAACTATCGAAGGCCACCGGCACCAATGTCGAAACCATCCGGTATTACGAGCGGATCGGGCTGCTGCCGCCACCACCGCGCACATCAGGCAATTACCGCTCTTACGGGCCAGTGGAGCGTCAGCGCCTTTCCTTCATCCGCCATTCGCGCGATCTCGGGTTCACTATCGAGGAGATCCGCTCGCTGCTCGATCTGTCCGATCATCCAGACCGCGACTGCCAGGCGGCTGACCTCATCGCCTCTCGCCATCTCGCGGAGGTTGAAGCCAGAATTTTGCAGCTCACTGCTTTGCGGGATGAATTGAGCAGGATCATCAGCCGCTGCCGTGGGGGCCTTTCCGTCGACTGCCGGGTAATCGCTGCTTTAGCGAACCATGAGCTGTGCGACGGCGGCCGTTCCGACTTTTGACTGTTCTTTGGAAGCGCGCCTGCCGCAATCGATTACTGAAAAGCGGGCGCCCTGCCGCGCGTTCATTCACCCATGCCAGCGCGGTTGGTTCACGATCTCGGCGCTGAGGCCGCTCGCTTCGGTAATAAGCGCATCGAGATAGCGCGCCCCAGCCACTACCTCCACCTAGCCGATGGGCGCGACCAGCGAGGCCTCAACCCCACACTGCCGCAGCGTGCGGTTGAGCACTCACATGCGGGCCGTGTCGAACCCCCGCGCCACATTGCCGATGTCGAAAGCCGAGACCATCAGTGTTGCTGTGAGCGTGATGCGTCACTTCGCTCCTAAGCTTCGGCTATGTCTGGGTTTCTCCATGAGGGCGGCCTCAAGCTCCGCCAAAAAGGCGTTCAGCTAGAACCGGTAGAACATCGTCACGCTCGCGATATGGTCAAACCGATCCTCCCCCCGGCGGAACACCGCCTGATTGAGATATCCCGGCTCAAGCACGACGCCCTTTGCTACGGGCACCGACACTCCCACGAAATTGCGCCAGCGGTCCATGCCCTCGCGCGGTCCCCAGTCGGCATCATTGAGGTTTACAAACACTTCGCTCCAAGCGACCAGAAGCGGTCCCTTGTCCTCTTTCAGGGGCATCTGCGCCCGCACCTGCTGGCGGAATCGCCACGCGAGATCTTCGGCACCTACGACCGTTCGGGCTTCCATCCGGGTTCGCGCCGTGACCGTCACGTCACCTACCTTGCCGAGGGGGAACACGATGTGCTGATAGAACCGGTTTTCGTCGAACGCGGGGCGGTCCACCGGATCGGTGTGGACGAACATGTAGCCGACGAACACTGTGGCCTTCTTGCTCACCCGATAACCGATTGCAGGGCTGATCTGGAACTGCCCCAATCGGCTCGCGTCGTTGGTCATGCGCGGCTGAATTTCCGCCTGCACCAGCAAGTTATCACTGATGGGTCCTTGCGCGACCAGCAACGTCCATTGCTGAAGGTCATGATCCTGCGCGGCAAGCGGACCCGGCACCAGTCCGAGCAGCGAAGCTGCAAGAACAGGCCGGAGGTGACCGCGCTGGCCACTTGCTGAAAATGCCTTCCTCATTTAGCCCCCTTGCTGCTGGCGTCCGCGCCATCGCGATTGCTACGATTTTGCTGCAAGCCCGGCTGCCTCAACCGGAGTTACGACCGGCAAGTCGCGCTCAACCCGCTCGGAGTAGCGATCGACCAACTGCTCTGCGTGCGGGCGCAGCAGCACTGTGAGGCGCACCAGTTCCTCCATCACATCGACGATCCGGTCGTAATAGGCGGACGGCTTCATCCGTCCGGCCTCGTCGAATTCCTCGTAAGCTTTGGCGACCGATGACTGGTTGGGGATGGTGAACATCCGCATCCACCGGCCCAGAACCCGCAGGGTGTTGACCGTGTTGAAGCTCTGCGACCCGGCGTTAACCTGCATCACCGCCAGCGTGCGTCCCTGCGTCGGGCGCAAGCCCTTGTAGGCGAGCGGCAGGTGATCGATCTGCGCCTTCATGATCCCGGTGATCGTGCCGTGACGTTCCGGGCTGCACCACACCTGGGCTTCCGACCACAAAGAATGCTCGCGCAGCTCGTGCACCGCCGGGTGATCGTCGCCGGACACTTGATCGGGCAGCGGCAGGTCGGAAGGATCGAAAATGCGCGTCTCGCAGCCGAAGAATTGCAGCAGCCGCGCCGCTTCCTCCACGGCAAGGCGCGAGAAGGAGCGCTCCCGCAGAGAGCCATAGAGCAGCAGCACGCGGGGCGGCGGGTTCATTGGGCCAAGGCCGAGCGCGGGGCGCTGGTGGACATATTCTGGCTTCAGCGCGGGCAGGTGCGCCGGGTCGGGCAGCGTGCGCAGGCGGTTCATCGGCGTGCTTTCGATCATGCGGCGGGGAATCGGTCGCGGGTGCGATTGGTGAAGGCGACCAACGATAGCATCACCGGCACTTCGACCAGCACGCCGACAACAGTGGCCAGAGCCGCCCCGCTGCTGAGGCCGAACAGACCGATAGCCACCGCTACGGCCAGCTCGAAGAAGTTCGATGTGCCGATCAGCGCGCAAGGGGCGGCGATATTGTGCGGCACCTTCCACGCCATTGCAGCGGCATAGGCGACCGCAAAGATGGCGTATGACTGGATGATGATCGGAATCGCGATCAACACGATCAGCAGCGGATTGGATATGATCGTGCCGGCCTGGAATGCAAACAACAGCACCACTGTTGCCAGCAGGCCGATGATCGACCACGGCTTCAATCGCCCGGTCAAGGCATCGACCGCCGCTTCATCACCGCCATGCGATGCGATTACCCGGCTACGGGTCAGCGCCCCTGCCACCAATGGCACCACCACATAAAGCACCACCGACAGCAGCAAAGTATCCCATGGCACCACGATGTCGGTCACTCCCAGCAGCAACGCCACGATCGGCGCAAAGGCAACGATCATCACCAGATCGTTCAACGAGACTTGCACCAGCGTGTAGGCCGGATCGCCCTTGGTCATCTGCGACCACACGAACACCATCGCCGTGCACGGCGCCGTGCCCAGCAGTATCAGGCCCGCAATGTATTGATCGGCATCGCCTTCGCTCATCAATCCGGCGTAGAAATAGTCGAAGAACAGCACCGCTAGCGCTGCCATTGTGAACGGCTTCACCAACCAGTTCACCACTAGCGTGATGACCAACCCTTTGGGCTTGCGGCCGATGTCCTTGATGCTGCCGAAATCGACGCCGACCATCATCGGGAAGATCATCGCCCAGATCAGCACTGCGACCACGAGATTGACCGAGGCATATTCAAGCCCTGCGAGCACCCCGACCGCATCGGGTGCGGCCAGCCCCAGGCCAAGCCCCGCTAGAATGGCGAGCAGCACCCACACCGAAAGATAGCGTTCGAAAGTGCCGAGCGGCGAAGCAGCCGGGGCGGGATTGGCGAGGGTCTGGGTCATTTGACGCGCTGCCCCGATGCATCGACCACCTGTTCGCCGTCTTCCTTGGTGAAAGCGCCGCGCTGATCGGCAGGGATCAGGTCGAGCACTTCTTCCGATGGGCGGCACAGCTTCACTCCCAGCGGCGAGACTACCAGCGGACGGTTGATGAGGATCGGGTGGGCCATCATCGCGTCGATCAGCTGCGCATCGGTCAGTGCAGGATCATCCAGGCCGAGCTCCGCAAACGGCGTGCCCTTCTCGCGCAGCAAGGCACGGGGCGTCATGCCCGCGCGGTCAATCAGGCTTTCCAGCAGTGGGCGCGAGGGCGGGGTTTTGAGGTATTCCACTACATGCGGCTCGATCCCGGCATTGCGGATCATCGCCAGCGTGTTGCGCGACGTCCCACATTCAGGATTGTGGTAGATGACGATGTCGGTGTTCATTGGGTGTCCTTTGCCCGGATGCTGGCGCCTTCCTCGCGCCCGATTTCAGCCAGTTTGCGCCGCATGGCCAATTCGTCGATGCTCTTGAGGGGAAGCATCAGGAACAGATCGATCCGGCGCTTGAGGTAGCTCAACGCATCCTGAAATGCCTTGCGTTGACCGTCCCCTTCAACGGCGGCGGGATCTTCGACGCCCCAATGGGCGGTGATCGCCTTGCCTGGAAACACCGGGCAGCTTTCCCCGGCGGCATTGTCGCACACGGTGAAGATGAAATCGAATTCGGGCGCACCGGGACGGGTGAACTCATCCCAACTTTTTGACCGCAGGCCATCGGTCGCAAAGCCGAAGCCTTCGAGCACCTCGATCGCCATCGGGTGGACATCCCCCTTGGGCTGACTCCCGGCGCTGTAAGCGGCGAAGTGGCCTTCCCCCAGCTTGTTCATCAGCGCTTCGCCCAGGATGGAGCGAGCGCTGTTGCCGGTGCACAGAAACAGGACGTTGTAGATCTTGTCTGCCATCTAAAGCCTCAGGCGTTCACGGGTTGATCAGCGTTGCAGGAGAGTTCAGCCAGCAAGTCGCCGCACATCTCTGGAGCGCCTTGGCAGCAATCCTGCATCAGGAAAGTCAGCAGGCGCCGCATGCCTGCGAAGTCGGCACGGTAATGGATCAGCCGGCTCTCGCGCTCCGACTGGACAAGGCCCGCGCGCTCCAGCGTCGCCAGATGATGCGACATCGTAGACGGCGGCACGCCCTGATGCTCGGCGATTGCGCCGGCGATCATGCCATCTGCGCCTGCCTTCACCAGTGCGCGGAACACCGACAAGCGGGTTTCATGTGCCAGCGCTCCGAGCGCATCTACCGCCCAGACTTGTGCGTTGAGATCGTCTATCATCGTGCCCTTTCGATAGACATGGAAATAGCCAGTGCCTCAATGCAGTCAATCGACAATTCCAAAATTATCGAACGATTGCTCTGGCTTTGATCTGTGCCAAAGACCATGGACCTCAATGCAAACCATAATTGCGCGTGGGTTGGGCTCATGACCCTAATTAACGCCGGACTGTCACCGAGGCTCGCCTGAGGAATCGAACATGGAACGCCACGACATTGTCATCATCGGCGGCGGCCAGATGGGGATCTCTTTGGGTTACTACCTGCGAAGGGCCCAGGCAGACTTCCTGATCCTCGATGCCGAAGATGGTCCAGGGGGAGCGTGGCGGCACGGGTGGGATTCGCTGCGGTTGTTCTCACCCGCCGGATATAGCTCGTTGCCGGGGTGGCTGATGCGCCGCCTGATCACAAGGGCTATCCCACGCGCGACGACGTGCTCGATTACCTCACCCGATACGAGGAACGCTATCAGCTGCCGATCCTTCGTCCGGTGTGCGTGCAAGGGGTTGAGCGCGGCGATCCGCATCTACTGGTGCGCACCGATGCCGGCGATTTCGCCGCGCGCAATGTCGTCAGCGCCACCGGCACTTGGTCGAAACCCTACATTCCGGAAGTCGCAGGGCGCGACCTATTCAAGGGTCGCCAAGTTCATTCTGCCCACTACGAGCGACCGGAGGATTTTGCTGGTCAAACCGTGCTCGTTGTTGGCGGCGGCAACAGCGGCGCGCAGATTATGGCCGAAGTGGCCCCGATTGCTCGTGCATTGTGGGTCACGCTCCAGGAACCGTTGTTTCTGCCGGACGATGTCGATGGGCTCGTTCTGTTCGAACGCGCTGTTGCCCGAATGAAGGCTGGTCCCGGCGACACCCCGGTCGGCGGCATCGGTGACATCGTGATGGTCCCACCAGTGAAGGCAGCGCGCGATCGCGGCGATTTGTCCTCCGTCAGGCAGTTCGAGCGGCTGACAACCGAAGGCGTGATCTGGCCCGATGGTTCTGCAAAGGCGGTCGATGCGATCATCTGGTGCACCGGCTTTCGCCCTGCGCTGGATCATCTGCGCGGCCTCGGTGTGATCGAGGAGGATGGTCGTGTCCTTGTCGAAGGCCAGCGTGCAAGTAAGGAGCAACGCCTTTGGCTTGCTGGTTATGGCGACTGGACGGGACCGGGGTCAGCAACTTTGATGGGCGCCGCCAGGACCGCGCGCGATTTGGCAAATGCCCTTTCTGGGTCAAAAGCTGTCTCGCCAGAATGACGACTTTGAGTCGGTTAGCGAATTTCCGCTTTTGGGGACGAACGCCGTCGAAGCTGCCAGGCAGGATTATGGCGGCTCAATAGCATTGAGATGGCAACCGCCCTGCCCTTCCCGCTGGACATCATCGAATAGCAACGACCTTGGCTTTGGCCGCGTCGGCGACTGCCTTCCAGCTACGATCGCTGGTCCAAGCCGACAAACCGTCCCGCTGCGCTAGAGCAAGACAGAATCGATCGCCGAGCGATAGACCGTGACCGGCCGTGACAGCTCTCAACCGCCCAGCCAATTGCGCCAGGGCCTTGTCGGTCGGCACAATCGTCATCGGCAGAGGATCGAGCATGGCGTCAACCTCGCGCTCGGGCATGCCGAGATGAATGAAGTGGGTGACCACCTCGGCATAGTTGATGGTGCATATCCGGGCGTCTGCGATCGCCGCGGCGACCTTGTCAGCACCCTTCTCCCCCTTCAGCATGGCGATGAGGGCGGAGGCATCCAATACGATCTCGCTCACTCTCCGCTTTCCTCGCGGCGCTTGGCGAGGAAAGCGTCGACCGACGCATCCGGGTTTCCTTCGGTGTATTGCTTCGCCAAGGCCTGCGCGCGCGCAACAGCCTGAGCGGCCGTTCGCAGCACCAGACCATCAGGCGTCTCATCCAGATAAACCGCACCGCCACCGACCAGCCCGAGCCGCTTACGGATGTCAGCGGGCAGGCTCATCCGCCCATTGGGCGTGATGTTGACTTGAACTGTCATTCGCGCTCCGATTCCTATGATCTTAGCTGAGAAAGGGGCTCTAACCATACTGCTCCCGAATTTCAACAAATTCCAAACTGAGGTACGGCTTGTCACAGGTGACACATCAAATCTCATGCGGTCGAAACATCTATTAGCGCCTCGCTGACTGGCAGCTGTCAACGAGCGTGCCCATCACACCCGCGAGGGCACCTAGCCGCCACCTGTCCAAAAGGGATCCCTCACCGGACACATTTTTAGGCCAACAGCGCGTCCATTCTGCGGAGGGCGAAGGCTGTCCGGCATGGTGCTTCAAGCGCGCTCAATCACCGACCAAGATTGGCTTGGTTTGGGACAAAGCCGTCATTCCCGCGCGACACGTAGAATGACTTGTTTTGCCAGAAGCTGCCGAAAGGATAAGTCCTAACAAGGCGTCGGCGGGGCGCCCTCATCTCAGCCATATGAATAGTCACGTGCGCTTCTCGATAGCGGTCAAACTCGTTAACACGCCATCAACAAATTGAGCGATCAGGGATTCAGGGTATCTGAAATCGCAGCCGCCAGTTCCCGTCGCATGGCCTGAGCGCAATCAAGTATGCCGAATGACAGGAAGGCGTGGATCGTAGTTTCAGCGCAGATATAGCGGCTTGAAATGCCCGCTTCGGTCAGTCGCGAGTGGTAGGCAAAGGCCTCATCGCGCAGCGGGTCGTGCCCTGCGGTTATGGTCAGCGCCGGGGCGAGGCCATCAGGAATGTCGCCGAACACGGGCGAAATGCGCGAGTCTTCGGGCGCGGCTCCCGTTCCGTCGATGTAGTTGTCGCGGGCAAAGTCGATGCCGGCATTCCCCAGAAAGAAGTCGCCGCCGCCATAGTCGCGGCGCGATCGGTAATGGTCATGCTCGGCGTTGACGTCCGTCATGGGGTAGATCAGGAAATGACCGCGGAGCTTGCACTGTCCGGTGCGCGCGGCCTCTCTGGCAACCACGGCGGCAAGGTTGCCGCCCGCACTATCGCCCATGACCGCAATCCGGGCGGGATCGCAGCCGATCTGGTCGCCTGACTCAGAGAGGAACGCGGCAGCGGCGAGCGCATCGCTGAGCCCGGCGGGAAAGGGGTGTTCCGGCGCCAGTCGATAATCAAGACTTAGCACCGCCGCCCCGCTCAGCTCCGCGAGCGATGCCGCCAGCCCATCATAGGCCGCGATCCCGCCAAGCATCCAGCCGCCACCATGCAAGAACAGGACGACACCAGGGTCGCCGCCATCCTTGCGCGCAGGGCGGTAGAGCCGAGCCGGGCGCGGCCCGTCGCCGCCAGGTATCTCCAGATCGACCACCCGTTCGGGCCGCAGATCGCGATCAGACCCCCGAAACGCGGCGAATACCGCATCGGCAAAGGCGCGCGAAGCAGGCACACCGCCTTCGGCAACCCGCTCCTCCCACGCCGCCTTCATCGCTTCATAGGCCCGCAGCACCGCTCGGCTTTGGGGGTCGAGCCTGTCCCTCTGCGCCGCCGCAACCTCGCTCGACATCGTCAGAACCGGACGATCAGGCGCAGATCATAGGTGCGCGGGGCGCTGAAGAAGCCGACTTGCACCCCCGGAAAGTCCTGAAGATTGAACCCCTGCACACGCACCGCGCGGTCGGTCAGGTTCTCGACCCCAGCGCGCAGCTGCCAGCTTTGATCGGGGCTCCCCAGCGCGACGAAGGCGTTGATGCGTTCGTAGCCCTCCTGCCGCAGCAGCGGCGAATCGGTGATCTCGGTCGCCACGGTCGAGCGGTAGGAGCCGTCGAGGTGGAAGGTGGCGGCCAGATTGTCGCTTAGCGGCACGCTATAGGTCGCGCCAAGGCTGGCGTTGAAATCGGGCGCGTTCACCACCCGCCGGTCGCTGACATCGGTCACGACCCCGCCTACCAGAATGTCGAAGCTGTCATACTGCGCATCGAGCAGGCCGAGCGATCCGGTGATCGTCAGCCCCTCGACCGGCTGGGCCAGCAGTTCCAGCTCCGCGCCCCAGGCGCTGGCGGAGGCGGCATTGGTGAAAAGGCTGACAAACACGCCCGTGACCGGGTCCGATCCGAAGGATGTGACCTGCACATCGGTGTAGTCATTGTAGAACACCGAGCCATTGAGCGTCAGCCGCCCGTCGAGCCAACTGGTCTTGGCCCCGCCTTCGTAGGACCAGACGAATTCCGGGCGGAATGGCTGGAAGGCGAAATCGGTCGAAGCCCGGCCATCGAACCCGCCGCTCTTGAACCCGCGCGAGGCCGAGACATAAAGCAGCACGTCCTCGCTCGCCTTGTAGGACAGCGATCCGCGCGGTGTGAAGGCATCGAAGCTCGCCTTGCCGCTGATCGGCGTCCCGGCCACGCCCACCCCTTGCAGAAACGGCGGCGTGTCCTCGATCACTGAGACCGCCGGATCGAAGAAGTTTTCGAACAACCGGGCCGAACTGCGATCCTCGGTGGTGTAGCGCAGTCCGGCGGACAGGCTCAATCGGTCGGTCAGCTGATAGGTCGCGTCCCCGAAGATGGCGTAGCTGTTGGTCTCCTGCCGGGTTTCCGCAAGGCTCGACGAGGCAAAGCCGAACAGCGTTACGGGAAAACCGAAAATCGTCGCTGCGGCATTATCGACGCCCGAGAACGTCGTGTCGTCGTCGTAGAAATAATACAGGCCGCCGGTGAAGGTCAGCTTGCCCGGATCATCATAGGTGAGGCGCAATTCCTGACTGAACTGGCGCTGGTCCTGCAGCAGCAGAATGTCGAGCACCGGCAGGCGCGATCCATCGGTGTCGAGATTGAGGTCGAATTCGAATTCCCGGTACGACGTGATCGATTCCAGCGTCACCCTGTCGTTGACGAAAAAGCGCGAGGTGAGCGCGACCCCCCAGCCGCTCTGATCCGACAGGCCATTGGCGTTGGTGTCGACCTGATAATCGCTGGGGCTGGCCGGGAAAGTGACCAGCCCGCCTGGGGTCGCCCCGGTGATCGGCGTCTCGCGCACGGGGCTGCGCGAGGTGTCGGGCCGGTCGATCCGGCCATCGGCGCTGAGCAGGAATTCGACCTTGCTCGATGGTTCGAACAATAGCGACATCCGGCCCGAAAGCGTGTCGACATCGCCGTCATCCGCGCCGGTAAAGCTGTTCTGGTTGTATCCGTCGCGCTTGGAATAGGCGAAGGCGATCTTGCCGCGCAGCGTGTCCCCCGCGATCGGGCCGCTCAACCGGCCCTTCACGATCAGGTTGTCGAAATTGCCATAGCCGACCTCGGCATAGCCGGTGGTGTCGCGGGTCGGGCGGGTCGAGACGAACTTGATCGCGCCGCCGATGGTGTTGCGGCCATAGAGCGTCCCCTGCGGCCCGCGCAGTACTTCGATCCGCTCCACATCGAAGACTTCAAGGAAGGCGGCCTGCGAGCGGGCTATGAAGACATCGTCGACATAGACCCCGACCCCGGGGTCCGCGAAGGCGAGCGAGTCGTTCTGCCCGACCCCGCGAATATAGATCACCGCATTCCCGGCATCGCCCTGATCGAGATAGAGGTTGGGCGTGGCGTATTGAATGCCCGAAAGCGTATCGGCCTGCAGATTGCTCAAGGCGTCGGCGTTGAAGGCGGAAATGGCGATCGGCACATCCTGCAAGGATTCCGCGCGGCGGCGCGCGGTCACGATGATCTCGCCCGGCAGCGGGGCGCTGTCTTCGGCCTGTGCGTCGGCAGGTGGAGCCTGTTCCTGCGCCTGAACCGCAGGAGCCAGCCATAGCGTGCCAGCACCGCAAGCCAGCCACGCAGCGCGCGACCGCCGCAAACGGTTTGAAACCTTCATAGCCTAGCCCTCTCCTATGGCCGTTGGTCGACCTGTTTTCAGCGGGGAAGGCTAGGTCGAATGCTGCCCATTCGTCGAGGACAGGCGGGTTCAAATCGATAGGACAATTTCGCTCACGAGCAGGTGGTCACAGCGCAAGCGTCTGGGGTTCGCGCTTCTGCATCTGGCGATAGGTCGCGGGTGTGAGGCTGTGCCAGGATTTGAACGCGCGCGAAAAGCTGCGCGTGTCGCTGAAGCCCAGGGCATCGGCGACATCTGAGACTGGCCAGCCCTCAGCCAGCAAATGCACAGCGCGATCAGCCAGCACCTCCGACCGAAGGGTGCGGAAATCGGAATTGTTTTGACGGAGACGGCGGCGCAAGGTCGCAACACTTAGGCCAAGCTTGCCGGACACGCTGGTCTGGCAGCAGTCGCCCTCGACCAAAATGCGGCGCACTTGCGACAGGAAGCCCGCCCCCGCCGCGGCTTGCGATCGGCCGCCTGCCGAAGCGATGATCCGCGCATAGACATCATGCGTGGTGAAGGGCGCCAGGTCCCGCCGGACCGGAAGCGATGCGGCGCGCGGCGAATATTCCAGAAGATAGGCATTGCTGCCCCGGCGAACCGGGACACGCCAATAGGCCAGCAATCCTTCTCCGCGGCCTGCATCGACAGTGGGCCGCCGTGTGTGCACCACCCGCAGCCACGGTGTGATGTCATCGGCCATCACCATCGACAGCATCGCATGCACGCATATCGTCACCCCTTCCATAATCGCGATCCGCGACCGGTCTCCCGGATCGCAAGCAAAGGGGAAGGCAGCATCGTTAAGCCGGAAGACCAGCCGATCAGGGCGGCTTTCGACTCGGTTGTAGGTACCCCCGTGAAGCATATTATAGGCCCGGGCAACGCGCTGCATTACGTCTTCCAGATCGGTCGCACCGATCAGCGTCTCACTGACAAAGCTGGTCGAACCTGGTGCCAGCGGCCGCTGCGAAAGGCGGCAGGTTTCATCCTGCGTTTCGAGCGACAACTGCTGAAGCAGCAGGAAATGGTCAACAATCGATAGGTCTGGGGCAATCGCCTTCGGTGGACCATCTCGCTGGGATCTAAGCGCACGCTGCGTTTTTACCTCAACCTGAGTCCATTCCCCTACCATCATAAGATGATGCTGCAGGATACATGTGACTGCAATGATTTTTAGCAAACTTGAAGCAAAGGTGATCACCCACGTAATCGGCGGTGCGAACGTCTGCTTTGCCCCGAGAGCCGACCGGAACCTTCTCATCGACAATCAGTCATGAGGACGCCCCGTGCGCGATTACGAAAGCGGCAAGTCGGCTTCTGGGGAGTCCAGACGTTCGTTTTGGCGGGCGTGAATGGCAAGGTCTGGGTCGACAGCGGAACTTAGCGAAGCACTTCGACGACGATATCAAGCTCGAGTTTACCCCATGCCCGATCGGTGGTCACTGCAACTGCATTGCACGACTTGGCTGCGCTAAGGCAGGCTCGATCCCCCAAAGACAATCCGTTGCTTCGCGTCGAGGCACGCAGTAGTCCGGCACGCACAGCCTGACTCTGATCGAACGCGAGTACATCGAAATTCAGCTCTGCAAGACTGGACGTAATGACCTCATCGGGCACGCCGCCTTCTTGTAGTTTGGCAACAACCTCCGACAGATTCACAGTGCTGATCTGGCTGGAAGCAAGCCGCTCTCGAACCTGATCGCCGCCGGCCTCGTCGAGCATCATCGCGAGCACTGCGGAGGCATCGAGCATGTAACGTGTATCACTCATTTTCTGCGGCAGCCCGGCGCTCGGCTATCAATTCGTCGGACAAGCTGCGACCTGGCTCGACATACTTGCGCAACTTTGCCTGTACCCGAGCCACAGCGTCCCGATAGGGCCGTACGTGGATTTCGCCATCGACCACTTCGAGCAGCACGGTGTCGCCATCGGACAGAGAGAGCGCACGCCGGATCTCGACCGGCAATTGCAACCTTCCCCCAGAAACAAGTTTTCCGCGTTGCACGTTCATAAGGCACCTTTCTGTACAGTCTGCTGACTCATACACTCACCGGGCTTCTGTATCAAGCATGGACTACATACATTCGTCGGAGGAAAGGCGCTTGCGAACGCAGCGGATCGCTCACCGGACACTTTGCAGGCGCCAGAGGTCAGACCCCCCTGCCCTCCGCAAATCCGGCTTGCCCGCGCTCTCATTAAGGTGGTACGCTTTATTTTCTCACACAGGGGCCTCATCCGTTACACATGACCGACACTCTCATCGGATATGCCCGCTGCTCGACCGACAAGCAGGACCTCACTGCCCAGCGCCGCGCGCTCATCGAGCTTGGGGTGCCCGAGGACCGCATCTACACCGACCACGGACTGACCGGCCGCAACCGCGATCGTCCCGGCCTCGCCCAGGCTCTGGCTGCGGTCCGCGCGGGCGAGACATTGGTCGTACCCAAGCTGGATCGCCTCGCCCGATCGGTGCCCGACGCCCGCGCGATCGCCGATGAGCTGGAGAAGCGCGGCGTGAGCCTCGCACTGGGCAAGCAGGTCTACGACCCCAACGATCCAATAGGCCGGATGTTCTTCAACATCCTCGCCACCTTCGCCGAGTTCGAGAGCGACCTCATCCGCCTGCGCACCCGCGAGGGCATGAAGATCGCCCGGGACAAGGGCAAGCTCCGCGGCAAGCCGCCCAAGCTGTCCGACCTCCAGCAGCGCGAGCTCCTCAAGATGCACGCCACCGGGGAATACTCGATCAGTGACCTTGGGAAGCTGTTCAAGGTTTCTCGGCCGACTGTCTATCGGACGATCCGGCGCGGGGAGAGCGTGGCGACCGTTGAGGGGCCCCAAAATGAAGCCGACTGAATGCAGATAATGCAGCCATATGCACTCGGCTGCGATAGATTAGCCTGCGCGTTCGTATGGGGATCGGTCCCGAGGTCGACACTGCTGCTGACAAAGGAAGCCTTATGGAGAATTCGATTGCCTTCGAGATCGCTCAACGAGCACTCGATGGAAAGTCGAAGATACCCGTTTACCAGCGACGGAATGAAGAGATCATTCGAAGGGAACTCAGCCTCCTCTTTCAATTATCAGCAAGAGTTGGGCGTGATCTGTTCCCGTGTAAGTGCGAACTTGAAATAGAATATCAGAGAGAATTTCAAGAGCCTGAGACGCGCCTGTCAACACCGGGATAAAAACGGGCCAGGCACCGGTTTAAAAAGGGGCCAGTT
>NZ_LSKQ01000206.1 GCF_001557115.1 Erythrobacter sp. CCH5-A1
CACCGGATTCTCATCTTGATTGTCGCGCATTCTCATTCTGATTGTCGCGCGACAGACGAGCGCACGCAGCGCATCAACGTCATCGGGAAGGTCCGCTTCGAGGAGCATGTGTAGGTTGAATCAGTCCGCACGCACCCCGTCAAGCAGCAATCTGGGGCGCGATCGGACGGCGTCCACCATGCACGCGGCGCCAGTCCAGACCCTCGAGCAAAGCACCCAGTTGGGCAGCGG
>NZ_LSKQ01000207.1 GCF_001557115.1 Erythrobacter sp. CCH5-A1
CCGCCACCCCGCGCTCCACCATCGTCGTGGTGCCCGAGGTGATGGCCCCCGCCGGGCTCTCCGGCGTGATCGGCTCGCCCGCCGCCACGCTCACCGCGCGCTTCGGCAGCCCCCGCATCGACCTTGCCGAGGGCGATGCGAGGAAACTCCAGTTCGCCGGGCAAACCTGCGTGCTCGACATCTACCTCTACCCCGTCGCCGCCGCCGCCGAACCGACTGCGACCCATGTCGAGGCACGGTTCCGGCAGGGCGGTGCGCCCGCCGATCCGGGTGCCTGCATCCGCGAGGTCGAGCAAAGGTAACCCCGCCTTAAGCCTGTTCGTGGCATGTCCTCTCGCGAAGATCACAGGGGATAGACCAGAGTGACCACCCAATTCCTCGAAGTCGCGCGCGCCGCCGCCGCCGACGGCCAGATCACCGCCGACGAACTCATCGCCCTGCGCCGCGAAGGCTGGGGCGACGGGATCATCACCCGCGAAGAGGCCGAGGCGCTGTTCACGCTCAACCAGGCGCTCCACACCCGCACGCCCGAATGGGTCGACTTCTTCGTCGAGGCGATCGGCGAGCACGTCCTCAACGGCACCCCGCCGCGCCTCCAGTGCAATCTCGAGGAAGCCGAGTGGCTGATCGCGCAGGTCGAGCGTGACGGCAAGGTCGATTCCATGGCCGAGCTCGAGGCGCTGGTGCGCATCCTCGAGCGGGCAGAGAACACCCCCGACCGGCTCAAGGACTACGTGCTCGCCAAGGTCGAGCATGCGGTGCTGCACGGCACCGGCCCGACCCGCCACGGGGGCGACCTCAGCGCCACCCACATCACCGCCGCCGAATGCCGCATCCTGCGCCGCGTGATCTTCGCGAGCGGTGGCCATGGCCCGGCCGCGGTCACCCGCCACGATGCCGAGATGCTGTTCCGCCTGAAGGACGCGACCCTCGCCGACGAGAACGCGCCCGAGTGGGAGGACCTGTTCCTCGACGGGGTGGAGAATTTCCTCAAGGGCTTCACGCTGCAGAATGCGCAGCTCAGCCACGAGCGCCGCCGCGAGCTCGAAGCCTTCATCGCCGACGCTGACGCCAATGTCGGGCGCTTCATGGGCCGCGTGGTCCGCGAGGTTCCGAATGTAATGAACCACTTCGGCAAGGTGTTCGGCAAGAAGAAGCCCGCCGGGCCCGACTACGGCGCGCTCGCCGCGGCGGGCGAGGTGGTGACCGATTTCGAGCGCGAATCGCTCGAGATCATGATCGAGGCTGATGGTGAGGTCGACGATCTCGAACGGATCCTCCTCGCGCGGCTCGCCGAGCGGCGTCAGACGCCGGAGTAATGCCCGCCGCGCAGCTCGCCCAAGGCGAGCGCGAGGTGGAGAATTTCGGTTTCGATCCGGGCCTGATCCGCAAGCGCGGGCCCGCTCGCAAGCTGCGCCTCTAACGCCGCGCGCTCGCCTTCCAGCTGGTTGATGATCGCCTGCACCTCGCGCCCGCGCTGGGCGATGCGCTGGGCGTCACGATCGGGGGGTAGGTCCGTGCCGCGCGTCATCGCGGGGTCACGCGGCGACGCCGTCAATCGCGCGCCGGGTCGAGCGCGGCGGCGGCTCCGCCCTGGAGCGGCATGGGCCCGCGCGGCGGGACAGCGGGAACGGGCATGCCGGATTCGGGCGGCTTGCGGCGCGGGCGCGGCCGTTGGCGCATGATGTCCGCCAGCGACCCGGTGCCGGGTTTAAGATCGGGTGAGGGGCGATGCCTGCCCGCCGCGATCGTCTCGCCGGCAGCAATCGCCACCATCCCGAACCCGACCAGAATCTGGCCGAGACCTGCAAGGATGCTGCGCGGGGGTGGGGCTTGGCGGGGCATGGCCCTGATTATACCATGAAACTCTCGCCGCAGCCACAGGCGCCCTTGGCGTTGGGGTTCTCGAACACGAAGCCCGCGGTGAAATCGTCCTCGCGCCAGTCCATCGTGCTGCCGATGAGGTAGAGCACCGAGGCGCCGTCGATGTAGAACACGCCGCCGGGGGTGGGGATCTTCTCGTCGAACTTGGCTTCGGTGGTGACGTAGTCGACCGAATAGGCGAGGCCCGAGCAGCCCCGGCGCGGGGTCGAGAGCTTGACGCCGATGGCGTCCGCCGGGGCCTTGCTCATCAGCTCGGCGATGCGCGCCTCGGCGCTCGGCGTCAGGGTGACGGCGGCCTTGGGGGCGGGGCGAGAAGTCGTGGTCGTCTCGGTCATGTGAGCCTCTTCTGCCAGAACAGCGCGTGCCCGGTGGCGGGATCGAGCTGGTAGTCGCCAAAGCCTTCGCGCGCATAGAGACGGCGCGCCGGATTGCCGCTCAGCACTTCCAATGTGATCTTGCAGGCCCCGCGCTTCAAGGCCTCGGCCTCGACGGCTTGCAGGAGCGCCTTTCCGACCCCGTGCCCGCGCGCCTCGGGGAGCACCGCGAGATCGTGAATATTGACCAGCGGCGCGGCGGCGAAGGTCGAATAGCCCATGAAGCAATTGGCAAGGCCGACCGCGCGGCCATCTATGCGCGCGATCAGCGAGAAGGCCTGCGGGTTGGCCGCCAGATCGCCTGCGAGGCGCGCCCTGACGTCATCGCGCAAGGGCTCGCCGCCGCCCATCGGATCGCGCGCATAGGCATCGAGCAGCGCCACGACGTCCGCCGCATCGCGCGGGTCGCGGTAGTCCGCAAGGGTAATCGCAAGGATGGCGGTGTCGCTCACAGCATCCCCAGTTCGAGCCGCGCCTCGTCGCTCATCTTGTGCGGGCCCCACGGCGGGTCCCAGACAAGATTGACCTCGGCATCGCGGATTCCCGGCACGCTCGAGACGCGCAGTTCGACCTCGCCGGGCATGCTTTCGGCGACGGGGCAATGCGGGGTGGTGAGCGTCATGGTGACGGTGGCGTCGCGGTTCTCGTCGACCTCGACGCCGTAGATCAGGCCGAGATCGTAGATATTGACCGGGATTTCCGGATCGAAGATCTCGCGCAGCGCCTCGATGACGTCGGCCTGCAGATCGCTGCCTTCGCCGCCCACCGGGCTTTCGGGCGGCTTGGCGGCGAGGAAGCCGTCGAGATAGTCGCGGGTGCGGGGTGCTTCGCTGTCCGTGTCCACGGCGTCCGAGACGCGGGCGCGGGGGGGTTTTTCGGCTGAGCTGTCCATCGCTCTCATCCTTTTCCAAAAATGCGGCGGGTGCGGGCGATCCCGGCGAGCAGCGCGTCGACATCGGCTTCGGAGGAGTAGAGGCCGAAGCTGGCGCGTGCGGTGGCGGGGACGCCGAGGTAGTCCATCAAGGGCTGGGCGCAGTGGTGCCCCGCGCGGATCGCGACATTGCTCTCGTCGAGGATCGTGCCGAGGTCGTGGGGGTGGATGTCGTCCAGCGCGAAGCTGACGATCCCGGCGCTGTCGGCGGGGCCGAAGAGCGTGACGTCGTTCATTGCACCCAATTCGCGGCGGAGTTTCGCGACCAGCTGTTGTTCGCGCGCATGGATGCGCGCGGGGCCGATGGCGCTGACGTAATCGGCGGCGGCGGCGAAGGCGATCGCCTCGGTGATCGCGGGCGTTCCCGCCTCGAACCTTTGCGGCCCGCTGGCGTAGGTCGTTTTCGCGAAGGTCACCCGGTCGATCATCGCCCCGCCGCCCTGATAGGGGGGCATGTCGGCGAGAATGGCCTTGCGCGCCCACAGCGCCCCGATCCCGGTCGGCCCGTAGAGCTTGTGCGCGGAGAAGACGTAGAAATCGCAATCGAGCGCCGCGACATCGACGCCCATGTGCGGCGCCGACTGGCACCCGTCGAGCAGCAGCTTCGCCCCGACCTTGTGCGCCAGCGCAGCCGCGCGCGGGGCATCGAGCAGCGCGCCGGTGACGTTGGAGACATGGCCCAGCGCGACCAGCTTGTGACGCTCGGTCAGCATCGCCTCGGCAGCATCGAGGTCGATCCGGTGGTCGTCGGTCAGCGGGCACACGTCGATCTGCGCCCCCACTTCCCCGGCCACCATCTGCCAAGGCACGATGTTCGAATGATGCTCGGCCTGCGAGAGGAGGATGCGGTCCCCCGCCTTGAGGTTCGCGCGGCCCCAGGTCTGCGCGACGAGGTTGATCGCCTCGGTCGCGCCGCGGGTGAAGACCAGCTCGTCCTCGTGCCCGCCGATGAACCGGGCGACGGTGCGCCGCGCCGCCTCGTAGGCGAGCGTCATCTCGGCCGAGCGGGTGTAGACCCCGCGGTGGACGGTCGCGTAATCCTCGCCCAAGGCGCGCGCCATGGCGTCGATCACCGCGCGCGGCTTCTGCGCGGTCGCGGCGGTGTCGAGGTAGTGCCACGGCTTGCCGTCATGGGTCACCATGCCGGGGAAATCGGCGCGCAGGTTAGCGAGCGGGGCGAGGGTGGCGGCGTCGCTCACAGCTTCGCCCCTTCCAGCGCCGCCAGCGCGGCATCGAGCAGCGTTTCGCGTTCCGCTTCGTCTTCGAGCGCCACAAAGGCATCGCCGATGAAGGCCTGCACCAGCAGCCGCTGCGCCGTGGCAGGATCGAGCCCGCGCGCCATCATGTAGAAGCGTGCCGCCTCGTCGAGCGCGCCGACGGTGGCACCGTGGGCGCACTTGACGTCATCGGCGAAGATTTCGAGCTGCGGGACGGCATTGGCGCTCGCTCCGGCCTCGAGCAGCAGGCCCTTGAAGTCCTGCGCCGCGTCGGTCTTCTGTGCGTGGCGCGCGACCTTGATCTCGCCGAGGAAATTGCCCGTCGCCCCGGCCCAATGCACCGCGCGGATGGTCTGGTTGGAGGTCGCCTCGGGTTCGGCATGGACGACCTGCGTCACGAATTCGCGGGTGACGCCACCACCGCCGATGGTGACGCCGCCGAATTCGAAATGCGCACCCCGGGCGAGCCGCACTTCGACCTCGACCCGCGTGTAATCGTCGCCCGCATTGGTGACGAAGAAGGCGGCGCGCGCGCCCTCGCCCAGCTGGACGCGGACGCGGTGGAGTTCGGGTGCATTAGAGCCGACGACAAGGCAGCGGGTCACGCTTTCGCCCGCGGGGACGTCCAGCGCTTGCCACTGGTCGAGCGCCGCGACGCCGAGCCGCGCCAGCGCGTCCATGTCGGCATAGCGCCACGCCTCGTCGCGGCGCGTGGGGAGGGAGAGGGTAGCGGCTCCGTTCATGACAGCCTGTCCTTTTGCAGTGCCCGTTCCAGCTCGCGGGCCAGCCCCGCGCGACTGGTCCGGATGCAGGCATCGACCTTGGCGCGACTGTCCGCTCCCTTGCGCACGCACTTGGTGACCGCGCGGCACAGGCGGTCGTCCAGCCTGGCCTGTCCGGTCGAGCCTGCAAGCCCGCAGTGCCAGCGCCCCTGCGGGTCGCGTACGACGTTGACGGTCACGCGCCGCAGGCGTTCGAGCGTCACCACGATCTCGCCCTCCGGTGCGGCGAGCGGTGCGGGGGCGGCTTGCAATGCCGTGAGGAGGGTGGCGGCAAGGATCATGCGTCTGCCATCACCGCGTCATAGCCCTCGGCCTCGAGCCGCAGGGCAAGTTCCGGCCCGCCGGTCTCGACGATCCGGCCGCCCGCGAGGATGCTCACCTTGTCGGGCTTCACGACGTCGAGCAGGCGCTGGTAGTGGGTGATGAGGAGCACGGCTTTATCCGGCGAGCGCATGATCGCGTTGATCCCAGCGCCGACGATCCGCAGCGCGTCGATATCGAGGCCACTGTCGGTCTCGTCCAGCACCGCGAAGGCTGGGTCGAGGATGCCCATCTGCACCATCTCGGCGCGCTTCTTCTCGCCGCCCGAGAAGCCGACATTCACCTGCCGCTTGAGCATTTCCATGTCCATCCTGAGCAGCCCCGCCTTGTCCTTGGCGAGCTTGAGGAACTCGCCGCCCGAGAGCGGCTCTTCACCACGCGCTTTGCGCTGGGAATTGAGCGCCTCGCGCAGGAACTGGACGTTGGAGACGCCGGGGATCTCGACCGGGTACTGGAAGCCCAGAAAGAGACCCTTGGCGGCGCGCTCGTGCGGTTCGAGCGCCAGCAGGTCCTCGCCCCGGAAGGTCACGCTGCCCGCGGTCACCTCGTAACCGGGCTTGCCGCCGAGCACGTTCGACAGCGTCGATTTGCCCGCGCCGTTGGGGCCCATGATCGCATGCACCTCGCCCGCGGGGACTTCGAGCGTAAGGCCCTTCAGAATAGGCTTGTCGCCGACCGAGGCGTGGAGGTTGGTGATTTCGAGCATGATGGTCCTCAATCGAGCAGTTTGGCGCGGCGCAGGCGGTATTGCATGCGCTTGCTGAAGCCCTGCATCACGCCGCGCGGCACCTGGAGTTTGACATAGTCGGTCGCTTCCATCGGGTGTATTTCCACCCACCAATAGCGCGACAGCACCGAATAGAGCACCGGGCGTGGCGCAGTGCCGGTGTTGGCAAGGCCGCAATGCTTGGTGCGAAAATCCCACAGGATGGCCGATCCCGGCGACACCACCGGCGCGAAATCATGATCGCCCTTGGCTTCGCGAACGCGGTGGCTTTTCCGCCAGAAGGCGGTGCGCCCCGTCACTTCGTCCATTGTCACCAGCGGCATCGCGAAAGCGAGCGCGAAGGGCGGCAAGAGATATTCGAGATCGACTTCGGGAAACAGGGTGCCGTCGGGGTGCCGCACTTGATCGGGCGCGCCCGGGTTGGCCACGAGCAGCCCGGTCGAATCGACCATGAACATCTCGCCGAGCAGCATCTCTGCAATCGCCGCCACCGGCCGCGGCAACAGGATATCGCGATCCGCCAAGGTCCCCTCGACCCGCAACCCCATGGTGTGGCGGCCCTCATAGGGGCCATAATTGCGGGCTCGGTTGGGGGTGGCGTAATCCGGATAAGCCGTTTCGATCTCGGACTTGAGCGTAGCCAGCCGCGCGGGGTCGACAAGATCGTCGAGCACGACCACGCCTTCCCGCGCGAGAATGTCCACGGCCCGCGCGATCGACTCCTTGCGGCCGGCCTCGGAGGCGAAAGACACGCGCAGTTCGGAGGCATTGTTTGCCAGCCGGAGGTCGTGCTCGCGGTCGTCGTGCATCACGGCTTGCGCCCCCGCGGCTTGGGCGCGCCGTCGCGATCATCGCCTTTCGGCTTGGGGCGCGAATAGGTCTGCTTGGGGTTGGCCGCTTTGTGCGCGCGGGCGGCTTCCTTCTTGGCCGCGATCCGCTCGCGCATGGTGAGGGTGAGGCGCTGGAGCACCGCGTCGATATCCTCGAGGATGTCCTTGGCGGCGATGCGCATCACCTTGATGCCGACGCTCTCGAGGCTCTTGTCGCGGCGCTTCGCGAGGGTGTCGTTCTGCCCCTCCTCGTCGATCGCCAGCGCGAGGCCGAGGTTGTGGCAGTTGAAATCGACGATCGCGGAGCCGACCACGGCGTGGCGCTTGAAGGTGTAGCGGCCCATGTCCGCGGCGGCGAACTTGGCGGCGAGCGCCTTGTGCGCCTCGGACGAATGGCGCCGCAACTCGCGCGCCTGTTCGTGCAGCGCATCGAGCCGCTTCTCCGAAATCTCCCACCCGCGC
>NZ_LSKQ01000021.1 GCF_001557115.1 Erythrobacter sp. CCH5-A1
CGGTTGGCAATTGCCGCGCGCCCCCCTATCGGCAGGTTCGTGGAACTAAGCGACGTCATCATCCTCGGCGCGGGTGCCGCCGGGCTGTTCTGTGCGGGGCAGGCCGGGCAGCGCGGGGTGCGGGCAACGCTGCTGGAGCGGGCCGAGGCGCCGGGCAAGAAGATCCTGATCTCGGGCGGGGGGCGGTGCAACTTCACCAACCTTGGCGCGGGGCCCGCCAACTACCTCAGCGCCAACCCCCATTTCGCCAAGAGCGCGCTCGCCCGCTACACCCCGGCCGACTTCGTCGCGCTGGTCGAGCGCCACGGCATTGCGTGGCACGAGAAGACGCTGGGGCAGCTGTTCTGCAACGGTTCGGCGAAGCAGATCGTGGCGATGCTGCTCGACGAATGCCCGCCCGACTTCGTGACCCTCACCTGCGGGGTCGACGTTGCGCAGGTTGCGCGCGGCGAGGATGGCACCTTTACCGTCACCGCCGCCGATGGCCGCGCTTGGGCCGCGCCCGCGCTGGTGATCGCCACCGGGGGGCCGTCGATCCCGAAAATGGGCGCGAGCGACTTTGCCTATCGCCTCGCGCGGCAGTTCGGCCTCAAGGTGGTCGAACCGCGCCCTGCCCTCGTGCCCCTGACGCTGGGTGGCGAGGATGTGCTGTTCCGCGAACTCTCGGGCGTCGCCGCACCGGTGCTGGCGCGCGCGGGCAAGGCGGAGTTCGCCGAGGCCGCGCTGTTCACGCACAAGGGCCTTTCGGGCCCTGCGATCCTGCAAGTCTCTTCCTATTGGCGGCATGGCGATCCGGTGGGCATCACCTTCCTTCCCGAAGCCGCGACCGACTGGCTGATCGAAGCCAAGCGCGACCGCCCGCGCGCTCACCTGCGCACGCTGCTGCGCGAGCGTCTGCCCGATCGCCTCGCCGATGCGCTGGCCGACCGGCTCGCTCTGGAGCGCGAACTCGGGAATTGCGGCGACAAGGACCTTCGTTCCGCACAGGCCAAGCTTGCCGACTGGCGCTTCGCCCCGAACGGGACCGAGGGCTATGCCAAGGCCGAGGTCACCGCCGGGGGCATCGCCACGGCGGAACTCTCCAGCCGGACGATGGAGGCCGCCAAGGTGCCGGGCCTCTACGCCATCGGCGAGGCGGTCGACGTCACCGGCTGGCTCGGCGGCTACAACTTCCAGTGGGCCTGGGCGAGCGGCCATGCTTGCGCCGAGGCCCTCGCCGAGGCGCACGGATAGAGCATTTTCCTACAGGCGCGCCGCGCGTTACAAGGCGGGCGGCTCTTTCCCATGGTCAACTTCCTCGCCTGCCCCCGCCCGCCGACGCCCCTGGGCCACGAAAAGCGAATGCACAGTGTCAACTTCGCTTTTCGCCGTTTATCTCATGAAATTGCATAACAATTCCTGTAGGATTGCGAAGTTTACAGTGTCAACTTTGTAAACTTCGCTCCCCCCGCTCAAAACAACTTCCGCAGGTCCACCCCGAGATAGAGCCCCAGCGGGTCGATCACGAAGGCGTTGTAGTTGACCGGGGTGATGCCCGTCCCGTCGCGCACCTGGCGCTGCGCGTCGAAGACATTGTCGGCGACGAGGCTGACGCGGAAGTCCTTCCACAGGCCCTCGTTCTTCCCCGTCACTTCGCCCATGTTGGCGAAGATGCGCAGGTTGAAGGTGACGATGTCGTCGAAGAACAGGTCGTTGGCCGCCACCGTGCCGTCGATCCGGGTCTCGCCGGTGTAGATGCCCGAGAGGCGGAAGCCGACGCCCTTGCCGAACAGGCCGGCCTCGAGGCGGCTCGAATGGCGCGGCTGGCCGAAGGCGCTGGTCGCCTCGCCGTCGAGCTGGTCGAGCGGATCGAGACCGGGGGCGACGAGGATCTCGTTGGCGAGCTCGATGGTGTGGGTGAGGTTGAAGAAGTAGCGCCAGCCCTGGAAACTGCGCTGGGCGAGCGGGTTGAAGGCCGGTCCCCCGGCAGGCGCGCCGCCGCCGGGTGCTCCGCCAGCCGGAGCGCCGCCCGGTCCGCCCGCGGGGGGCGCAGCGGCGCAGAAGCGCTGCTGGAACTGCGCGATCGCCTCGGGCGGGAGCGTGCCGTCGGGCAGGCGCGAGCGATCGAGCGCCATCTTGATGAAGGCCGGATCGACGCCCGGCAGCTCGGCCGAGACATCTTCGCCGCGTTCGATCTTGCCGATCAGCGCGGCGATGGCGGCGTTGCCATCGGGGCCGCAAGCCCGCTCGCGGAAGGCGGCGAACTGCGGCGGGACGCCGCCGGCCGAAGCGCCCGGAGCGCCCGGAGTACCGGGTGCGCCGCCGCCCATCATCGCCGGATCGATTGCACAGATGCGGGTGCGGAATTGGGTCAGCCGCGCCGGATCGATCTTGCCGTCCGCCCCGCGCAGCCGCGCCAGCATCGGCGCGAGGCGGGCGGGATCGATGCCGGGGAAGTCCCTGGAGATGTCCGCCCCGCTGTCGATCGCGGCGACCAGCCTTTCGAGGAAGGCCTGCCCGTCATCGGCGCACAGCCGCGCGCGGAAGGCCATGAACTGCTCGCGCTGCTCGGCCGAGGGCGCGAAACCAGCGCCGGGGCCGCCGGGGCCAGCTTGAGGCGCAGGCGCAGGGCCGGTGGTGGGCGGCGCGGGCTGGGCCGCAGGCGCAGGCGCGCCGCCCACCACCGGC
>NZ_LSKQ01000208.1 GCF_001557115.1 Erythrobacter sp. CCH5-A1
GCGATGGCACGGGGGCAGGGAAGGGCAGGCAGATCGCCGCCTGCATCCTTGATGGATGGCTTGCCGGACGCCGGAAGGCCATCTGGGTATCGAAGAACGAGAGCTTGCTTGAGGATGCTCGCCGCGACTGGAGTGCCATCGGCGGCCTTGCGGCCGACATTCAGCCGCTGTCCAACTGGAAGATCGACCAGGCGGTGCCGTTTCGCGAAGGGATCCTGTTCGTCACTTACCCCACCCTTCGCAGCCAGCGTCAGGACGCCACGCGTCTCAAGCAATTGCTGGACTGGGCGGGCGAGGAATTCGAGGGTGTGATAGCCTTCGATGAGAGCCACGAGATGGGCGGTGTTGCAGGGGGCGAGGGCGCCCGGGGCACAAAAAGCGGATCTTTGCAGGGCATCGCCGGCGTGCTGCTGCAAAACAATCTGCCCGATGCCCGAGTTCTCTACGCCTCTGCGACCGGGGCCTCGGAGGTCAACAACCTTGCCTATGCCGTGCGGCTCGGACTGTGGGGACCCGGCACCGCGTTTGCCAACAGGGAAGATTTCATCAGCCAGATCAGGGCAGGGGGCATCGCAGCGATGGAACTCGTTTCGCGCGACCTCAAGGCACTTGGGCTCTATCAGGCGCGCGCGCTCAGCTTTGCAGGGGTCGAATACGACATCCTGAAGCATGACCTGACCGCTCAGCAGATCGCCGTCTACGACACTTATGCGGATGCCTGGGCGATCATTCATCAGAACCTTGAGGAGGCGCTGGAGTTGACCGGCGTCGTCGATGAAATCGACGGCGCAACGCTCAACAGCGGTGCGAAAGCCGCAGCGCGAAGCCGGTTCGAAAGCACCAAGCAGCGGTTCTTCAACCAGCTGCTGCTGTCGATGAAGTTGCCCACGCTGATTGCTGCCATCAATAGCCATCTGGACCGGGACGAGGTGGTGGTGGTTCAGCTGGTCTCGACCGCCGAAAGCATCCTCGATCGCCGTCTCGACAGCCTTTCGCCAGAAGAGCGCGCGGAGCTCGACCTCGACCTCAGCCCGCTCGACGCTGTGATCGAGTACCTCGAACGCGCCTTCCCCACGCAACAGATGCAGGAATTCGTCGATGATACCGGCACCCAGCGCTCTGCGCCGATGTTCGACGAGGAAGGCCGTCCCGTCCACAACCAGACTGCGATCGCCCGCCGCGGCGAGATGATCGAGCACCTGTGCGCCATGCCGCCGATCAAGCCAGCGCTGGACGGGATCATCGAGCACTTTGGACCGGAGAAGGTCGCCGAGGTGACCGGGCGCAGCAAGCGGCTCATAACCCAGAGCGACGGCCAGCAGCGGCTCGAGACCCGCTCGCCGCGGACGAACCAGTCCGAGACCGACCAGTTCATGGATG
>NZ_LSKQ01000209.1 GCF_001557115.1 Erythrobacter sp. CCH5-A1
CTCATACTCCTCTCCCGCAAGCGGGAGAGGAGTATGAGCGCTGACAGTCCCCCTCCCGCTTGCGGGAGGGGTTAGGGGTGGGCAAGCGCCAAGCTTAGCCCAGCGCAGCCTTCAGATCGTCGACCAGGTCGAGGCGCTCCCACGGGAAGAAGTCGCCTTCCGCGGTGCGGCCGAAGTGGCCGTAGGCGGCGGTCGGCTGGTAGATCGGCTTGTTGAGGCCGAGATGCGTGCGGATCGAACGCGGGGTCAGGCCGCCGAGCTTGGCGATGCCGAGGATTGCCTGTTCGATCTTGTCGTCGCCGACGGTGCCGGTCTCGTGGGTATCGACATAGAGGCTAAGCGGCTTCGACACGCCGATCGCATAGGCGATCTGGATAGTGCAGCGCGTGGCGAGGCCGGCGGCGACCACGTTCTTGGCGAGGTAGCGGGTGATGTAGGCGGCCGAGCGGTCGACCTTGGTCGGGTCCTTGCCGCTGAACGCGCCGCCGCCGTGGGGCGAAGCGCCGCCGTAGGTGTCGACGATGATCTTGCGGCCGGTGAGGCCCGCGTCGCCATCGGGGCCGCCGATTTCGAAGCTGCCGGTGGGGTTGATGAAGTATTCGGTCTCGCGCAGCAGCACCGGCGGGATCACGTCGGCGATCACGCCCTTCACGTAGGCTTCGAGCTCGGCCTGCTTGGCCGGATCGTTCTCGTCATAGCCGGGCGCGTGCTGGGTCGAGACCACCACCGCGGTCGCGGCGACCGGCAGCGAGCCTTCGTAACGCAGGGTCACCTGGCTCTTGGCATCGGGCTCGAGGAAGGGGGCGACGCCCGAGTGGCGGTCGGCGGCCATGCGCTCGAGGATCTTGTGGCTGTAGTAGAGCGTCGCGGGCATCAGGCCCGGGGTCTCGTCGGTCGCGTAGCCGAACATGATGCCCTGGTCGCCCGCGCCTTCATCCTTGTTCTCGCCCGCGTCCACGCCTTGCGCGATGTGCGCCGACTGGCCGTGCAGGCGGTTGATGAATTCGAACTTCTCCCAGTGGAAGCCGTCCTGTTCGTAGCCGATGCGCTTCACCGTGTTGCGGACGGTCTGCTCGATCTCTTCCTTGGCGCCGGGGGCCCATTCGCCGTTCTCGTAGACGCCCTTGCAGCGGATTTCTCCGGCAAGCACCACCAGCTGGGTGGTGGTCAGGGTTTCGCAGGCGATGCGCGCTTCGGGGTCCTTCGAGAGGAACAGGTCGACGATCGCGTCCGAAATCTGGTCGGCGACCTTGTCGGGATGGCCTTCGGAAACGCTTTCGGAGGTGAACAGGTAGTTGGTGCGCATTGATGTCCCCCGGGGGCTGAAATGGGCTTGGGTCCGGCGAGGCGTGGGGCACCTTATAGAGATATAAGGAAACCTTTATGTCCCGCTTGTCTGCGCACCGCCCTAGCCGCGCGCGCGGACTTGCGCAAGCACTCTCGGAAGGGCGAGGCCCAGCGCGAGGAACAGCGCCGCCCATGCCAGCGTCAGCGCATGGCCCCACTGCGCGAAGAGGGTCGGCGGCTTGGCCTCGGGGACGAGGCCCTCCAGCTTGTCGGCCTTGCCCATGCCGATCGCCCCGCGCACCACGCCATTGGCGTCGATTACCGCGCTGATCCCGGTGGTGGTCGAGCGCAGGACGGGAAGCCCCTCCTCGATCGCCCGCATCCGCGCCTGCGCAAGGTGCTGCGGCGGACCCCAGGTGCCGAACCAGCCGTCGTTCGAGGGGTTGAAGATGTAGTCGGGGCGATTCGTGCGTGACGCGACATGGCCCGAGAAGACGATCTCGTAGCAGATCATCACCCCCGCATTGCCGTATCGGCCGAGGTCAAGGGTGCGCGGGCCGGGGCCGGGGAGGTAGTCGATGCTGCCGGCCACCAGCCGCGACAGGCCGAGCGGCTCGAGGATCGGGCGCATCGGCAGATATTCGCCATAGGGCACGAGGTGCGCCTTGTCGTAGCCGCCCCGGATCCGGCCCGAGCCGTCCAGCGCCATCACCGAATTGCGCGCGCTCACCGCGCCGGGGCGACCCTTGTTGGGGCCATCGGGGAGCGTGCCGATATTGAGATTGACCACCCCGGTCAGCAGCATCGCCTGCGGGCCGATCACCCGCCCGATGCGGCGGCGGGCGTAGTCCGGGTCACCATTGGCGGTCATGGCGTAGTAATAGCGCTCGGGATAGCCGTCCTCGAGATAGTCGGGCACGCCGCTCTCGGGCCAGAGCACGATCCGCGGTTCGGCGGTGCCCTTGCCGGTGAGGCGGGCGAGGCGTTCGAACTGCTCCTCGAACTTGGAGGCGTCGTTGATCTCGGACTGCGGGATATAGGGCTGGACGAGGGTGTAGCGAAGAGTGGAGTCCGGGGTCTTGGCGCCGGGGGCCAACATCAGTCCGGTGACGGAAAGCGCAAGCGGGAGAAGGGCGAGCCATTGCCTTTGCACAACGCTGAACAGCAAGAGCCCCGCCAGAAAGAGGGTGATGCCGGACAGAGCGTAGGTGCCCATCCATGGCAGCCAAATGCCCGCAAGCCCAGGGTCGTTCCACGTGCCCAGCAGCATCAGCCCCAGGGGCGGCCAAGGGTAGCCGGTGAACACCCAACTGCGCAGCCACTCGGTGAGCGTCCATGCGCCAGCAAAGACCAGCAGGAATGCGGTGAAATTCGTGCGCTTCCGCGCCAGCAGGTGCGCCGCCAGCGCCGCCAGCATCGGGTAGACCGCGAGGTAGATGCACAAGAGGGGCACCGCCGCCCAGCCCAGCACTTCGGGCATCTTGGCCTGATGGGTGAAGGCGGTCGCGATCCAGTTGTTGGCGAGCGTCAGGTGCGCCCAGCCGAACAGCCAGCCGCGCGCCGCGACCTGCTTCCAGTTCTCGGCTGAGTAGATCAGCCACACGAACCCCGCCAGCGCGGCGAGGCCCAGCGGCCAGAGGTGGAGCGGCGGGTAGGCGCAGGCGGCGATCAGCCCCAGCGCGATGGCCGTCAGCGCCGGAAAGCGCTGCACCAGCGCGCCGAGAGCCGCCGCCACCGGGGCCAGCCGCTCAAGCATGGCGCTTACTCGACGGTTTCGAGCGTGCCGCTATCGCCGCCCGTATCGTCCCCTCGGATCGAGGGCGGGAGGATCGAGCTGTCGATGCCCCGCGGTTCGCCGGCCTCCTCGGCGCTCTTGCGCGGACGGCGGGTGCGAGCGGGCTTTTCGGCGCGCGGTTCGGCAGCCGGGCGCTCGGGGCGCTCGCCGCGTTCGGGGCGCTCGCCGCGCTCGGCACGCTTCTCGCCGCGCTCTGGACGACCGCCGTCGCGGTTGCCGTCGCGATTGCCGTCCTTCTGCTTGCGCTGCTGCTGGCGGCGCTGGCCGCGCGGGCGGTCGTCTGCGCGTTCAGGGCCGCGATCATCGCCGCGGTCGTCCTGACGCTCGTCGGCGAGGAAGCTCTCGCCCTCCTGCCCCGGCTCGCCTTCGGACACATCGGCATCGCCGCCGCTCTGCGGCTGTTCGTAGACCGAGCGTGTCGGCATGTCGTTGCGGCGGCCGAAGTCGAAATCGTCCTCGAAATCGTCGCCCGCATCGCGTTCATCATTGCGGCGCTGACCGCCGCCATTGCCGCCGCGCTGTTCGTCCTGACGCGCCTTGTTGTCGGCGATCACGCGGAAATAGTGGTCCGCGAACTGGAGGTAATACTCCATCTGCACGCGGTCGCCATTGTGCTGGGCGTCCTGCGCGAGCTTCTTGTACTTGTCGAGCATCTGCGGGGCATTGCCGCGCGCCCGGCTGTCGATGCGGTTGAGCTGAGCGCCATTGCCGCCCTGGTTGCGGTTGCCGCGCCCGCGACGCCGGTTATTGCGATTGTTATTCAAGGAAAACGTTCCTTAACAGCGACCTGGCGCGAAAACACTGGTCATACGCGCGGTCAACAGACCCCTTGCCCATGCGCCACGCCAGGTCATGATCGCAATGATCAGCCTTGAGCGTGCCGCGTGCTCCGCGCTGCATGCTGCCGGGGGCGAGCCCTCACGGCGGTATCAGCTGAGTTCAGGAGCTTGGCTCAGCGGTTTGCGCCCTTCGCAATCCATCTGGCCTAGGTGTGACGTAGCGATGCGAAACCGGTTTGCCAAGCCCCGCTGGCGTAATTCTGTTACGTCAGCAGCAAGGCCCGCGCACGCCCGGCAAGGTCGCGGCGCAGCGCTGTGGCGAATCCCGAAGCGTTAGCGAGGGCCCCCACGGCGTCTGCCTGATTCGCCCCGATTTCCAGCACCGCGAGCGCGCCTTCGTTCATCAAGGCGCGCAATTGCGGGATGAGGACGCGGTAATCGTCGAGCCCCTCGGGCCCGGCGAAGAGCGCGCTGGCAGGCTCGTAATCGGCCACCTGCCGGTCGAGCGCTGCCGTGCTTTCGACATAGGGCGGGTTGCACAGGATCAGGTCGAAGGTGCCGAGGCCCTTGCGCCATCCCCGCTTGCGCCAATCGGCGTGGCGGAAGCGCGCCCGACCGAGATAACCGAACGCCGTCGAGGCAACTCCCAGGTCGGCCAACCGCCCCTTTTGCTGTGCCAGTTCGGCCGGATTGGGCAGACTGTTGATCCCGGTCCGCTCGGCATTCTGAAGTGCCACCACGGCTGCGAGAGGTTCGCGCTCTACCCCGACCCCCTCCGCCTCACGCCAGATCGACATTGCGGCAAGCAGTAGTGCGCCTGATCCGGTGCCGAGATCGAGAATGCGCTGCGGGGTGGGCCGCCCTGCAAAGGCCTCGCGCGCCGCCTCGATAAGCGTCTCGCTGTCGCCGCGCGGGATCAGGGTGGCGGGAGTCACCTTGAGGGTGAGGCCGTAGAACTCCGCCGCGCCGGTGATGTAGGCGACTGGTTCATGCGCGGCGCGGCGCTCCACCAGCGCGGCGAACCCCGCCGGCGTGGGGTCGCGCATCGCCCGCAGCAGCATGTCCGACCGCGTGAGGCCGAGCGCGTGGGCCATCAGCAGCTCGGCATCGAGCCGCGCGGTATCGCTGGTGGGCGCAAGGGCCTCGGCTGCGGCGCGAATGGCCTCGCCGACGGTCATGCAAAACCCCGTTCGTGCTGAGCTTGTCGAAGCACTGCTTTTCTTCCCATTGGTCCAGCCTGAAGAAAGTGCAGCCCTTCGACAAGCTCAGGGCGAACGGAAGTTGGCGCTATTCCGCCAGCGCCGCCAGCCGCTTGCCCTCGTCCTCGGCGATCAGGGCGTCGACCAGTTCGGCCAGACCCGGCCCGGCGAGCACCTCTTCCAGCTTGTGCAGGGTGAGGCCGATGCGGTGATCGGTGACGCGCCCCTGGGGGAAATTGTAGGTGCGGATGCGCTCGGAACGGTCGCCGCTGCCGACCATCGCCTTCCTCGCCTCGGCCTCGGCGCCCTGGGTGGCCTCGCGCTGGGCGTCGTAGAGCCGCGTGCGCAGCACCTGCATAGCCTTTTCCTTGTTCTTGTGCTGGCTGCGCCCGTCCTGGCAGGTCACCACGGTGCCGGTCGGCAGGTGGGTGATGCGCACTGCCGAATCGGTGGTGTTGACGTGCTGGCCGCCTGCGCCCGAGGCGCGGTAGACGTCGATCTTGAGGTCCTTGTCCTCGATCTGCACATCCACTTCATCCGGCTCCGCCAGCACCGCGACGGTCGCCGCCGAGGTGTGGATGCGCCCGCCGCTCTCGGTCACCGGCACGCGCTGGACGCGGTGGACGCCGCTTTCGAACTTCAGCTTGGCGAACACGCCGGTGCCGGTGACGTTGGCGATGACTTCCTTGTAGCCGCCGATGTCGCTGGCGGCGATGCTGACGGGCTCGACGCGCCAGCCCTGCTCGGCGGCGTATTTCTCGTACATTCGGTAGAGATCGGCAGCGAAGAGCGCGGCCTCGTCACCCCCGGTGCCGGCGCGGATTTCGAGCATGGCGGGCTTGGAGTCGGCAGAGTCGCGCGGCAGCAGCGCGATGGCGAGGCGGCGTTCGAGATCGGGGAGGGTGGATTTGAGGTGGGCGAGTTCCTCTTCCGCCATCGCCTTCATCTCGGGGTCGGCGAGCATTTCCTGCAAGCCGTCCATCTCCTCGCGCGCGGCCTTCACCTCGGCGGCGATCTTGGCGACGGGTTCGAGCTCGGCATAGTCGCGCGAGGCCCGCACAAAGGCCTCGCCCTCGAGCGTGCCCGAGGCCATGCGCGCTTCCAGCTCCGCAAAGCGGTGCGCGATCTGGTCGAGGCGTTCGGGGGGGATTTGCATTTCGGTTATCTCTTACTCGTCATGCTGAACTTGTTTCAGCATCCATTCTTCGGGTTCGGGCCGCAGTGGAGGCGGCGCGATGGACCCTGAAACAAGTTCAGGGTGACGAGGTGGGCTAACGGTAGGCGCTGAGCACACCCAAGATGTCCTTGGCGAGATCGTCGCCGGAGTATCGGTGCTCCATGTTCGTTTGAAGCGCGAGGATGACCCTGTGCGGGCGTTTCAGCGCTTTGTCGTATCGCTTGCGCGGGGAGCCCGTTGCGAAAAGCTCCGCGGAGTATCCTTGCGACCGAACCGCCCGCACCATACCAATCGCCTCTGCAACCCGCGTATCATCCTCTACCACAATGATAAGGTCGGCAGGCTCCTCCTCCCGCGCCCCCACCAGCATCGCCAGCCGCTCGATCCCCGCGGCCCAGCCGACCGCAGGCGTCGGCGCGCCGCCGAGCGATTCCATCAGCCCGTCATAGCGCCCGCCGCCGAGTACCGTGCTCTGTGAACCCAAAGCGGCGGCCGAGGCGCTGCCTTCGTCGGGGATGAACTCGAAGGCGGTGTGGCGGTAGTAGTCGAGCCCGCGCACGAGGCTCTCGGCGCGCACCCACTTCACGCCTGCCGCGTCGAGGCCCGAGGTCACCGCCGCGAAGAAGGCGCTCGCCTCCTCCGACAGGAACGCATCGATCTTCGGCGCATCGGCGAGGAACGGCTTGTCCCTCGGGTCCTTGGAATCGAGGATCCGCAGCGGGTTCTTCTCAAGCCGCTCCTGCGACTCTTCCGAAAGCTGGTCCTTCACCGCGCGGAAGTATTCGATCAGCGCCGCCCGCCACGCCTCGCGGCTCGCGCCGTCGCCGAGCGTGTTGAGGTGCAGGGTGACATCGTGGATGCCCAGCTCCTTGAGCAGCTGATCCGCCATCGCCAGCAGCTCGACATCGGCCTGCGGTTCGGCTGCGCCGATCACCTCGGCGTCGATCTGGTGGAACTGGCGGTAGCGGCCCTTCTGCGGGCGCTCGTAGCGGAACAAGGGCCCGTGGGTCGCGACCTTCAGGGGCGCGTATTGCTGCCAGCCGTTGGTGAGGAAAGCGCGCGCGATGCCGGCGGTGAATTCGGGGCGCAGGGTCAGGCTCTCGCCGCCGCGGTCGTCGAAGGAATACATCTCCTTCGACACCACGTCGGTCGTCTCTCCCAAAGAGCGGGCGAACACCTCGGTCTTCTCGAACACCGGCATTTCCACCCGGCGGAAGCGGTAGAGGCGGCGGACGCGCTCGAAGGTCTCGACCACGAAGGCAAAGGCCTCCGCATCGGCGCCGAAGATGTCCTGAGTGCCGCGAATGGCCTGCGGGGTTTTCTTGCTCATGGCGCGCGCGATTAGGCCCACGCGGCCCCTTTCGCAATCCTGCGACACGCATTAAGGGCGGCGCGTCGCAGTTCCAACCTCTCTGCCGCAAGCGAGCACGCGCGGCATCCAGCCAGAAGAGAAAATCCATGCGCATCGACAAGATTCCGACCGGCGTGAACCCGCCCGACGATCTCAACGTGATCATCGAAGTGCCCACGGGCGGCGAGCCGGTGAAGTACGAATTCGACAAGGAAAGCGGCGCGCTGTTCGTCGACCGCATCCTCCACACCCCGATGCGCTATCCGGCGAACTACGGCTTCGTGCCGCACACCCTCAGCCCCGACGGCGACCCGCTCGACGCGCTGGTGATCTCGCGCTCGCCCTTCATCCCGGGCTGCGTGGTGCGCGCGCGGCCGATCGGCGTGCTGAACCTGGAGGACGAGCAGGGCGGCGACGAAAAGCTGGTCTGCGTGCCGGTCAACGAGACCTTCCCCTACTACGCCGAGGTCCAGGAAACCACCGACCTGCCGAGCATCATCTTCCAGCAGATCGAGCACTTCTTCACTCACTACAAGGATCTCGAAGCCGAAAAGTGGGTGCGCGTGGGCAAGTGGGGCGATGCTGCCGAGGCGCGCAAGATCACCATTGAGGCGATCGAGCGGTATGGGGCGGGGAAGTAAGCCTCCTCAGTCCCTCCCCGTCCTGAAAGGATGGGGAGGTGGCAGCGGCGTCAGCCGCTGACGGAGGGGTCCGGCGCGGACGGTGGGGCCTTACCCCTCCGTCACCGCTGAGCGGCGACACCTCCCCACTCGCTGCGCGAACGGGGAGGGACTAATCGGGCCGAACATGGCTAATTCGCGCTGATCCCGGTCGCTTCAGCGACCGCAAGGCCGACCGGCCGCCCGCAGGCGCCCGGAGCGAAGCGGAGGAACAGCGCCGAGGACGTGCCCGCGGAGGCGGGCACGCAATCAGAATACTTCCAACAACATCTTGAAGATCAGCGTCAGGCCGAAGGGCAAGCCGATCGCCATTGCCCACAGCGCGATCACGTCGCGGCGGAATTCCCCCGCTAGCGCCGGGTCGGCCGCGTCGGCATCGGAGAGCACTGCCCAGCGCTTCTCGAACCAGCGGCACACCGGGATGATGCCGGCGACCAGCACGACCAGCGCCAGATAGGGCAGCGCGGTCGAGGAGCCCTCGGACAGCGCCTTGACGGTAACAAAGATCTGCAACGCGGTGTAGGCCAGGAGGCCGTAGGCGACATGGTCGCTCATCGCCTTGCGCCAGTCGCGCTTGCGGGCGACCGGAAGGGTCGCAGTCTGCTTGTCGGATTTCACCATGCGCGCCGCTCCCCAACGGTCTGATGTCAGTGACGCAGTATCGCAAAGCTGTAGCAGAGTTGCAATAAGCCGCGCGTCGGCGCAGGAATGTTGCGCCGCGCGCAAGAAGGGGGACGCAAGCCGCTCTTTTCGCGCCACCTTCCGCCCGCTGACGCGCGATTGCCGCAGCGCTAAGCAAAAATCCTGCCAAACGCACTGCGCCACTTTCCTCGCCCTGTCATGGTGCTAAAGACTCGGACGCAATGACCACAGCGACCCTTCCCGATCCGTCCGCACCGGCCCCCGCCGCCCAGCCCGTGGGCAGCGGACTCGAGGTGATCTCGATCGCCAAGAGCTACGACAAGCGCGCCGTGCTGACCGATATTTCGCTGAGCGTCGCCAAGGGCGAGGTGCTCGGGCTGCTCGGGCCGAACGGGGCGGGCAAGACGACCTGCTTCTATTCGATCATGGGGCTGGTGAAGCCGGATTCGGGCCGCATCCTGATGGACGGCGAGGATGTCACCAAGCTGCCGATGTATCGCCGCGCGATCCTCGGGCTGGGCTATCTGCCGCAGGAAACCAGCATCTTCCGCGGCATGACGGTGGAGCAGAACATCGCCTGCGTGCTCGAACTGGTCGAGCCCGACAAGGCGACGCGCGCGAGCGAGCTTGAGCGCCTGCTCGACGAATTCGGCCTCACCCGCCTGCGCGAGTCTCCTGCGATGGCGCTATCCGGGGGCGAGCGCCGCCGCTGCGAGATCGCCCGCGCGCTGGCGGCCAAGCCCTCGATCATGCTGCTCGACGAGCCCTTCGCGGGGATCGACCCGCTCTCGATCAGCGATATCCGCGACCTCGTGAAGGACTTGAAGCAGCGCGGCATCGGGGTGCTGATCACCGACCACAACGTGCGCGAGACGCTCGACATCGTCGACCGCGCCTGCATCATCTATGGCGGGCAGGTGCTGTTCGCCGGGAGCCCGCAGGAACTGGTCGCCGACGAGAACGTGCGGCGGCTTTACCTTGGCGAGAGCTTCACGCTGTGAACCATGGGCAACCCGGCCACTTCCGTTCGTGCTGAGCTTGTCGAAGCACCGTCCTTTCTTCCCCGCGGCGAAAGAAGGGAAGTGCGGCCCTTCGACAAGCTCAGGGCGAACGGTTTGAAGGATTAGCGCGTGGCGCTCGGCCCCCGCCTCGATATCCGGCAGACCCAATCGCTGGTGATGACGCCGCAATTGCAGCAGGCGATCAAGCTGCTGGCGGCCTCCAATCTCGAGATCGAGACCTTCATTTCCGAGGCTTTGGAAGCCAACCCGCTGCTCGACACCGGCGGGCCTGCGGACCCCGGCGAGCCCGAGCGGATCGAGATCGCCGCGCCTGCGGGCGAGGACGCGACCGCCGACCAGCTGATGCTCGCGGGCGGGGGGGAGGGCGATGCGCCGCTCGATCTGGCTGCGGTTGACCGCGATTTCGATACCGGCGACGGCGCAGGGCCGAGCATGCGCGATGCTGAATGGGGCGCGGCCGCCTCGGGCGCGGGCGGCGATATGGGCGATACGCCCGACTGGGAGCAGCTGCGCGCCGCCGAAGTGACGCTGACCGAGCATCTCGAAGGCCAGATCGGCGCGCTCGCCAGCGATCCCCAGACCGCCTTCATCGCACGCCACATCATCGGTCTGCTCGACGAGGCGGGCTACCTCACCACCTCGCTGGAGGAGGTGGCCGACGACCTAGGGGTCGATTTTTTCGACGCCAAGGCGGCCCTCAGGCTGGTGCAATCGCTCGACCCCTCGGGCGTGGGCGCGCGCAATCTGGCCGAATGCATCGCGATCCAGGCGCGCGAGGCGGACCGTTACGACCCGTGCATGAAGGCGCTGATCGACAATCTCGACCTGGTCGCGCGCGGGGAAGTGGAACGCCTCAAACGCCTGTGCCGGGTGGATGACGAGGACTTTGCCGACATGCTGCGCGAGCTGCGCAGCTACAACCCGCGCCCCGGCCTCGCCTTCGCCCCCGCGGAGACCGGCACGGTGGTCCCCGACATCCTCCTAACCGCCAACGCGGCCGGAGGCTGGGACATCGCGATCAACGAGGAGACGCTGCCCAAGCTGATCGTCAACCGCGGCTATTATCTGGAATTGAACCGGGGGGCGACCAACAAGGAATCGCAGAGCTGGCTCAAGGAAAAGCTGGCGGACGCACACTGGCTGATCCGCGCGCTCGATCAGCGCCAGAAGACGATCCTCAAGACCGCCGCCGAAATCGTGAAGCAGCAGGACGGCTTCTTCCGCAGGGGCGTTGCCGAGCTGCGCCCGCTGACTTTGCGCGAGGTCGCCGAGCAGATCGGGATGCACGAGAGCACCGTCTCCCGCGTCACCAGCAACAAGTATCTGTGGTGCGAACGCGGGACCTTCGAGCTCAAATACTTCTTCACCAGCGGCGTCGCCTCGGCCGATGGCGAGGGGGCATCGAGCGCCGCGATCAAGGCGCGCATCAAAGCGCTGATCGATGCCGAGACGGCGAAGAACATCCTCTCCGACCAGCAGCTTGCCGAAATGCTTCAGAAGGAAGGCTTCGACCTCGCCCGACGCACCGTGGCCAAATACCGCGAGGCGATCGGCCTCGGCTCGAGCGCCTCGCGGTATTTGGCCACGGTGCGTCGGGCGAGGT
>NZ_LSKQ01000210.1 GCF_001557115.1 Erythrobacter sp. CCH5-A1
CTCCGATGGAGACGCTGACGAACAGCAACAACCTGTGGCGCGACATCGGGCCCGGCAGTCCGGCCCGTGCCCAGAAATTCCTGACCCGCAGCGGTACCGGTGTGACCTCCTCGATCATCCGCTGCAACGCCGCGTATTCGGCGCTCGACGCACAATGGACCGCTGAAATTGACTCCGATCTGCCCCTGTTTGCCAAGGGCGCCTATCCTGATCTGCTCGACACCATCGCCGCGCAGCGCCTGAGGAACGACCTTGGCATCGTGGCGGGCACCA
>NZ_LSKQ01000211.1 GCF_001557115.1 Erythrobacter sp. CCH5-A1
CCACCCAGCCCCCCCGCTCCGAAAACCGCCCCGAGGGTGACCGTATCGCAAAGCTGCTCGCCCGCGCAGGCGTCGCCAGCCGCCGCGAGGTCGAGCGGATGATTGCCGAGGGGCGCGTCGCGCTCGACGGCAAGGTGCTTGAGACGCCCGCGACGATCCTCGCCAGCCTCAGGGGCGTGACGGTCGACGGCAAGCCCGTCTCCGCAGCCGAGGCGACGCGGCTGTTCGCCTTCCACAAGCCCACCGGCCTCATCACCGCCGAGCGCGATCCGGCCGGGCGCCCGACGATCTACACTGCGCTGAGGAACGCCCTGCCCAAGGATGCCGGGCGGGTCATGCCCGTGGGGCGGCTCGACCTCAACACCGAGGGGCTGCTGCTGCTGACCAATGACGGCGCGGTGAAGCGGACGCTCGAACTGCCCGCCAGCCGCGTGCCGCGCACCTACCGCGCGCGGGCGTTCGGCGAGGTCTCGCAAGCGCAGCTCGAAGACCTGATCGAGGGCGTCGAGATCGACGGCATGCGCTACGGCTCGATCGATGCGAACCTCGAACGCTCGAGCGGGCGCAATCTGTGGATCGAGATGACCATCACCGAGGGCAAGAACCGCGAGGTGCGCCGGGTGCTCGAGCATCTGGGATTGCAGGTGAACCGGTTGATCCGCGTCGGCTACGGCCCCTTCAACCTCGGCGACCTGCCGCGCGGGCAGGCGGTGGAGCTGAAAGGCAAGCCGGTCGACCGCTTTCTGGCGGAACTGGCGAAGGGCCCGCTCAAGTGAGGATCATCGCGGGCGAATGGCGCGGACGCAGGCTTGCCGCACCCAGGGGTGAGGAAACACGCCCCACCTCGGACCGCGCGCGCGAGACGCTGTTCGCGATGCTTACCAGTCGGCTTGGCGATTTCGAGGGCTTGCAGGTCGCCGACCTCTTTGCCGGCTCGGGCGCGCTGGGGCTAGAGGCCCTGTCGCGCGGGGCGGAAGGCTGCCTGTTCGTCGAGCAGGACCGCGCGGCAGTCGACGTGATTCGCGTCAATATCGCGACCCTGGGCGCAGGCGCGCGCGCGCGGGTCGAGGCAGGTTCGGTGATGGCCCTGCGTGCGGCCGCCAAGCCGCTCGACCTGATCCTCGCCGATCCGCCCTACCACTCGGGCGCGGGCGAAGTGGCGCTCGACCGGCTGCTGCGGCTGGGGTGGATCGGCCCCGCGACATGGATCGCGCTCGAGACCGCGTTCAACGAGGATGTCGCGATCAAGGGCCTTGTGGCAGAGACCGTGCGCCGGGTCGGCAAGGGGAAGCTCCACCTCTTGCGGCTGGATGCTTCCCCGATTTCCGATCCCGACACGACTCCAGAAAGTTAGCCGCGCGGCGGGGTGACCCGGGATTCGATCTGCGCCCAGGTCGATTCGCGCTGCGCTTCGGGCATTTTGCTCAGCGTGACCTTGTCGCTGTCCGACAGGGCCCAGAAGATCTCCTGACGCTGCGGATTGAGCGACCAGAAATAGGTCTGGGTCTCGGCCGGCCAGGCCTTGAAGCTGGCCTGGCGGTCGGCGGGCCAGGACTGCATCATCGCATCCTGATCGCCCGTGGGCGGCGCGGTCGTGGTTGCGGGCATGTCGGGCGTTTCGGTGGTGGTGCCGTCATCCGGTTCAGGCGCGGTCGACGGCGTGGTGTCCGGCATCGAGGGCGGCGTGGTGGTTTCCGGCATACCGTCGGTGGGCATGGTATCGGTGGTCTGGCCCGGAGCCGGGGCCGTTTCCGGCATCTGCTCCTGCGCGCCGGCCAACGCGCCGGTTGTGGCGAGGGCCAGGGCCGAACCGGCCAAGGCGAGGGTTTTGAAAGACTTGTGCATGGGTAACTCCATCATTGACTGACCCAAGCACGACGAACGCAAAACGTGTGTCCCGGCCGCATGACCCCTCACGAACCGGACCTCTTCAATATGGGCCCCACCCGCAGCCGAGCAATCACGCGGTACGCTGCGCATCCCGCCCGCGCCCCGCTCGGGCGGCAAATGTGACGAAAAAACGGCAGGGCGAATTTCGGCCCGCCGCAAGCCTGTGCGCGCCTGCGTCTCGCGGCTTGCTCCCCGGAGAATTGTTCCCTACCTGTTCGCATGAGACCATGAGCATTCCCCTGCCCTCCCCGGCCGCTCCTCCCGAGTCGGTGCCTGCCTACGCCGCGCGGCTGAACCCGCCGCAGCGCGCCGCCGTGCTCGCGACCGAGGGCCCGGTGCTGATGCTGGCAGGCGCAGGCACGGGCAAGACCGCCGCGCTCACCGCGCGTCTTGCCCATCTTGTTGCCACGGGCCGCGCTTATCCCAGCCAGATCCTGTGCGTTACCTTCACCAACAAGGCCGCCCGCGAGATGAAGGAGCGCGTGACGCACCATCTGGGCCCGCAGGCCGAAGGACTGCCGTGGCTCGGCACCTTCCACTCGATCTGCGCCAAGATGCTGCGCCGTCATGCCGAGCTCGTGGGGCTCCAGCACAATTACACCATCATCGACACCGACGATCAGCTGCGCCTGTTGAAGCAGCTCATCACCGAGGCCGAGCTTGACGAAAAGCGCTGGCCCGCGCGTCAGCTGGCGGGCCTGATCGACCGCTGGAAGAACCGCGGCCTCAATCCGGGCGATCTCGATGCGGTGGAAAACGAAGCCTATGCCAATGGCAAGGGCACCGCGCTCTACGCCCGCTATCAGGAGCGGCTGAAGCAGCTGAATGCCTGCGATTTCGGCGATCTGATGCTGCACATGGTGAACATCCTGAAGGCGCATCACGACATCCTCGCCGATTACCAGCGCCGCTTCCGCTACATCATGGTGGACGAATATCAGGACACCAACGCGGTCCAATACCTGTGGCTGCGGCTGCTGGCGCAGGGGCACAAGAACATCTGCGTCGTGGGCGACGACGACCAGTCGATCTACTCCTGGCGCGGGGCGGAAGTCGCCAATATCCTGCGGTTCGAGAAGGATTTCCCCGGCGCCGAGGTGATCCGGCTGGAGCAAAACTACCGCTCCACACCGCATATCCTCGGCGCCGCCTCGGGCCTGATCCGCGAGAACTCGCAGCGCCATGACAAGACGCTGTGGACCGAGGTCAATGGCGGCGAGAAGGTCAAGGTCATCGGCGTGTGGGACGCCCCCGAGGAAGCGCGCCGGGTCGGCGAGGCGATCGAGCGGCTCGAGCGCGAGGGCGCAGGGCTCGACCAGGTCGCCATCCTCGTGCGCGCGCAATACCAGACCCGCGAGTTCGAGGACCGCTTCATCCAGATCGGCATCGCCTACCGCATCATCGGCGGTTTCCGCTTCTACGAGCGTGCCGAGATCCGCGATGCGCTGGCCTATCTGCGCCTGATCGCGCAGCCACAGGACGATCTGGCGTTCGAGCGCATCCACAATGTCCCCAAGCGCGGGCTCGGCGCCAAGGCGCTCGAGGCGATGCATTCCCACGCGCGCCGCACCGGCCTGCCGCTGGCGGCGGCTGCGCTGCAACTGGCCGACAGCGACGAACTGCCCAAGCGCTCGGCCATCACCATCGGCGGATTGATGCGCCAGTTCCTCCACTGGCGCGAACAGGCCGAGACGCTCTCGCCTGCGGACCTGCTCCGGCTGGTGATGGAGGAGAGCGGCTACAACGCGATGCTCGCCGCCGACCGTTCGGCCGAGAGCGCCGGCCGCGCCGAAAACCTCTCCGAACTCGCGCGCGCGATGGAGGAATACCTCACCCTCGGCGATTTCCTCGAGCACGTCAGCCTCGTCATGGACAACGACCGCGCGAACGAGGGCGAGACGGTGACGATCATGACGATCCACGCCGCCAAGGGGCTGGAGTTCGACAACGTGTTTCTGCCGGGCTGGGAAGAAGGCGTCTTCCCCTCCCAGCGCGCGATCGACGAGGGAGGGCTTGCGAGCCTCGAGGAGGAGCGCCGCCTCGCTTACGTGGCGATCACCCGCGCGCGGCGGCATTGCACCATCCTCCACGCCGCCAACCGGCGAATCTATGGCCAGTGGACCAGCTCGATCTCTTCACGCTTCATCGACGAATTGCCGGGCGAGCATATCGAGAGCGAGACCACGCTTACCGGCGGCGCCTCGCTGTGGCGGGCGAATTGGAGCGAGCAGGAGGACCCCTTCGCGCATGTCGCGCAAGCCCGGCCCGACCGCGCCCAGCAGCGCGGCCCCGGCTGGCAGCGCGCCATCGCCAGCGGCTACGACACTACTCCCACGCGGGTGCGCGAGAACACTCGCTCCGCTGCCAGCTTCGCCGCCCCCGCACGCAGCGACATCGCCATCGGCGCGATGGTCACCCACACCAAGTTCGGCACGGGCTGCGTCATCGATCAGGAGGGCAACAAGCTCACCATTCTGTTCGAGGAAGCGGGCGAGAAGCGGGTGTTGGACAGCTTCGTGACGGTGGTGGGCTGAGGTCAGGCCGCCGGCTGCTCCGTCGGCTGCGGAACGGGTTTCTTCCAGTATCGTGCCTCGAACGGCCGGACGAGCTCGCCCCAGGCGTCGCGCGTGCCCTCGGCGATGCCGGTTGCGCAGTTCACATAGGGCGCCGGGTCGACATAGGTGCCGAACAGCCTGTCCCACAGCGTCAGCATGTTGCCGTAGTTGCTGCCCATCAGCTCTTCATCGCGAATATGGTGCAGGCGGTGCGCGGCGGGCGAGATGAACACCTTGCCGAACACCCCCAGCGTCCAGGGCACGTCGGCATGGATGAAATAGCCCCACCAGCTGCGGATCAGCAGGCCGACGCCGATCGCCCAGAACGGCAGGCCGAGCATGATCACCAGCAGGGTATCGATGACGAGGCTCAACACCTCGCCAACCGGGTGCTTGCGGCGCACGCTCAGCCAGTTCATCGCTTCGTCGGCATGATGTGTGGCATGGAACAGCCACAGCGCACGGACATGTTCCAGCCGGTGGCGCCAATAGGCGGCGAATTCCATCAGCACGATCGCCGCGAGGATCGGCAGCACCGCAGGCAGCGCTTCCCAGAAGCCGACCAGCACCGCAGGGCGCGGCAGGAGCGACTGGCCGGTCACCAGCGGAATCGCAACCAGCGGCACCACCACCACCGCATTCAGCAACAGCAGCAGCAGGTTGGTCACGATCTCGGGCCGTGCGCGGCGGACGTCTTCGATCAGCGTGTCACGCTTGATCAGATAGGCGAGCACGCCGAACAGCACCGCCAGCGGTACGACAGTGGCGAACTCGGTGCGCAGGGATTCAAGAATGCTGTCGATCATGGGCGCGGGCATAGGCCCGATCCGCCCAAGAAACGGTTAACCCCTCGGGCCCGCCCGCTTCGCGCGGTCAGCCGAAGCCGACGTCGAGAAAGCTCGGGCGCGGGCCGTTCCATTCGCCAGCGGGTACGGGCGCGTCATCCTCGTGGTAGCGGCGCGGTTTTCGCTCGGCGGGGCTGCGGTCGGGGCGGGCGTGACGTTCCTCACGACGGGGGCGTTCGTCGCGCGCCTCTTCTCGAGTAGCGCGCTCCTTACGAGGGCGCTCGTCACGTTCGGAGCGGTCCTCGCGGGCACGGCGCGGCTTGCGCTCTTCGCGGACTTCCGGCTCGTCGGCCTTTGCCGCTTCGGCCTTGGCGAGGATTTCGGACAGATCGACCCGCAGGTCCTCCTTGCCGAACACCTTGATCGCCGCCCCGGTCAGCTTCTCGACGTTGCTGATCGCCTCGGCGTCCTCTTCCGAGACGAAGGTGAAGGCCCGCCCCTTGGCGCCCGCCCGGCCGGTGCGGCCGATGCGGTGGACGTAGTCATCCGGGTGCCAGGGCGTGTCGAAGTTGAAGACGTGGGAGACGCCCTTGATGTCGAGCCCGCGCGCCGCGACGTCGGAGGCGACGAGGATGTTGACGTCGCCCGACTTGAACCGCTCGAGCTCCTTCAACCGCGAGGACTGGTCCATGTCGCCGTGGATTTCGGCGGAGCGGAAACCGTGGCGCTGCAGGCTCTGGTTCAGCTCGCGCACGGTCGTCTTGCGATTGGCGAAGATGATCGCGTTTTCAACGAGATCGTTCTCGAGGAACCAGCGCAGCGTCTCGCGCTTCTGCTTCGACTTCACCGGCACCTTGAAGGCGGTGATGTCCTTGTTGGTGGTCGCCGCGCGCGCGGTTTCGATGCGCTTGGGGTTGTTGAGGAATTTCTTCGCCAGCTTCTCGATCGGCGCGGGCATGGTGGCCGAAAACAGCATGGTCTGGCGGGTTTCGGGGAGCTTCGAACAGATGAACTCGATATCGGGGATGAACCCCATGTCGAGCATCCGGTCGGCCTCGTCGATCACCAGCAGTTCGCAGCCGTTGAGCATGATCTTGCCGCGCTCGAACAGGTCCATCAACCGGCCCGGGGTCGCGATCAGCACATCGACACCGTCCGACAAGGCCTTGAGCTGATCGCCCATCTGCACGCCGCCTATCAGCAGCGCCATCTTAAGATCGTGGTTCTTGCCGTATTTCTCGAAGTTTTCGGCGACCTGCGCGGCCAGTTCGCGGGTCGGCTCGAGGATCAGCGAGCGCGGCATCAACGCGCGGCGGCGGCCGGCCGCCATCACGTCGATCATCGGCAGCACGAAGCTCGCGGTCTTGCCCGTCCCGGTCTGGGCGATGCCGATGAGGTCCTTCATCATCAGCACGGTCGGGATCGCCTGCGCCTGGATCGCGGTGGGCGTCGTATAGCCCGCGTCCTCCACGGCTTTGAGCAATTCGGGCGAAAGGCCGAGATCGGCGAAGGTCATGCGGTAAGTGGTGTCCGAGAATAGCGGGCAGCGGTGCTGCCGGGATTGCTGGCCGAGACGCATACCCCCCGGCGGCGTCAGGCTGCCGCGCCTTTCTCGCAAATGCAGGCAAAAGTCAAGGAAACGCGCCCGTCACCCGTTGCCGGTCAGCTGCGGACTTCCACAAGCTGCCGCATCGTCTCGATCTCGCAGCGCGCGCCGGTGCGCGACTGCAGCTTGTCGCGGCTGACGCACAATTGCCCGTCCTTGTTCTTCTCGACATAGAACCCGGCATAGAAGTCACGGGCCCGGCATGCCTTTTCGAGGTTCACCGAGATCATCCGGCGATCGCGCAGGAACAGCACCAGCCGGTTGCCGTTACCGGTCTGCACCCCGGCAATGCCCTGAAGGCCGACGCATTTTTCCTTGCCGCGCTCCTCGTATCGGGGCGCGGCCGGAGCGCGGTTGGGCAGATCGGCGGTGAGGTTCTGGCGGGCCGTGGGCGGCGCGGGAGCGATGCGGATCACGACGCGCTGTTCGATACGCACCTGGTTGGCAACGGAGGATTGCCGCCATGCGACCAGCGGATTGATCGGGGCGGGTGGCGCCTCGCTCGGCCTATCGGATTGCAGCGCGGAAGCCTCGCCAGCGGACGCAGGCGGATCGGCCACGTCCACCGCCTCGGCCACCAGAGGCAGCATCAGCGCCAGCGGCGCTGCGAAGGCGAACAGGCTGTGCATGGGCGAGGAAGGCTCTCTCCTTGCAAGGGCGGATCGGTCAGGCTGGCCGGGCAGCTTGCGCGCGCACCGGAGCGTCCGACCTAGCATCCGCGTTTGAACCATGGCTTAACTGCACGGCGAGAGGCCAGCGAAAGGATTGGCAATTTCCTCGGTCACTGTGGCATGGAGGCAACAATGAATCACCCTGCTTCGCCCCCGCGCCCTGCCCCCTCTGCCGAGGCTTTCCTCGCCGAAGCCCATGCCCTGCTGGGCGCTCGCGGGCTGACCACCGATCCCGAGCGGATGGACGCCTGGCTGACCGACTGGCGCGGACGCTACACCGGCCGCGCCCTGGCTCTTGCTTCGCCTGCCTCCACCGCCGAGGTTGCAGGGCTTGTGAAGCTGTGCGCGCTCCATGGCGTGCCGATCGTGCCGCAGGGCGGCAACAGCGGTATGGCCGGCGGCGCGACCCCGGACGAGACCGGCCATGCCATCATCCTGTCCCTGCGCCGCATGAGCGCCATCCGCAGACTCTCGCCCGAGGCGGGGCAAGTGGTGTGCGAGGCCGGCGTGGTCCTCCAGACCCTGCACGAGGCCGCCGAGGCCGCGGGCATGCGCTTCCCGCTGACGCTGGGCGGCAAGGGCTCGGCGACCATCGGCGGACTGATTTCCACCAACGCGGGCGGCACGCAGGTGCTGCGCCACGGCACGATGCGCGCGCAGGTGCTGGGGCTCGAGGCGGTGATGGCGAACGGCGAGGTTCTCGATCTGATGACCCCGCTCAAGAAGGACAACCGCGGCTTCGACCTCAAGCAATTGCTGATCGGCTCGGAAGGCACGCTCGGCATCGTCACGGCGGCAACGCTGCGGCTGCTGCCGGCCGCGACCGGCCGCGCGACCGCCTGGGTGGGGCTCGGCGGGATCGTCGAGGCGCGGACGCTGCTGCGACAGATGGATCGCGCGATGGGCGATGCGCTCGAAGGCTTCGAGGTGGTGCCGGCGCACTGCCTCGAATCCGTGCTCGCCCACCAGCCGACCGCCCGCGCGCCGCTGGGCGAGGCGCACGCGTGGAACGCGCTGATCGAATGCGTGTCGAGCGGGCAGGACTCCGCTGCCTTGCGCGAAGGCCTCGAGACCGCACTGGCCGCCGCGCTGGAGGCGGGCCTGATCGCCGACGCTGTAATCGCCGCCAGCGACACCCAGGCCGAGGCCTTCTGGTCCTTGCGCGACGGCATCTCGGCGGCCGAGCGCGCGCTCGGCCCGGCGATGCAGCACGATATCTCGGTGCCGGTCGAGCGCATGCCCGAATTCATCCTCGCCGCCGTGCCCGAGGTCGAGGCCGCCCACCCCGGCACCCGCGCGGTCGCCTTCGGGCATCTGGGCGACGGGAATGTCCACTTCCATGTCCTCGCCCCCGCTGGAGCCGTCCGAGGTGTGTGGGAGGAGACGCAAGGCAAGGCGGTGAGCGCGCAGGTCCATGACCTCGTCACCGCCTGGGGCGGCTCGATCAGCGCCGAACACGGCATCGGGCAGATGAAGGTGGACGAGCTTGCGCGCCTGCACGATCCGGTGGCGCTGGCGGTGATGGCACGGGTCAAGCGCGCGCTCGATCCCGCCGGGCTGCTCAATCCGGGAAAACTGCTGCAGTCCCCCTCCCCCGCC
>NZ_LSKQ01000212.1 GCF_001557115.1 Erythrobacter sp. CCH5-A1
TGCCGTCGGCGTTCTGGGCCTCGTAGCTGTTCTGGGCCTCGCGTCGCCAGGAATGATGTAGATCGAAAGTTCACGCAAAAAGGGGGTTTCAATGGATCGATATGGAGCAGGCAGAATTGCGGGAGTACTGGCGGGCGTAATCCTGCTGACACAAAGCCCGGTATTGGCGCACCCCAGTACCGCTGCGAAGGGGAGGGACGCTGAGGAAGGGGCCACAGTGGCTACGGCCTTGGATGGTCCCGTTGGAGCGGTGGCGGACTTTCATGCTGCGCTAGCAAGGGGCGATAATGCCGCTGCACTTTCGCTTCTGGCCGAAGATGTGCTCATTTATGAATCCGGTGGGACAGAGAACAGCCGAGCTGAATATGCCAGTCATCATCTCAAATCGGATGCCGCTTTCAGCGCCGCAGTTCCGCGCATGCTTATCAGCAGAACGCATGGTGAGCAGGGCGATACAGCCTGGGTGATGAGCGTCGAGAATGTCGAGGGAACGTACCGCG
>NZ_LSKQ01000213.1 GCF_001557115.1 Erythrobacter sp. CCH5-A1
ACCGCCGGCGCCGGGTAGCCTGCAAACGCACCCTCATGAATAAGAGAGGTTAGGCTGCGCGACGAAGAGGACGTCGAATTCGCTGTCGGAGCGGACGAGGTCGTACTGTCCCGCGACGGCGCCAAGACAATCGAGAAAAAGGTCAAACTGCCGCTTCGGTGGATCAAGGGCTTCAGCGAGGTCCAAGCCTATCAGCCGCGTCTAGAGCCAAGAATGGAAGTGACAGCGGCAGAGGGACTGAGGTTTGTGAGGGGGCTCCCCAAGGCATCTCGCCCCAAGATGCCAAGCTACGCCATACCCTCAGGGCGGTCCATCCGCCTCACCCAGCGGAGTCAGAACGGAGCAGTTCCGATACTCGGCACTCATCGGGTGAAGGTGATCGAACCGTTGCTGCTTCGGGCCAAGGGATTGCGTGTCTGGTCCGACGACGAAAGCGGCGCGAGCGCTTGGGAAATCGTTTATCCGGAAGGGACGTTTTTTCTCATGATCAGCCCGGAAGTATTCCGAGGCTTTTCAGGAGAGGGTCAGCTCTTGCGAACTCTCGCCACGCCGCCTCCCGAGGCAACGATCGCCAAGGTCCGGGCTGCGCTCAAGTGGCAGTCACAGGTAGACACGGAACAACTGGCAAAAGACATCGGTGCCTCCGGTTCGGAGGTCAAGGCAGCATTGGGCATTCTCGGCACGCGCGGGCTCGCCGGTTACGACGCAATCAACGAGCATTACTTCCATCGAGAACTACCGTTTGATCTTGCCAAGGTGGAGGAAATGCAACCGCGTCTGGGCAATGCTCGCAAACTCATCGAAGCGGGCAAGGTACGGCGAGTGGATGGCGCTTCCGATCCGGCAAAGTTCGAAGTTGATGGTACCGGCACGGTTCATCTGGTGACCCTTTCGGACGATGGCGATTCCTGCACTTGCCCATGGTTCAGCAAGTATCTGGGCCAACGCGGCGCGTGCAAGCACGTCCTTGCCGCCACGCTCCTTATGCAGGACGAGGAATCGGGGAGCGAGGACCTATGACTGCCGATGACCTCGAAGAATTGGTCCTTTCGACCAAAGATACGATGGGGTTCGCAAATGCATTGTCTGGCTTGGACGATAAGCAACGTGCCAAGCTGTCGTCCAGCGCCCAGAAGCTGCACCGCCAGCTATCGGAGGGGAAGCCGAATGCGTCTGCATCGGACCGACTGAAGGAGTTTCTCTCCCGTCGAACGGGCGAGGTCTGGTCACAATGGAATTCTAGGGAAAACCGCAACGCGTGCCTCGCAATCTTTGCGGTTGGGCCACTGTCTGCTGTCAAGAAGTGGCAGGTTCGTGTCTGGCATGATGATACCCCGGCGCTTGAGCGCGTCATTCGCGATCGCAGGCCGGAATGGATGGACGACTGGATCGCGCACGAACTGGAGCAACAAGGGACTTCAATCGAATTTCCAACCCTACACGGCTGGGTTCAGGATCGCGTCTGTGGCAAACCGGAGTCCGACGGCTACTACCGCCTTTTCGCCCATCACATGATGCGGACGGGGTTCTACGGCAGGAAAGAGGAATATGTTCCTGCTTTGAGCGAACAACTGCTTAAGGCTCCGGAACTGATCCCGGACATCGATGGCTTGTTCAGGGTCGAGACCAACGCCTTCAATACCAATGCCTGGCTGACCAAGGGCGCACCGGCCCACTATGAGACGTGGCCCCAAGCTTTGATCAGATTATCGCGCGCTGGCCACTTGGAGAGAGCGCATCTGCTGCGCCTTGCGCTCGATGGGCTGCGCTTGGACATCAAACAGAATCAGCTATCAGGTTATCACAAGTTCTACCGAGCCATGGAGCCAACAGCGGCTGAGTTGATCGACCATCAGCCGGACTACATTGAGCTTTTGTGCCACCCGGTTAGCCACGTCGCCAAGTTTGCCATCGATATGCTCGCAAAGGTCGAGAAGGCTAAGAGCCTGATCCGAAATTAAGTTGAGTGGTGTCAGCGGGTTAGCTTGACGCC
>NZ_LSKQ01000214.1 GCF_001557115.1 Erythrobacter sp. CCH5-A1
GGTATCGGGGTTGGGGGTGGGCCCGCAGTCGGGCCTCAACCGTCCCCGCCAGGCACTTCCGCCTCGCCCGGCTCGGGCAGCTTGCCGAGCTCCAGCGGGGTGCCTTCAGGCGCATCGGCGATCGCGGCGACCAGCTGCTTGGCGCGCGCCGCCGCCCAGCCGCCGTGGGGATTGGCGGCCACGGGGGCAAGGATGGTGCGGGCATAGGCAATCTTGCCCTCGCCGATCAGCATGATCCCGGTATTGACCTGCAGGCCGTGATCGAAGGGCGCGAGTTCCGCCGCTCGCTCCAGCGCGGCGCGGGCGTTCTCGTTCACCTTGGCACCGCTTTCGATCTGGGCGCGGTAGAAAAAGATCAGCGGGACCGGATGATCGTTCTCGCGCTTGTTGAGCGCGACGAAGGTCTTCACCGCCTCGGCAAAGGCGGCGCTGCGCTTGTCGCCGGCAGCCTTGGACGCCAGGCGAAACTGCGCGAAGCCCTTCTGGACATAGGCATTGGCGCGCGCGGGATCGCGGGCGAGCGCGGCATCGGCCGCCGCGATCGCTTCGGCATCATTGCCCGCATCATACTCGGCCTCGGCCAGCGCGGTGAGAACCCCGGCATCCTCGGGGTATTTCGCTGCCACCCGGCGCGCCTCGGCAACCAGCGTGGCGGCTTCCGCATCACCCACCCCGCGCTGCGAGCGGATCTGGACCGGCATGATCGCCGCTTCGCCAGCCGTCAGCGGGCGCTGGGTGATGGTGCCGGTCGAGAGCTTCTCGGGCGTCAGCTTCACGCTCATCATGCGCGCCCGGCGATAGCCGCGCAATTCGGCCTCGAGCTTGTCGAGATCGCCGAACGCGGCCTCTGCCGCGGCAAGCGAGGATTGCCCCTGCGCCACGCCCACCTGATATTGCGCCAACTGGCCCGCCCGCGCATCGGAGAAGGTCAGGTAGTGATACAGCAACCAGGCATAGCCGTAGAACGCATCGCGGCGCTTGCCCTCATCCTCCCGCCGGTAGGGCGCCGCATCCAGCAATTCGCGAAGCGGCACGGGCTCGGCATTGAACAGCTCCGGGCCGCGATGCTGGGCCGCGCGCCCGATCAGCACGCTGCCGTCGTCATTGAAGCTCGCCGCCGCGAAAAACTCCGCCGCGCCTTCGTTGACCCAGCGCGGCATGGCAAAGCGCGATGAGCCGATCAGAAAGTGGTGCGCATATTCGTGAAGCAGGATGATCGTGGAGAAATCGGGGTAACCGCTCTTGTTCGTGATATCCTGCACGAAGGCGCGGCTTGCCCCGGCGCGCGGGATGTAGAAGCCGCCGACCCGGCGCTGGCCGCCCGCCAGTTCGCGCACGGCATCCCGGCCGCCGACCACGTAGATCACCACGCGGTTGGACGGGCTGGGCTTGTCCGGCGTGCGCCCGAAAACGAAGGTCATGGCGCTGTGGTAGCGCTCGAGGTTCTGTGCAAACCGCTCGATGACCCGTGCGTCGTCATCGGCGTAGATCACGAAATGGTCGCTCGACACCTCGTGCCAGTCGGCCAGAGCGGGGGTTGCGACCATCAGCAGCGCGGCGCCCGCCGCGGCCCGCAGGATACCGGTCATGCTCATTCCGCACCTTTTCTCGCGCAAGTCCGTGCGTCTGCCGCACCGCGCCAAGGTGTAGCCGATCCCGTCCGCCGCGCCAGACTGTTTGCGACGAACTGCGTTTGAAAAGACTGAAAAATTCAGCCCGGATGCGGGCGCGTGTCCTCGAGATATTGCCAGATTCGGCTGACCACCACCGATCCTTCGCCGACCGCGCTCGCGACGCGCTTGACCGAGCCTGCGCGCACGTCGCCCACCGCGAAGATGCCCGGCGCGGTGGTGGCGTAGTCGTCCGCCTGACCCGCGGCCGCGCCGGTGAGGACGAAGCCCTTGGCGTCGGTTGCGGCAAGGCCCGAGAGCCAGTCGGTGTTGGGCGCGGCGCCGATCATGATGAAGAGGGCACGGGTGTCGATCCGCCGCTCGGTGTCCCCGGTCTTGAGCGTCAGCCCCTCGAGCCAGGTCTCGCCGTGGAGCGCGGTGACTTCGGAATGGTAGTGGATTGTGACGCGCGGATCGGCCTCCAGCCGCTGCGACAGGTAGCTCGACATCGAGGCCGCTAGGCTGCCCGATCGCACCACGAGGTGGACGTGGCTCGCGGCGCGGCTGAGATACATCGCCGCCTGCCCCGCCGAATTGCCGCCGCCGATCACCACCGCCTCGGTCTTCGAGCAGAAGCGCGCTTCCATCTCGGTCGCCGAGTAGAAGATGCCCGCGCCTTCAAGCTCCTCGAGGTTCTCCAGCGGCAGCCGCCGATATTGCACGCCGGTCGCCACCAGCACCGCCCGCGCGCAGAGCTCGTCGTCGTCGTCGAGGGTGAGGCAATAGGCGCCGTCCTCGCGCCGGCTCATGGCTTCGACGCGGCGCGGCATCACGAAGCGGGTGCCGAACTTCATCGCCTGCACTTGCCCGCGCCAGGTGAGATCGGTGCCGCTGATGCCGGTGGGGAAGCCCATGTAGTTCTCGATCCGGCTCGACGTGCCCGCCTGCCCGCCCACGGCGGTGTCCTCGACCACCAGCGCCTCGATCCCCTCGGAGCCCGCATAGACCGCCGCGGCTACGCCCGCGGGGCCACCGCCGACGATCACGAGGTCATAGGTCCGGCGCGAGCAGATGCTGAGGTCCATGCCCAGATATTGCGCGACCTTGCGCGGGGTGGGGTCGTCGAGCCGCGTGTCGGCACCCACGATCACGCCCGGCTCGTGGCCCATCAGGCTGCACAGGCTGGCCGTTTCGCGATCGGTCGCGTCCATGTCGTAACTCTGGAACGGGATGCGGTTGCGTGAAAGGAACCGCTCGACCGCCTGAACCTTGGCATCGCGGTCGGCACCGATCACCTTGATCGTGTCGTTGCGCGCTTCGAACTGCCGCCGCCGTCGTGCGGCGAATACCGTGATGAGGTGGTCGCTGAGTTCGGGAATGCGGCTCATCAGTTCGAGCACGCCTTCGCGCGGCGCTTCGATCACGCGGGTGTCCATGCTGGCGCGCATCCGCATGATGTTGGTCGCCCCGCTGAGAAATCCGATCTCGCCGAGGAACTGCGTCGGCCCGAGCGACGATTTGAGCAACCGTTCGCCGGTGTAGGGATCGGCAACCTCGATATCGCCTTCGAGAACGTAGATGAAACGATCCATCGGCTCGCCGATTTCCATGACGATGGAGCCGGCGGGATAGAACTTCTCGCCCCCGATCGCGCAGATTGCGTCGACATGCTCGGGCGAGAGCGGCACCCTGCGCATGGTTTCAAGGTCTTGTCCTAGTGTTTCCATGAGGCCCTCCTGCGCTGCGCCGGTTGCAAAATGGGGTCGGGATAGCGGTTTGCAACGCGCCGCGATGCGCGCGGATTGCTGCATTCGGCCGGGGGTTCAGTCTTCCGCGGTTTCTTTTTCCTCTTCAGGCATTTCGCGCGCCATCGCCTCATCTTCGGCTGTACGTGCCTTGCGGTATTCCAGCAGCTCCCGAGCCCGCTCGCGCACCGCCGGCTCGTTGCAGCGTTCAGGGAGCGTGGCGGCCGCGTCCGCTTCAATCCGGTCGGCGCAGGCCGCCCCGGCGAAATCCGCGCTCATCAGGTCGAGCGGGGTCGAGGAGGTGTCGCCCGCGTCGATCACCTTGCGCAGCGCTGCGGCCTGAACCAGCAGGAAGCGGCGGCTCTCGGCGTTCTTGCGAACCGCATAGTCGGCCTTGCGATCCTTCGGCACTTCCACATCGAGCGCGGCGAGCGGCAGGCTGTCCAGCGCCGCGCGCGCGGCATCGAACTCGCCGAGCTCGCGCCGGGCATTGGCGAGGCGGAAGCGCAGGAACAGGGTGTCGAGCTTGTCCGCCTCGGGCGCGATCCTGTCGGCCGCCTCGGCAAAGGCGCGCTGGTACCGGGCCTTGAGCGCCGGGTCCCCGTCCGCCTCCCAGCTTGCCTGAAGCAGCAGGAAGGCCGCAGCGGCGCGGTCATCGGGCTCCAGCCTTGCAGAGAGCCACGAGGCGCGGAAATACTGCGCCTCGCCGCGCAGCGCCTGATATTCGGGCGAGGCGACCAGCGCGGCGAGCGCCGGGATCTCCTCGCGATTGAACTCGCGGTAGACCACCAGTGCGTTGGAGGGGCACTCGGGCATGGCGAGCGGGAAGCGCCAACTGCCATAGGGCTTGCCGTCTGGCCGCTGGCCGAAGACCGTGTAGCTGGCGGTGGTGGTGTAGGTGAATTTCTCGCCGCCGACCGGGCAGGTTTCCTCGGTGTCGTAGGCTATTCCCGCATGTGCCGGTGCGGCCAACGTGGCGACGGCGAGCGCCGCAACTGCGCACGCGCGCTTCACGCCTTGGCTCCCGCGATGTAGCGGCTCACCGTGTTGGCCATCACGCTCAAGGGCGCGTTGCCACCCAGCACCACGGCGGTGTTGAAGCCCTTGAGGTCGTATTTCGCCCCCAGCTCGGCCTGCGCCCGGGCGCGGTTCTTGACGATCTCGGAATGGCCGATCTTGTAGCCGCAGGCCTGCCCCGGCCAGGAGCAGTAGCGATCGACCTCGCTGGCGACCTCCTCGACCTTCGAGCCGTTTTCCTCGACGAAGAACTGCCGGCCCTGTTCGCGCGTCCAGCGCTTGGCGTGCAGGCCCGTGTCGACCACCAGCCTGCAGGCGCGGAAGGCGAGGGACTGGAGGTATCCCAGCCGCCCGACCTTGAATTCGTCATAGGCGCCCAGCTCGTCGGCGAGCTGTTCGGCATAGAGCGCCCAGCCTTCGGAAAAGGCGTTGAAGGCGAGGATCGAGCGGATCAGCGGCAGGCGGTTGGAGAACTCGCCTTCCCACACATGGCCGGGAATGCTTTCGTGGAAGGCAAGGTCCGCCAGATCATACTTGCGGTGGAGATCGGTGGTCCTGAGATTGATCCACATCCGCGCCGGGATCGACCCGTCCTTGCTGCCCGCGCCGCCGTAAGCCCCCGGCGCGCCCGGCTCCTCGGCGAGCGGCAGGCGGCGGACTTCGAAAGGCGGGTCGACCAGCCGGTTGAAGGCGCGCGGCATCTGCGTCTTGATCCACCCGACCCGCTCGTTGATGAAGGCGAGGATCTCGGCGCGGCCCTTGTCGCCTTCGGCAAACTGGTAACGCGGATCGGCGCTGAGCGCGCGCATGCGTTCGCCGACCGAGCCCTTGGTGTAGCCGATCTCGCGCAGGATCGGGTCCATCCGCGCGTAGAGCGCCTTCAATTCGTCGAGACCCTGCTGGTGGATCTCGTCGGGGGTCAGCCTCGTGGTGGTCGAGGCGCGGATCGCCCAGTCATAATAGGCCTCGCCCTCCGGCTGGGCCCACATGCCGGCCGCATCCTTGGCGGCGGCGCGCTGGACCTTGAGCTCGGCGAGCTGGCGCTCCAGCGCGGGGACGATGCCGCTCGCGGCGATGCGCTCCGCCTGCGCGGCGGCGGTGTCGGCGCCGGCGATGCCGCTCGCGGCGAGCGGCCCGGCATAGCTTTCGCCCGCCGCCGCGATACTCGCCTCCATCTGCGCGATCGCCTTGTCGAGCAGGAAGGCAGGCGGCACCAACCCTTGCCCGCGCGCGTCCCTGATCCGCTCGAGCTCGCCGTCGAGCAGCGCGGGGACTTCGGCAAGGCGGGTCATGTAGGGGCCGATGTCCTCGGGGCTCTTCAGGGGCTGGCTCGAGCCGAAGAAGCGCGGCAGATCGATATAGCCGCCGACGTTCTGGATCACGACATAGGGCGCATTGCGCCAGCTGCCGACCGCGACGTCGCCATAGGGCTTGGCCATGCCCTCGAGCGCGCTGGCAAAGGCGGTCTCGACCACCTCGAAACCGATCTGCTGGTCGCTGGTGAGGCCGTCCTTGGGGTAGGCCTTCACCTCGGAGACCAGTTCCTTGAGCGTTGCGGCATAAGCCGCGCGGCCCTCGGCCCCGCCGGTGCCGAAGGTCGATCGCCACGCGGCATATTCGCCGGTGTCCACGCCGAGGCCGGTGGCGCGGCCCGGCTCGTGGGCAAGCATGGCATAGGCCACCCGCTCGAGCGCCGCGTCGGGCGCGAGGCCCGCGAGCGCGGTGCTCTTCGCAGTGCTGGCGGCCGCGGGTGCCGGCTTGGCGGCGCAGGCCGGCAGCAGGGCAAGGGTGGAGGCGCCCGCCAGCCCGGCAAGGGTCTGGCGGCGGGTGATTGCGGCGGTGCTCTCTCTCATGCCCGCGAGGTTAGGCGGCGGCTGTCGCCCAAGTCAATGCGGGGCGCGGGCCGGCCGGCTCAGTCGGCGAGCATCCCGCCGACCTTGCCGCCCTCGAGCGCGAGCAGGTTCAGCACCGCGTGATGGAGCGCGATGTTCTGCTCGGCCGTGCCTTCGTAGCCCTCGATGCCGAGTTCGCCCGCGAGTTCCTTGCGGTTTTCGAAGGAGGGATCGAGGCCGACCAGCTTCATCAGATCGACGATCGAGGTCTGCCAGTTGAACTTGTCCGCATCGGGCAGCGCGCCGATGTGGGCGTGGAGCTGGGCCTCGGTGAGCGGCTCGGGCTCGGCAGGCGCAGCGGGGGCAGCGGCGGGCGCGGGGGTGGCGGCAGGCGCAGGTGCGGGCGCGGCGGCTGCCTTAGTCTCGCCCCAGATCGCGTTCTTGATCGACGTGAAAATACCCATCATAGCCTCCCTCGTGCCGCTGGTTCGCGGTGATCCATACCGAGGCTAGGCCCGCGATGTTCCCCCGCCGTGACGCGCATGTGACGCCATTGTCGCAAGGGTCTGACAAACCGGAGCGAAGTATAACGCCATGACCGACATCGTGCTCGCCATCGTCATGCTGGCCGCCTTCGCGCTGGTAGCCGGGGCCTTCGTGCTGTGGCGGCGCACGGGCCAGACGAAGAACCCCGCGCTGATGGTGCTGCTGGCGGTGATCGCGGTGGTCAACGTGCTGATCTGGACGCTGCCGACACCCGGCGGCAAGGCGCCGATCGAGCAGGTCAAAGAGGCCGCCGGAGAGGGCTAGGGGGTAGCCCTCCCCGGCGGCAAAGCACTCCTATTCCGGAATCCGCCAGGTCACCGAGCTAGACCAGGTCCCCGCGACCGGCTTGCCGTTGCTGTCGCGCGCCGCATCGAAGCGGGCGCGCTTGCTGACGAGGTCGCAGGTCGCGATGTCGAGCGCCGCATGGCCGGTCGAACGGGTGATGCTGCACCCCGTCACCTTGCCGCGCGCGTCGATCTGGAGCGTGAAGCGCGCGGTGCCCGAAAGCTCCTCCTGAATCCAGCGCGGGCGGTAGTCGTCATTGGTCACCCAGTTGCCGGGGTTGCCCTTGGCCTTGGCGCCGACCGGATCGTAGAGCGATGCGGGGGTGGCGCTGGTGCCGGGGGTGCCGATCACGATCGGGCCCTCGGTGACCGGAGTCTTTGGGCCCAGGTCGATCGGCCCGTCGAAGATGATTGGCGGATTGATCGGCGGTATGGGCGTCACGGGACGATCGATCACGGGGGTGGTGGTGGTGGTGGTCTTGGTCTCGGCGCGCGGCTTTTCGTCCACAGGCGGCGGGGGCGGCGGCAAGGGGACTTCGGCGATCGGGGTCGCCGTGGGATTAGGCCGCGGGGGATTGGGGGTCACCGTCACCGCGAGGCCGACGATAAGCAGGGCGCCGACGGCACCGGGAATGGTCAGCGCGCCCGCGAGCGCGGGGGCATTGGGGCGGCGACTGGCAGAAGCATAAGTCATGCAAGAGCTCCTCTCTCCATCAATGTGGGAGCGGTGGCCGGAGCACCTTTCGCAAGCATGGCATCCCGGCCCCGCTCACTTGCGAGAGTACTATGACTTTTGCTAGGCGCGAAGATATTTCACGTTGTTTTTCAAGACTGTATTTTTTTCAATCATTTCAATAGAGAAATGGAGTGTTTGGGTGCGAACGCGCGTCCGCGCGTTCGTCCTCGGCGCTGTTCCTCCTCTACGCTCCGGGCGCCTGGGGGCGGCCGGTCGGCCTGGCGGCCCGTCCTGCGGCGGGCCGGACCAGCGCGAGTCGATTGGGAAGCAGTGATTTCGGTCGCGCTAGCGACCGCAAGCGCGACCGCGCGCCCGCAGCGGAAGCGAAGCTGAACCGCCGCAGGCGGGACACCCGGCCTCAAGGCCGCGTGAGCGAGGATTTCGCGTCGCGGATGCGATGCGGAACACAAGATCGCACCGAGGACGTGCCCGCGGAGGCGGGCGCGCTTATTTAATCGGGCAATCCGGCGAGAGGCGGAAATCGAGGTAATTGTCCACCGAGCGCATCAGTTCTTCGAGTTCGTTCTCGAAGAAGTGGTTGGCGCGCGGGATCTCCTCGTGGTGGATGGTGATGTGCTTCTGGGTGCGCAGCTTGTCGACCAGCTTCTGCACCGCGCCCGGCTGCACCACCGTGTCGGCCGCGCCCTGCACGAAGATGCCGCTGGCGGGGCAGGGGGCGAGGAAACTGAAGTCGTACATGTTGGCGGGAGGCGCGACCGAGATGAAGCCGCGCACTTCGGGGCGGCGCATCAGCAGCTGCATCCCGATGAGAGCACCGAAGGAGTAGCCCGCGATCCAGGTGCTCTGCGCCTCGGGGTGGATCGACTGCACCCAGTCCAATGCGCTCGCCGCGTCGGACAGTTCGCCCACGCCGCTGTCGAAGCTGCCCTGGCTGCGCCCCACGCCGCGGAAGTTGAAGCGCAGCGTCGCAAAGCCGCGGTCGGCGAAGGTCTTGTAGAGCCGCTGGACGATCCGGTCGTTCATCGTCCCCCCGCCTTCGGGGTGCGGATGGAGGATCATCGCCACCGGCGCGCGCGGGCGCGGGGGCGGGGAGAAACGGCCTTCGAGACGGCCCTCGGGGCCGGGAAAGATGACGGACGGCATCGGTGAACCCTAGATCATTGTGCGCCAGCGCCGGGTGGCGCCGAAAATTGTGCGGCCTATATAGGGTCACTCGCGAAAACCGCAATTTCTTACGGGGACAAGAGCCATTCCGGAACGGGTCTATCTCGACCATGCCGCCACCTCCCCCCTGCGCCCCGAGGCGCGGGCGGCGATGGAGGAGGGGTTTCGCCTGTGGGCGAACCCTTCGAGCCCCCATGCCGAGGGCCGGAAGGCGAGGCACCTGCTCGAGGATGCACGCGAGCGGATTAAGCGGGCACTGGAGTGGAGTGGGGAGCTGATCTTCACCAGCGGCGCGAGCGAGGCGCTGTGGATCGCGCTGAACCGCGCGAAGGCCAAGCGCCGGATCGTCAGCGCGGTGGAGCATGATGCGGTATTCCGCGCGGCGCCGGATGCGACCGTAATTCCCATACCCGCCTTCGGCGCCGAGCCCGACTTCACGGCGCTGGCCGAGGCGCTCGGCGAGGGTGGGGCGATCTTTGCGCTCCAGTCGCTGAACTCCGAGACCGGGACGCAGATGCTCGATGCGCGTTCCGAGCACAGCCATGACCTCGCGCGCCGGGTGCGCGAGGCGGGCGGGGTGGTGCTCGCAGATTGCTCGCAGAGCGCCGGCAAGCTGCCGCTGCCCGATGCCGACATGATCGTCGTCAGCGCCCACAAGTTCGGCGGGCCGATCGGAGTCGGGGCGCTGCTGGTGTGCGACTTTGCGCTGCTCGACCCGGTCGGCGGGCATGAACGCGGTTATCGTCAGGGCACCGAAAACCTGCCCGGCGCGCTCGGGATGGCCGCCGCGCTGGAGGCGGGCGGGCTGGAGAGCTGGGCCACCAGCGAGGGCGAGCGCCTCGATTTCCGGCAGGCGGTCTGGGCCGCGGGCGAGGCGATTGCCCTCGGTCCGCAGTCTTCGCACATCATCGCCGTCGCCCACCCCACCATGAGCGCGCAGTCTCTCCTGATCCGGCTCGACGCCATGGGCTTAGCGGTATCGGCCGGTAGCGCGTGTTCCTCGGGCACCTTGAAGAAAAGCCGCGTGCTCGATGCTTTCGGCGTCCCCGACGATGTGGCCGCGCGCACGATCCGGGTGAGTCTCGGCTGGTCGACCACGCCGCAAGAACTGGAGCGGTTCGCCGCGGCCTGGGAGTCGCTCGCATGATCTACCTCGACTACCAGGCCACCACCCCGCTCGCCCCCGAAGCGCGCGAGGCGATGCTGCGCTGGCTCGGCGGGCCGGAGAGCGACAGCTTCGGCAATCCCCATTCGCCCCACCGCATGGGCCGCATGGCCGCCGCCGCGATCGAGACCGCGCGCGCGCAGGTCGCAGCGCTGTTCCCTCCCGGGGGCACAGTGATCTTCACCTCGGGCGCGACCGAGGCGATCAACCTCGCGATCAAGGGTATCGCGCGGGGCGACGGCACCAATGCCATCGCGGTCTCGCCCATCGAGCACGCCGCAGTGCTCGATTGCGGCCACGCCATGCGCGACACCACCGAGATGCTGGTGCTGCCGGTCGACGGCGACGGTCTCGTCGCGGCGGATACGGTGATCCCTGAGGGCATGCAGCTCACCGCCCTGATGCAGGTCAATAACGAGATCGGGACGATCCAGCCGGTCGAGGAATTGGCGGAGGCGGTCCATGCTGCGGGCGGATATTTCCTGTGCGATGCGGTGCAGGGCGCGGGCAAGCTCGCTCCACCCGCCAATGCCGACATGATCGCGGTTTCTGCGCACAAGCTCCACGGCCCCAAGGGCATCGGTGCCTTGTGGGTGCGGGACGGGGTAGGGCTCTATGCCCAGACCCATGGCGGCGGACAGGAACAAGGCCTGCGCTCGGGCACGCTCTCGCCCGCGCTGGTTGCGGGCTTTGGCGCGGCGGCAGCACTTGCGGCTGCGCGGATGGAGGAGGATGCGGCCCATGCGGCATCCCTGTGGCACCGCGCGCGCGACCTGTTCGACGGCTGGACCCTGAACGGCAGCGCCGAGCATCGCTGGCACGGCAATCTCAACATCCGGCGCGATGGCCTCGACGTCGCCCGCCTTATGAGCGACTGCCGCCAGATCATGTTCTCCGCCGGTTCTGCCTGCGCCTCCGGATCGGGCCGGCCGAGCCACGTGCTGCGCGCCATCGGGCTCACCGACGCCCAGGCAAAGTCCTCTATCCGCCTCGGTTTCGGGCGCTATACCAGCCTTGCTGAGCTCGAATCCGCCGCCGCCACGATCAACGCCGCCGCAAGGGAACAAGGCCTGTGAGCATCGCCATCACCTTCATCGACCCGAGCGGCAAGCCGGTCGCCGCTACGGCAGAAGCGGGCGACAACCTGCTGCGCGTAGGTCAGGCTGCAGGGCTCCCGCTCGAAGGCACCTGCGAGGGGCAGATGGCGTGCTCGACCTGCCACGTGATCGTCGCCGCCGAATGGTTCGACCGTCTGCCGCCGGCGGCCGAGGAGGAAGAGGACATGCTCGATTTCGCCGCCGGTGCGCGGCGCACCTCGCGTCTGTCGTGCCAGATCGAGCTGACGGCGGAGATGGACGGCCTCACCGTCACCATCCCCGCCACGAGCGCCGACGCGCGCAAGATGTAGGCGCGCGCCGTCGCCGTTCAGTCGGCGGGCACCATGTCGAGCGCGGCCATCAGTGCCTGGGTGAAGGCGGGGATGTCGCCGGGCTTCCGGCTGGTGATGAGATTGCCGTCGATCACCACTTCCTCGTCGACCACCGCAGCGCCCGCATTGGCGAGATCGGTGCGGATCGAGGGCCAGCCGGTGAGCGTGCGACCCTCGATGAGCTGCGCTTCGGCCAGCAACCAGGGCGCATGGCAGATCGCCGCGATCGGCTTCTGCTCGGCGTCGAATTCGCGGATGATCTCGATCACCTTGTGCTCCATGCGCAGGATATCGGGGTTCATCTGCCCGCCGGGGAGCAGCAGCGCGTCGTAATCCTCGGTTGCGACGTCGCCGATCACCAGATCGACGCCGACGCTCTCGCCCCAGTCCTTCTGGTCCCAGCCCTTGATGTCGCCGGGCTTGAGGCTGGCGAGGGTGACCTCGGCCCCGGCCTCTTCCAGCAGGCGCCTGGGTTCCATCAGTTCGGACTGTTCGAAACCGTCGGTGGCGATGATGAGGACGCGTTGCATGGGGCTCTCCTGTTGGATGGGTGCCCCGGGACTAGTCCGCCGCGTGGCCCCGTGTTCCGCCCGGCACGGCAGAGCGCGGGGCCTGCGCGGCGAGCCGAGGATCAGGAGGCCTTGGGCGCCTCGGCCGCTGGCGCGGGGCTGGCGGCAGCGAAGCGGCGACGCACCGCGCGCTGCACCCACCAGCCTGCGCCGAGCGGCAACGCCACCGCGCCCGCGAGAATCAGCAGCGCCGCAATCACGCCGAAGATGGAGCCCAGCGATCCGAGTGCGCCCTTTACCGGTCGCAGGAAATTGCCGCCCGCACCCTCGCCGGTCTCGTAGCGCACGGTGACGCGGCTGTAGGCGACGCGGCCGCCCATGTCCCTGAGCCAGCTCTTCGCCTGATCGACCTCCTCGTTGACTTGGGCGAGGCTGCGTTCGGCCTCGACCAATTCCTCGACCTTGCCCTTGCGGGTGCGCAGCACATCCGTCAGCCGGTCGCGCAATTCGGAGCGGGCGCGCACGCGGGCCTCGGTGTCGACGATCTGCTTGGAGAGCTCTTCGGAAGAGATTTCGGCCGAAACCTGTTCGGCCCCTGCATCGAGCGCCTCGTCCTCGAGCAATGCGCCGAACGCGCGGGCCTGGCGCGTGGCGACCGCCATTTCGAGCACACCCTCGACCTCGCTGTCCTCGGCGCCGGTCTTGGTCATGCCGATGATCTGGCAGGTGGCCGGGCCTTGCTGCTCGCACAGCAGGGCGTGGCGGCGCTGGAGCGAGCCGATTTCGGCCGCCTCCAGCTTCCAGCGGTAATCATACTCGTAGGCCAGCTGCGGGAGGCTGGTGGGGATTTTTTCAAGCTCGGGGAGCGCCTTGCCAGCCGCATCGGCGCGCGCGGCGGCAGCGGGCGGGGCGGG